>NZ_JAQUHV010000002.1 GCF_028681615.1 Sulfuricurvum sp.
TATTCAAACGTGAGATTTATTCTAAATCATTGATGAATACTCAATTCTGGATTCAAACTCTAGGTGTTGTATTGTATTTCACTTCTATGTGGATTGCCGGTATTACACAAGGTATGATGTGGCGTGCACACGATGAGTTCGGTAACCTTGCTTACTCATTCATCGATACAGTTCAAGTATTGCACCCTTACTTCACTATCCGTGCGGTTGGTGGTACATTGTACCTTGTAGGTATGTTCTTGTTTGCATTCAATATGTACAAAACAATGACAAGCTCTCGCCGTGTTGAAGAGAGTGAACTACAAAACGCGTCGCCGATGGGCGCATAACAGAAGGGGGAAATATGTTTCACTGGTTAGAAAAACACCCGTTCTTTTTCGCGGTAGCAGTATTTGTTACCATCGCGTTCGCGGGGCTTATTGAAATTTTGCCAAACTTTGCAGAAGCGTCTCGTCCGGTTATCGGTACGAAACCTTACAGCACGTTAGAATTGGCTGGCCGTCACGTTTACATCAAAAATAGTTGTAATGCGTGTCACTCACAATTGGTTCGTCCGTTTAAATCTGAAACTGACCGTTACGGTCACTACAGCTTGAGCGGTGAATATGCGTATGACCGCCCATTCCTTTGGGGTTCAAAACGTACTGGTCCGGATTTGATGCGTGTAGGAAACTACCGTACGACAGACTGGCATGAAAACCACATGAAAGATCCTGCGGCAGTCGTTCCAGGTTCAATCATGCCGGCATACCCATGGTTGTTCAAAAATACTGCGGATATCGATACTGCATATGCAGAAATGGTAACTGTTAACAAAGTATTTAAAACGCCTTATAACGAAGAACTTCCAATGGCTGACGGTTCTAAAGCAACTGTAAAAATGGCAGCAACCTTGGATGAAGCACATACAGATGCTCTCGAAGAGGCAAAAGTGATTGCAGCAGACATGAAAGATCAAGATGTTAAAGATGCGGTAGCAGCGGGTCAAATCCCTGAAATCGTAGCGCTAATCGCGTACCTTAACAGCTTGAAATAAGGAGCAGTGCGTGGATATTAGTACCTTTCAGTCATATGCGTACTTTTTCTTTACCGCCTTTATGGTGGTAGTTCTGTATGCGTACATATATCATTTGTACAGCTCGCAGTGGAAAGGGAAGCGTGATTACGAAAAGTACGGAGATCTAGCGCTGCATGATGAGATCAACGATCATCCGATCGAAAAGATCTCAGAGAATGAAGAGAAAAAGTAGGAGGCATAAATGAATAAGACAGTACTTGCTGCTATCATAGTTGTAATTGCAATGCTTGGCTTCACTTACGTTGCTGTCGGTGGAGCCGGCGGTATGGGTGGTGAAAATGATTGGGTTAACAAACTCGCCGTTCTCGGTGCAGTTGTCCTTGTCATTGTTACAGCATTCGTAGTCACTAAATATGTTCGACAAATGCAATTTGACCGTGCAAGCGGTAAACTTGCAGATGAAAACTGGGACGGAATCGGGGAATATAAAAACGAACTTCCTTTTGGATGGGCGGTTATCTTTCTCGGTATGACCATCTGGGCGATCTGGTATTTCCTTGTAGGATATCCGGTCAATGCATATTCACAAATCGGTGAATATAATGAAGAAGTAGCGGCGCACGATGCAAAATTCGAAGCGCAATACGCAAATATGGATGATGCAACTCTTAAAGAGATGGGCGGATCAATCTTTATCGTACAATGTGCTCCATGTCACGGCCTTCAAGCTGACGGTATGGACGGCAAAGCGGCAAACTTGAACCACCGTATCGCTGAAGCGTCTATCAAACATGTTATTCAAAATGGATCAAACAACCAACTTCTCGGTATGGAAATGCCTATGCCGGATCGTAACGGTTTGATGAATGCAAATACCGGTGCTTTGATTACCGATGCTGAAATCGATTCTGTAGCTAAATATGTTGCAGGCGGAATGAAAGGCACTGCAGGTGCTGATGTATTTGCGGGCGTTTGTGCTGCATGTCACGGACCTGACGGTAAAGGTATGGATATGGTTGCTCCAAATATCGCTGAGTTCAATCCTACGCTAGTAGCGAATGTATTGAAACACGGTAAAAAAGGTGTAATCGGTCAAATGCCGGCATTTAACAACTTGACAGAAGTTCAAGTAAAAGCGCTTGGTGCCTATGTCACCGGCCTTAGTAAATAAGGAGAGTCATAATGGAAAATCGTAGTATTTTTGCATTGGACGGAATCACTGGTATGTTAATCGCGACCGTGTTGCTCCTCTCTATTCTCGCCGGTTTAACCGTGTGGGGGTTGGGTGTACAACAAGGCAGTGCGAATAACTTTTACCAACTACAAAATGAAAAAGAGATCAAAATGATTAGCACTGAAAACGCTACTCATAAGATCGATGTAAAATAAGGAGTTTAATATGGCAAGTATCATGGATAAACTCATCACCATCGCGTTGGTGATTTCTGCAGCTGTTACTTTGTGGGCAGTTGTTACACCGAATCATCTTTACATCGGGTAAGGGTAGCTTTTGTTACTCTCGCGAGGGCTGGCGGCCCTCACCTTCATCACACTGTTTTCTTTCTCACTCAATGCGGAATATTTATATAAAGACGATGTTGTCAATAATCCTAAATTTGCAGAACAAATCAATGCGATCGGTACAGAACTAAAAGCAAAAACAGGTGTTTCTCTTTATCTTGTTATGACACAAGATGTTGATGAGAATCAAAGCATCGCTGATTTTGAAAAGCAAATTGCTTCACAAGTAGCAGAACCTGCTGTGATTATGACATTTATAGAGCAGAAGCAGGAAATCGATATCTTAGCTCGTCCCGTCTCTTTATACAAACATTTTAACAAAGCTCAAATCCTTAGCCCTAACGCAACCTTTATCGGTTCTGTTGTCAGTGCAATTATGTTTGCACGCAGTTACGATGAGGCAAAGGAACTTATTGCTAATCGAGGCGGAACAATCTTGCCAATTTTAGCCGAAAAAACAAAAGGCAGTGAAACAGTCCAAAAGTATTCGGTTGCGATGTACAACGGATACAGCGATACGGCAGACCAAATTGCCGCAGCGCAGGGGGTTACGCTTAGTTCTTCTGCCGGAAACGGGAGTCAAAATTTTATTGATCTTATTCGGTTAATATTTTACGGTATCATTCTGTACGGTATCTCACGATACGTATACGGGCGCTTTTTTCGTCCAAAGAAGGATAATAATGTTTAAAAATCCAGGCACAAAATGGCCTATTATTATAGCACTGGCAATAACCGGTGTAATCGGTATGTCTGTTGCAACTGTAAAAATTGCTTCTAAATATCCGGTTGAAATGGAAAATTTTGAAATGCATAGTTATCATGATTACGATCATGGTGTCAATGATATTATTGAAGCTAAAATTGCATTTGATAAAAAGTATACTATTTCTTTTGTAACGCCTCAACTTGCAGAAAAAGGGACCGTTGTCGAGTATAAAGTAACGGATAAATCGGGCAATCCTATTAACGATGCAAAAGTGGAAGCGGTTCTTATGCGGCCCGATGTTAATAAACACGATATTAATCTTACGAATCCTGTTGTAAGCGATGGTATTTATGCTTTCGCCCCTGTAGATCTCCCGAAAGCGGGGCGTTGGGATATTACGGCAAAAGTTACTGTCGGGAACGATAAACGGTACTACAATCTCAAAGCGGATACTCGCTACCCGAACACGTTCGAATTTTAATAATCTGCATTATCCCTTCTATTACTTCTCCCCTTTAGGGGAAATTTACTACAATAGTCACTATTCTAACAAATCAACATGTATATAAGTTTCTTTATTAAAATGAGTATTTGTTTTTAGAAATGAGAGGGAGCCTGCAGTGAATAAAGAATGCATCGTTTATCCAACTGCGAGGTGTATCCGTGAAGCGGTAGCAATTTCCGATGAATGTTTTCTTTCGCACATGATGACAATGGGAGAGTTTCTCTCAAGAGCGTATGTAGCAGTCGGGAAAACAGTTCCGGATGAAGATTTACGTCTTTTAGCCATGCACGAAGCGAGCGATTTTTCAGGATTCACGGCACTGAATATTGAACGTAATTTTTTTAGTTTCATCCAAAACTCGGAATATCTGTTTCGTTTTTTTGAAGAGTTGAGTTCGGAACAGGTTTCTGTCGAAACTCTTCAGTCGGTCGATGTATACGGTGAATACGAAGAACACATTACGATACTCAGACGTCTGCGTGAGCGATACGGTGAAATCTGTACGCGAGAGGGGTGGGCTGATCGGATTTTCAATGCGGAACACACGACAATCCAACATGACTTTTTACGTAATTTTGAGACGATTACTATAGTCGTCGAGGGGTATTTAACCCGATACGAGATTGCTCTATTGCGAGAGTGTGCAAGCCATTTAGAGATCATTTTGCTTTACAACACAACGGCGTATAACCGAAAAATGACGGCACGTTTTGAAGAGATGGGATTTGAACTGAAAGAGGGGATGGAATATCGTCTATCTCTCAGCGAAATCCGGATTGTAGACGAAAATCCGCTTCGTATCAACCGCTCCGTACAATGTGAAATGTTTCATACACGATTGGCGCAAATCGGATTTATCAAAGCCTCCGTCGAAACGTTTGTTAAAGAGGGGATAAAACCGGAAAAAATAGTCGTCGTATTGCCCGATGAAGATGCGGCAGTTATGTTGAAAGAGTTTGATAGTGAGGGAAACTTCAACTTTGCGATGGGGGAGTCATTTGCCAATACGACTCTTTTTCGCCAAATGGAGAGTATCACTCTCTTTTTAGATGAAGCAAGCGTACTCAATCGCGAACGCATCCGAAGTATCAGTGTTTCTACGATTGATTGGTTCAAAACGCATTATCCGCAAAAATTTCGTTTTTCGCAGCTGGAAGAGCTGATAGGATTGTTCGATGATGCAGATCCGGAGTCGATTGAAATGATTCTTGACGAGCTGCATCGTTTTAGTCATTTGACCCATGCGTTGGAAGAGATGGATTTTAGAGCGGTATTTCGGATATTTATGAACCGGTTGCATCAACTGAGCATTGATGACGTGCGAGGCGGAAAAATCACTGTGATGGGGTTGTTGGAGACACGGGGTGTCGCGTTTGAGGGGGTAGTCATCATCGATTTTAACGAAGGATATGTCCCTCATAAAAGTGAAAAAGACCTCTTTTTAAATACGAAGACCCGTGAATATGCAGGACTGCCGAGCGCGCACGACCGTGAGTCGCTCCAAAAACACTATTATACGATTCTTTGCAACCGAGCTAAAAAAGTGGTTATCGGATGTGTACAAAATGCCGAATCGGTGCCGTCTCGATTCTTGCTTCAACTGGGGATTAAACACTCTCCGACTGCGTATCGATACGAAGAGGTACTGTTTCCAAAGGCACAGTATAAAGAACGGAATATCGGACACTATGAGTGTGAATACGATTTTACGCTTCATCCGTTGTCGGCAAGCGGGCTTAAAAGCTTTTTAACGTGCAAAAGACAGTTTTACTATCGCTATATTGCCCATCTGCGCGATCATGAGTTGCCGCGTGACCTTTCAGAGGAACGTGATATCGGGAATGCATTGCACAGTGCCTTGGAGAGACTTTTTAGCGAGAATACTCATTTTAACTCGATGAAGCAGATCAAAGAGAACTTTGACGCACTGTGGGAAGAACGAAAAACAGATGATCCGTTGGAGCGTCACATGAGACGGTTGTGGTTGGATAAACTGGACCCTTTTTATGCGAACGAAGCATTGCGTTTTGCATCCGGGGTACAGGTTCTGTATACGGAGAAAGAATCAACCGTTTCGGTCGAGGGGATAACATTGACGGGACGGATCGACCGGATCGATGAGTATGCGGGCACTCTTGAAGTGATCGATTATAAAAGCGGAAAATATCCGGATACGGACAAAGCGCCTAAAGAGAGCGATGTCGATTATCAGCTCAGCGTGTATGCTCTTTTAGCCGGAGCGTTAGGGCAAGTGGGAAAAGTAGGATATTACGATTTAGGCAAAGGGGAGTTGAAAATCGAGCAGTTTTTAGAAGAAAAAACGGCCAAACTGCGAGAAATATTGGCGTTTATGGCATCTCAAAAAAAATGGGAATGGGAGATGAGCGAGGACTTGAGCCGATGCCGTCACTGTCCCTATGTTTACCTTTGTCATAGAGAGGTGATGCGTGGAATTTGAACCGTTTTTAGCGTATGAAGCGAGTGCGGGGAGCGGTAAAACATTTAATCTTGTCGTCCGCTATCTGAGCCTCTTGTTTATGGGGGAAAATCCATCTTCCATCGTTGCTTTGACTTTTACGAATAAAGCGGCCAACGAAATGCTGGAGAGGATTATCCTTACCCTCGAAGAGCTGCCGACACGAGGTGAACTTCCTCATATCGCTCGTCTTAGCGGGCTGGATGAAGCTACTATTTTAGTGGAGAGACCTAGGGTATTGTCGCGATTTTTGCGTTCCGATATCCAAATTTCCACCATTGACAAATTCTTCGGACGGATTTTACGAAAGTTTGCTCTCAATGCCGGGCTGATGCCCACATTTAAAACGATTCAAAACCATCATGAGACGAAACTTTTAGAACGGTTTTTAAATGAAGTGGAAGTATCGCACTCAGAGGGTGCATTGGTGCATCTCTCGCTGTTAAGCGATAAACGCCTTAGCGATTTGTTCGGACTTTTGTCTGCCTTGTACTCCAAATACAAAGAGATGAATCTTGATGCCTATAACACGGCTATCGTGCCTGATGACACCACAGTACAGGCCATGGGCATTGCCCAAGAGCTTTCCGTACTGGTTCAAAGTAAAGGTTTAAGCCCAACAGCCAATAAAGCTGTCGAAATAGAGAGCTTTGAAGAACTTTTAAAAAAAACATGGCTTATACAACCAAGTATGAACTACTGGGTTTTTAAAAAAGGGTACGAACCCCGTATGGATGAGCTGCTTCGGGGCATACAGGATGCGGTTGCTTTGCAAATGCGCCGTCGGGAGATTTTGTATTTCAGAGAACTGTTTTCGATTCTAAAACTCTACATCAAAAGCCGTCAGGCTATGGCGGTCCAGAGCAATGAACTGAGTTTTGATGATATTACGTTGAATGTTCATACTCTGCTACGGGAGAAATTGGAGAGTGAGTTCCTCTATTTTCGGCTTGATTCCCGTCTTAAACATCTTCTCCTTGATGAGTTTCAAGATACCAGCGTTATCCAGTTTGATATTCTCCGTCCGTTGATCGAAGAGATCCGTTCCGGTATCGGAGTCAACGAGGGGGGGAGCTTCTTTTTTGTCGGGGATGTAAAACAGTCCATTTACCGTTTCCGCGGCGGAGTAAGCGCACTGTTTCATCAGGTCGCCGAGTTGTTTGATGTTCAGGTGGAACCGCTGCGGGTTAACTACCGTTCCCTCTCCCAGATCGTCGATTTTGTCAACCGTTCGTTTGAAGGAAAAATCAAAGGATACATTCCTCAGCAAAGCCCGCAAAGTTTTGCGGGAGGATATGTCGAAGTGGTGAGTACGGATGAACTTCTGGAAACACTGAGTGAACGTATAGGATTCTTAATTGACAAAGGGGCAGCGCCTGAAGAGATCGCTATCCTCACCGCCACGAACAAAGACGGCAGTGCCGTGGAAGAGGTTTTGAGTGCGAGAGGATACGATGTCGTAACGGAAACGACTGCCCGGTTGATTGCACAGCGGAGCGTCCGTTCCATCATCGAGTATTTGCGCTATTGTTATTTCGGTGAGCCGATCTACCGTTCCAACTGCGCGGCCTTGCTTGGAACCCAAAGTGAAGAGATAGAACGTTCCGGTATTGAAGATGTGATTACGACCGTTATCGCGTTTGTACGACAATTCAAGATTGCGGACAAAAGTGCTTTGATGTTTATCGAAACATTGCGGGGATACCGTGATATCGAAGAGATTGTTTTTGAGATTGATCGGCTGGAGACCTCTTCACCGCAAAGCGACCTTAAAGGGATTCGTATCATGACCGTGCACAAATCCAAAGGGTTGGAGTTTGAACACGTTATCGTCCTCGACCGGTTGGGAATGGCACGTTCCCGTAACGATGCGATCGTTTATGAGTATGACGGGGCTCAGCTTCTGGGGATGCATTATCGGATAAAAAATCGTGAGTCATTTGATCCCTCCTATGCACGTGCTCTCGAAGCAGAAAAGCGTTTGGAAGATGAAGATCAGCTTAATGCCCTCTATGTGGCACTGACCCGTGCGGTTGAATCGTTGGTGGTGATTATGAAAAGCAAAAACTCCTGGTTTGATCCATTAGAATTGGCCCCATCCGAATGGGGAGTGTTAGAGCTTAAAACGAAACATGTGCAGCCGCCTGAGCCTGAAAAAAGAGTTGATTTCAAAGCGCTCTCGTTTGGCAGACAGGAGGAGACACTTCGACCTGTAAAGGAAGCCACACATGATTACGGTGCGGTGCAGTTTGGATTGGCATTGCACTACACACTGGAGATGATGGGAGACTTTAGTGACACATCACTGGCAATTGCTCTTGAATCAACCCGTAACCGCTACGGTGCAGTCTTATATAAGGGTGCGATAGAGGAGATTGAGTCAAGAATAGGACGATTGATCGAAGATGAAACATTCCGAAGACTAATCCGCGGAAGTTGGCGTAAAGAGCAAATGATACGCCATAAGGGAAATTTGGGCGTCATCGATTTATTGGTAGAACACGATACAGGGTGGAGGATTATCGACTACAAAAGCGGTAGAGAAGAGGAAGAAAAGCACCGTGATCAAATACGGCGCTATAAAGAGGCGATTCGTTCCCTTACCGGAGAAGAAGTTCAGGGATATTTGTGTTATTTGGTAGAGGGCGGTATTGAGTGGATGGAGTGCTTATAAAAAACTTAATTTAAGTAGATTATAAGTTTATGCTGGTACAATTGCGCCACTATTTATAGAGACTTTAAAAGGAGACTCAAGATGAAATTTACTAAAATTGCTTCACCTGAGCAAATCGACCGTAAATGGGTTTTGATCGATGCAGAAGGGAAAACATTCGGTCGTTTGATGACAGATGTTGCTACTCGTCTTCGTGGAAAAGATAAACCGTATTTTACCCCAAATGTTGACTGTGGTGACTTTGTTGTAATCGTTAACGCGTCTAAAATCGTTATCAACGGTAACGGCAAATTGGCAACTAAAGCATATCACACACACAGCGGTTACTTCGGTAGCGTTAAAAGTGAAAAATTGACAGAGCTTTTGGCTACTAACCCAGAAAAACTCTTTAAACTAGCAGCTCGCGGTATGCTTCCTAAAACAAAATTGGGTCGTGCGATGTTGAAAAAACTAAAAGTCTATGCAGGTGCTGAACACCCTCACTCTGCACAGATCGCTAAGTAAGGATAAACGATGGCAAAAACGTATGCAACCGGAAGAAGAAAATCTTCAATCGCTAAAGTATGGCTTGCTCCGGGTACAGGTAAAATCACTGTAAACGGTCTTTCACTCGATGCATGGCTCGGTGGTCTTGAAGCAAAAAAATTGCGTGTTACTCAACCGCTTTCTTTGACTAAACAAGATACATCGGTTGATATCACTGCTTCTACTATGGGTGGTGGTTTCTCAGGACAATCCGATGCACTTCGTCACGGTATCTCTCGTGCACTTTGCACATTTGATCCGTCATTCCGTGCTATCTTGAAACCGTTCGGTATGCTTACTCGCGATTCACGTATCGTTGAACGTAAGAAACCGGGTAAACGCAAAGCGCGCCGTTCTCCTCAATTCTCAAAACGTTAATCGTTTTTTCTCCTCTATGGGGGAGAATTTCCTCCTTTCTTTTTTTCTAAAAAATCCTCATTTTATCTTTACTGAAACCAATCAACAGCAATCCTGTTAGTATTTACTGACTATAATACCGTAATTTATTTCAGCGGAGTCGCAGTGTTATTTTCTTTTTCCAAGCCCCTCAGAGCACGAACAGTTATCATTTCCGTTGCATTAATGCTGGTCGTTTTTGCGAACGGAGTCTTTTTTAAGCACGTATCTGAAGTCTATCCTCTTGCAGGCGGGAACATTCTATTCGTTCTCTCATTGGCGATTGTGTTGTTGTGTGTAACCGTAATCGTTTTAACCTTATTGAGTTGGCGCTACACCCTCAAACCAGTCTTAATCACTATTTTGCTCGTCTCATCTTTAGTCGCCTATTTTATGGATGCCTATGATGTCGTTATTGACAACCATATGATCCAAAACCTCTTAGAGACGAATATTAAAGAATCGGTTGATTTGCTGAGCTTCAAACAGGTGCTCTATTTTGTCCTTTTAGGGGTTATCCCCTCAGTGATTGTCTATCGCCTAAAAATTGTACCTACATCGTTTAAAGAGACTCTTGTTGACAAGGCAAAAGTGATAGGGATCGCACTTGTTTTTGCTATTGTGGTGATTTTTTCGTTCAGTAAATATTACACCTCTTTTTTCCGGGAACATAAACCGTTGCGCTATTACGCCAATCCGGCCTACTATCTCTATTCGATCGGCCATTATGCGGCTGAAACGTTTTCTCACCCGTATTCCGGAATTGCGCCGATCGGTCAGGATGCAGTGATTTCTCCCGCCAACGAGCCGCGCAAACTGATGATACTTGTAGTCGGTGAAGCGGTGCGATGGGATCATTTCGGCCTAAACGGGTATGCACGCGATACGACGCCGCAGCTTCGAAAAGAAGATATTATCAATTTTACCCAGTTTACCTCATGCGGAACCGAAACGGCCGTTTCGGTTCCATGTATGTTCTCTCCGTTTGGACGTGAGCATTATGAAAAAGAGCAGGCGTTGCATACGGAAAATGTTTTGGATGTACTCAAACGTGCCGGTGTGAATATCTTATGGCGCGAAAACAATTCCGATTCAAAAGGGGTTGCAAAGCGGGTTCAGTTTGAAGATTATCAAACGTCAGAAAAAAATACGATGTGCGATGACGGAGAGTGTCGTGATGAGGGGATGTTAGTCGGATTGCAAGAGTATATCGACACCCATCCGAAAGGGGACATTGTAATTGTCCTACATCAGATGGGCAATCACGGTCCTGCGTATTACAAACGGTACCCGAAAGAATTTGAGAAATATACTCCGGTGTGCAAGACCAATCAGCTCGAGCAATGTACAAAAGATGAAATTACCAATGCGTATGATAATACCATCCTTTATACGGATACCTTTTTGTCAAAAGTAATCGGATTGCTTAAAACGAATGATGAGCATTTTGCAACAGGGATGTTCTATCTCAGCGATCATGGTGAATCGTTAGGGGAAAACGGTTTGTATCTGCACGGATTCCCTTATAGCATTGCCCCGGAAGCGCAAAAACATGTTCCGGCCGTAATGTGGTTTGGAAAACACTCCAACATCAACAAAGCACAAATGACGGCTTCTGCCAAAGAACCTCATAGTCAAGATTCACTCTTCCATACCCTCTTGGGCTTTATGGATGTGAATACCACCATATATCAGCCTGAACTCGATTTATTGCATGTCCGCCGTTAAAAATATTTGGGTTAGTGCCCTGATATTGCTTCTTTCGATCCTCTTTTTCGGATTGAGCGGAACCGATATCTGGGTGCAAAAACATTTTTATAATCCTAGTACCCATCAATGGATCGTGGATACCAACAATCCCGTTCTCAAATTTATTTTTTATGACGGGATCAAGCGTTTATTGATTATTCTCAATGTGTTGGTACTCATCGGATTGATTGCGTGGTGGAAAAAACCGTTTCTGCTCCCCTATAAAAGAGGATTGGTAATCGTTGTCTTATCGTCTATTTTTGTCCCTTTGCTTGTCAGCAGTTTGAAAGCGGTGACGAATATTCCATGCCCTAAAAGTTTGGAAATTTTTGACGGAACCTATCCGCACACGTGTGTTTGGGAAAAATATCCGAGTGATTTTTGCCAAAAACAGAAACAAAAATGCTGGCCGGCAGGACATGCCAGCGGTGGATTCGCTCTATTATCGCTTATTTTTTTGTTCCGGACCCGCAAAGCGAAAATCGCCTCTGTCGCTTTGGCTATGGTGATCGGGTGGAGCATGGGAAGCTATAAGATGTTGATCGGAGATCATTTTCTGAGCCACACGTTTATAACGATGATAATGGCGTGGCTGATTATTTCAATTATTGTTGCAATTCTAAATCGTATGGAACAAAAAGGTGTGATAGCTCTGCATACTAGAGGTCTTTAAATTGTTCACGTATAGTGAGGAATTCCTCTAAATGGGCAAAAAAGATATCAATAAGCTGCGGATCGAAATGCCGTGCACGCTCTTCCCTGAATAGAGAAAAAATCCGTTCATCATCCCATGCTTTTTTGTAAACACGATCGCTTCCCAGTGCGTCAAATACATCTGCCAATGCAGTAATACGGCCATAAATATGTATCTCTTCTTCTTTTAGTCCTCTTGGGTATCCGGTCCCATCCCACTTTTCGTGATGTTCGTATGCTACTGTCGCGGCCATAAGAAGCAGTGGGCGATTCGAGTGTTTGAGCATTTCATAGCCCAATGCAGCGTGTGTATCCATGATACGGCGCTCTTCGTCATCAAATCTTCCCGGTTTGTTGAGGACTGCATCGGGAATAGCAACTTTGCCGATGTCATGCATCGGAGAAGCCTGTCTGAGCATTTCTGCCTCTTCTTCACTGAGTCCATAGTATCGTGCAAGAAGTTTTGAATATTCTGCGACCCTTTTTACATGGTTTCCCGTTTCTTTGGAACGGCTCTCACCGATTGAACCCATCGTGAAAACGACTTCGCGCTGAGTTTCTTCAATCTCTTTGTTTAGCGTGGTAATTTCATGTAGCGCTTTATCCATACCGCCGGTCATGGTATTAAATGCATCAGAAAGCTGGCCGATTTCATCGTCCCTGTCAACGGATACCTGTTGTGAATAGTCTTGGGTTCGAGTAATTTTTTTCGCAGTATTGGATAGGGCAATGATAGGACGAATAAGACCGGTCGCAACATAATAGGCGGCAGTGGCAATAAAAAGAGCCCCCATGATAAGAAGCAAAATAAACCACTGTTCGTATTTATACAACAATCTATAAGCATACCCTTTTTCCTCTTCTAAAACGATTGTTAAATCGGGTTTGTTTTGAAGGGGAAGGGAAACTTTGAGGGACTCTTCAAATATATTCGGCTGAAGTGCGATAGTTCCGTCACGGTGGCGGATGTAATAATGACGTTCAGGCGAATTGGAAAAATAGGGACGAAAATTTTCAAGTGGATACGTAACGACGAGCATACCGATCTGTGTTTTAGTAAAACTCGAATAGATGGGAATTGAAAAAAATGGATCCAATTTTTTGATTTGAGATATGGAGCTAAAGTCACTGGATGCAATAACTTTGTTATTGGAATCCAGCACAAAAAAATTGCCTTTCATCTTCATATCATTTTTTTTGGAGAGCAATGCGGTGCTGATTCGATGGTCCAAATCCTGAGTATAAAGGTCATTCATGACGTCTGATTTGGCAATGTATGCCATATCGTTTTGAAGCGTTCGTAAGGATTGATCGATACGCTCGACCGTTAGACGCAACTGGGTATTCATCTCCCGTGTTACGGCGTTATACTGTTCCTGACGAAATGAATTCCCGAGCAAAACCATTGTTACGGCATACGGAATAATGCTGATACCTAAAAAAAGGAGAATGGTTTTGAGTTTAAAACTCATAAATGGCCTTTACACTGTTATCAACCATTGAGGATGGAACATATCCGATGGCACCTTCGACATTTTGGACAAACGCTTTGATCGATTCAAAGGACGGCTGCGTTATCGGCGGGCTGTTTCCTTGGAAATGCTGCTTTACCCAATACGCGTTTAATCTATCTCTATCCATGCCTAAAACCGTATTTTCAAAAGCGATGCGGGAGGGTTCCTGTCCGACTAAATTGAGAGGAATGATTTTCTGATCTCCCAACGAGTGACGTTTCTGTAAAAAAATATCCCGCACCTGTCCCGTAGTTAATGATGTTATAGGAACTTTTTTAGAGATAATAATACTGTATTGAGCCCCGAAAAGTATTGATCCGAGAGCCAAAAAGAAAACTACCTGTTTCATCAGAACAACACCGAAAGTGAAAATAATGCACGGTTTTCGTCATTTTGGGAGTGCCATTGGTATTCTCCTTTTAAAGAGACGGGATACCAGGGGCGATAGCTGTATCCGAGGATAAATATATTATCTTTATAATCGGTATGATGATCGTTGAAATATTCATATCGGCTTATAACAGCGTGTTCAGGTGTATATCGATACATGGCTTGAGCATAGCCTGAGAGAGCAGAGCTTTCTGTTTGATCCGGGTATGCACTTTTTGCGATCAGCCCTTCTGCCAATATCTGCCATCGTGCATCATCGTATTTAGTGCCTGCTTGAATAAAACGGGTGCGTTGATTGGTATTTGTAATGTATTCGCCGATACTTCCGTCGTTGCTCCAATCCATGGAAATTTCGTTTTCAAGTGCTAAACCGAAAAAATGCGTATTGGGGATATTGATGTATTCTTCATCTAAATCTCGGTTGTTTTGTCCAAAGAGATGATAACGTACTCCCTGTGTTTGTGGAACATACCCGTTAAAATCAACTCCGGTGAGGAATTTTGGAAAAAGTAACATACTGTAGAGCGGGTTGGATGTAGTATCGCGTAAAACATTTATCGGTTCTAGATTCCAATACCCGATAGGGGTAATTTGCTTTCCGAATCGGAGATTAACCGTGTCAGACATCCATAAATCGCCATATACACGTTCAGCATGAAACTTTTTGTGACTCTCTTCTGATCCGTCGTTGAAATTTTTGTGGTAAAAACCAACTGCTTCAAACTCTGCCAAATACGAAAACATTGGATTAATATCACCGTATGCCATCACGGCCACGTCATCGAGTGTAAAGCTGTCATTTTGATGATTCGAGTCTAATTCGGATGAAAAATAGCCTCCTATATTCATAGCATCATTGACTGAAACACCGTGGCCCAATTGATATGGTTCAGCATGAAGAGTGAAGATCAACCCTAGGAGGCTTATGAGACTGACCTTCATGTACTGCATTCGACGTTCCCTTTTGAGATTTTAAATTAATAGAATTATCTATAATAATACCGTATTTTGGATGAGTTTATAAAATGCTATAATCTCATCAAAAAGCAGGCATTGATTGAAATTTGTACTACTTCTTTTACAAAGTGTTTGGCTGATAGCATCGACACTTCATCTCAGTGCCTCCACGAATCCGGCACGCCTTAATCCCCTTATCGCAACCGATTCGGCGAGTGCTTCTATCTCCGGATTTATCTTTAATGCACTGGTCAAATACGATGAAAGCGGTCAAAAAATTATCGGCGATTTGGCCGAATCGTATCGCTTCGTCACCCCTACGATTATTGAGTTTAAGCTTCGACACGGGGTCAAATGGCAGGATGGAGAACCTTTCACCGCCGCAGATGTACTTTTTACGTATGATCTGATTAAATCCCCTAAAACGATTACCCCTTATGCCTCCGACTTTCGGGTCATAAAAAACGTCAGAATCGTAGATGATTATACGGTGCGTGTAACGTATGAAAAACCGTATTTCAAAGCATTGGAAGTGTGGATGATGGGGATTGTACCGCGCCATATTCTGATTCATGATACCGATATAATGAGTTCAACGTTTAATACTCATCCCATAGGGACGGGTCCCTATATTTTGAAACAGCTGGAGTTTTCAAAACAGATTGTTTTAGAAGCAAATCCGGAATATTTTGAACACAGACCGAAGATTGATAAAATCGTTTTTCATGTCATCAGTGATCCGATGACACGGTTTTTGATGCTGAAATCGGGTCAAATCGATGTGGATTCGCTCGAGCCGATGCAGTATGAACGGCAGCTGGATAAAAGCTTCAAAAAGAATTTTGCAACGCTGGAACTCCCTTCGCACAGCTATACCTATTTGGGATTCAACCTCCGGCTTAAAAAATTTCAAGATCCCCGTGTCCGTCAAGCCTTATCTTTGGCCATTGACCGACAGAAATTGATCGATATTTTGTTTTTAAAACACGGACGTGTATGTACGGGTCCTTTTTTACCCGGAAGCAAAGGATTTAATGATTCTATACAAGCGCCGAAACAAAATCTGAGTCAGGCAAAAGCACTGCTCAAAGAAGCAGGGTATGATTCGGTGCATCCGTTTGAGTTTGAGATAGCAACCTCCAATTCAAATGCTATCCGTCCGTATGCCGCAGAGATCATACAACGGCAATTGCTCGAAATCGGAGTTAAAGTGACGTTGCGGGTCATGGAATGGCAGGCATTTTTAAACACGGTTGTCGCTCCGCGTAAATTTGATACCGTGTTGCTCGGATGGTCGCTCTCCCTAACCCCTGATCCGTATGCGTTGTGGCATTCCGAGAGTGATGTACAGGGAGGGTTCAATTTGGTCGGGTATCATTCTGCCTCCACGGACAGATTGATTGAGCGGATGGAGAGTTCAACCGACCCTGAGACGATTGCCGCATTACAGCGTCAGATTTTTGCCTCTATCGTCGGGGATAATCCTTATTTGTTTTTGGTCATCCCGAATGAGATTAATGTGTACAGCCGTCGTCTTTCAGGAATCAAACCGACGATTAACGGAATTTGGGAAGATTATATTGATTGGGAGAAGAAATGAAAAAAATTATTTTGTTTGATTTAGACGGAACTTTGATCGATTCGACCGAAGCGATTTTAGAGAGTTTCCATCATACGCTTAAAGCTCATGGTATGGCAAAAACAGTAAGTGACGAGATGATCACATCACAGATCGGACATACGTTAGAAACAATGTTCGCAGCTGTAGGAATAGATGCCGAACGTATCGAAATGCATGTGACGACCTATAAATTGTATTACCGTAAGATATCGCGTCAAAAGACGGTGTTGCTACCCGGTGCTGCAGAAGCGATTCGTGAAGCATCATCCTTTGCACGATTAGGAATTGTTACGACGAAGACAGGGCTGTATTCACGAGAACTGATGGAACATTTTGAGTTGATGCACTATTTTGAGACATTGGTAGGGCGGGAACATGTCGAATATGCAAAGCCCCATCCTGAGCCGATTTTTAAAGCTTTGGAGCAGATGGGAAATCCGTCTTCTCATGTGTGGATGATCGGAGATACGCTTTTGGATATCGAAGCATCCAACCGTGCAGGGATCAACTGCGTTGCGGTTACAAGCGGTTATGATAATGCAGAACAATTACTCACATTAACAGATATTATAAAATCTGATGCTCTCGAAGCGGTTAGATACATTGCCCAGAGGGGCTGAAAGTAACACTTCATCTTTGGTTTTAAAGCTCGTAGCGGGCGAAAAGCTACATTTAAGAGCAACTTTCATAGAATACACGTATTGATAAAATTCAACTTAAACTTAAGTCAGAGGGAGAATTCATGCTAGAAATTCGATGGCATAGTCGAGCCGGACAAGGTGCCGTAACAGGTGCAAAAGGTCTTGCTGACGTTGTATCTACCACCGGTAAGCATGTTCAGGCATTTGCGTTTTACGGTTCAGCGAAACGTGGAGCAGCTATGACAGCGTATAACCGTGTCGACGATAAAGTGGTTATGAACCACGAAAAATTTATGAGACCTGACTATGTTTTGGTTATTGACCCTGCGTTAGTATACGTAGCAGACATTACGGCAAACGAAAAAGATAATACTATTTATATCGTTACGACCCACATGAGTACGGATGAGCTGATTGCGTCTCAACCAAAATTGGAAGGTAGAAAAGTTTATACGGTCGACTGTATTAAAATTGCTCAAGAAACAATCGGTAAAGCGATCCCTAATACACCTATGTTGGGTGCATTGATGAAAGTATCCGGTATGTATGATATTGAGTTTTTCAAAGAGAGTATGATTAAAGTACTTAAAAAATTGCCTCAAAAAATTATCGATGCTAATATGATCGCGATTCAACGCGCGTATGATGAAGTGAAATAAGGAGCACATGATGGAAAAAAAAGGATGGGATGGGTTCGAAATCGGTGCCATGCTCCGATCGTTTGACGGAGCTACACGCGATATCGCGACTACGCTTCCCGAAAATCGCCCTTATTCAGTATCAAACTCATTTACGGCGAGTGTTGCTGACTGGCGTATTGAAAAACCTTTGTTTAACAAAGACTACTGCATTGATTGTCAGTTCTGCTGGGTTTATTGTCCGGATATGTCGATCATTGCTCGTGATAAAAAAATGATCGGAATCGATTTTGACCATTGTAAAGGGTGCGGGATCTGCGTAGAAGTATGTCCGACAAACCCAAAATCATTATTGATGTTCCCTGAACAAAAAGATGAAGAAACAGCGCTTGCCGAATGGCCTAAAAAAGAGAAAAAAGCTGATACCGAAGTGAAGGAAGACTAATGGCAGATACAATGGAACTACGCGATATTGAAGTCTGGGACGGTAATATGGCGGCAAGCCAAGCGCTTCGTCAGGTACAAGTTGACGTTGTTGCTGCTTACCCGATTACCCCATCGACTCCTATCGTAGAAAATTATGCCGGTTTTACGGCAAACGGCTATGTTGACGGTGAATTCGTTATGACAGAATCAGAACACGGTGCAATGTCATGTTGTATCGGTGCTGCTGCTGCGGGCGGACGTGTAGCAACTGCTACCAGTTCACAAGGATTTGCGTTGATGGTAGAGACTCTTTACTCTGCATCGGGAATGCGCTTACCGATCGTTCTTAACGTTGTTAACCGTGCTATCGGTGCGCCGTTGAACGTAAACGGCGACCATTCGGATATGTATATGGGACGCGATAGCGGTTGGATTCAACTTGATTCGTATTGCCCGCAAAACGCATATGATTTGAACTTCATTGCGTTTAGAGTATCAGAAGACCATGATGTCCGTTTACCGGCTATGGTTCATCAAGACGGATTTATGACGTCTCACACGGCTCAAGGGGTTCACACCCTAACAGACGAAGCGGCATACAATTTCGTGGGTCAATACAAACCGATGAACGATATGCTCGATCTTGACCATCCGGTAACCCATGGGGTACAAACGGAAGAAGATTGGCATTTCGAACACAAAGCACGTCAGCAACATGCTTTGATGACCGCAGTATTGCCAAAAATCCAAGCAGCATTTGATGATTTTGAAAAATTGACCGGTCGTAAATATAACATTGTTGAAGCTTACGATATGGAAGATGCGGAAGTAGCAGTCGTCTGTATGGGTACGTCGGTTGAAACGGCTCGCGAAGTGGCTGAAGAGATGCGCGCTCAGGGTATCAAAGCGGGTGTTGTCGGTATCCGTGTATTCCGTCCATGGCCGTTGGAACAACTTGCGGCTGTACTCAAAGACGTTAAAGCGATTGCAGCATTGGATCGCTCAAGCCCGCACGGTACGGTTGGAGCACTTTTCAATGAGATTTCAGGTACGTTGTTTAACACCGATACCAAAGCGGTATTGACGAACTATATCTACGGATTGGGCGGACGTGACTTGACCAAAGCACACTTAGTGAGTATCTATACAGATCTTAAAGCAAATGCGGATGCCGGTAAAGTTACCACTCCGTTACAGCAGTACATCGGTCTTCGCGGACCGAAACTCTCTTTTTTCTAAGGAGCCCTTATGTCAGAAATTAAAAAAATTAAAAACCTCAAAGAGTTCTCCACTTCGGCGGATCGCTTTGAAGGGGCTAACCTTCTTTGCCCGGGCTGTGCCCACTCGATTATCGTCCGTGAAGTGTTAAATGCAACGAACGATGATTTGATCCTTGCAGCTTCAACAGGATGTTTGGAAGTATGTACGGCAGTTTATCCATATACTTCATGGGATGCTTCATGGATTCACATCGGATTCGAAAACGGCTCATCTGCAGTAGCAGGTGCGGAAGCGATGTATAAAGCGCTTAAAACCAAAGGTCGTTTAAAACAACCGGATCGCGTACCTAAATTCGTCGCATTCGGCGGTGACGGTGCAACGTACGATATCGGTTTCCAATGGATTTCAGGATGTTTCGAGCGCGGACATAACATGATGTACGTATGTTTGGACAATGAAGTGTATGCAAATACCGGTGGACAGCGTTCATCATCTACACCTATCGGTGCGTCGGCTACTACAACTCCTGCCGGACGCGTGAGCTACGGTGAGAAGAAAAACAAAAAAGACATGATGGGAATTATGGCGGCACACGGTGCTCCATACGTCGCGCAAGTCGCTCCGAACAAATGGAAAGATATGGTCGCAAAAATCCAAAAAGGATTTGCAGCAGAGGGTCCGGTTTTCATCAATGCGATGTCTGCATGTACGACCGAGTGGAAATTTGCGCCGGAAGATACAATCGCCATCTCTGATTTGGCAACCGATTCATTGGTATTCCCATTGTATGAAATCATCAACGGTACGGAATTGAACATTACGTACCGTCCTAAAAATATTATCCCGGTTCGTGATTATCTTGGTGCACAAGGGCGTTTCAAACACCTTTTCACCAAACAATACGAATACCTTATCGATGAGTGGCAAACACGTGTCGATAAAGAGTGGGAACGTCTTCAACGTCGTGAAGAGGCACGTGTCTAACAGACACCTGCTTCCACGCTTTACCCCCGCTTTTCTTCTCTACATACCCTTTTTTTAAATTATCTTGGAACTCTCTTTGCTTTATCGTTATTACTAAAACAATTATTGGATTATTATAATGTATCGTATGACCTATAACCACCTAAATGCTACCGGATGTTCCGCCCGAGGGATTGCCAAACGAGAAAGTAAAGAAGAACTGTTAAAACTGGCCGAAGAACTCAAAGAATCGATTTGTAATGTCGAAATTCGTCCAATTGAAGGAACGATAGAAAAAAGATTGCCAATGGAACTTTTTTCTAATATGAAAGAACTGCGCTGAATTTTTTATAAATCATTGACAAGTTGCTAACACTTCGCTAACACATCAATGGTATCTTTTCTCTAAATAAAAGAAAAAAGGTTAAAGATGAAGAGAAGTATACGACTTGCCATAGTTACGTTGTTTGTGTTGGTTTGGTCTTTATATGCAAAGACGACAACTTCAAGTGTTGGATTGTCTGATACGCAAAAAGCAGCATTATTATTTATGTATCAGGAAGAGAAAGTTGCCCGAGATGTATACATTACCTTGGGTACTAAATATCCGAGTGCATCTACATTTTCAAATATTGCTTTATCAGAACAAACGCATATGGATTCTGTAGAAAACCTATGTAAGAAATACAATGTAGATATTTCAAAAATAAATGAGGCTGTGATTGGAGTATTTGTACTTCCGGAATTGCAAAATTTATATAATATCCTTATCGTTCAAGGATCGACTTCTTTATCTGCAGGATTAAATGTCGGTGTGGCGATTGAAGAAAAAGACATTACCGATATCGTTACATATGAGCAAGGTATGCCTGCAGATGTAGTGCAAGTATTTGAAAACCTGCGTGCAGGTTCCTATAATCATTTATCAGCATTTCAAACTGCCTTGACGGCTATTAAATAAATCAGGAGCGCTTGATTGCGCTACTGATTTAAATCTTCCCGCACTATTTTTTATCTTCCGGTATCTTCTAACATTCGAAAAATAAGATCTTTTTATTAGTCATCAAATTACAGTGATGTAAGGATGAAATATGTTACTATTGCCAAAATTAAAGATCGTTTTTCAAGGATTTTCATGCCATTACTCGATAGCTTTACCGTTGATCACACTATTATGCCCGCACCTGCCGTACGACGTGCCAAAGGGATGAAAACGCCCAAAGGCGATGATATCACCGTATTTGACCTGCGTTTCTGCCGTCCTAACGAAGCCATCTTGTCACAAGAGGGCATCCATACGATGGAACATTTGTTTGCAGGATTTATGCGAGATCATCTCAACTCTGATAAGACGGAGATTATCGATATCTCTCCGATGGGATGCCGAACCGGTTTTTATATGAGTGTTATCGGGACTCCTAGCGAAGAAGAGGTCGCGGAAGCGTGGGAAGCATCGATGAAGGATGTTCTCGCCGTTGAAAAACAAAGTGATATTCCTGAGCTGAACATTTACCAGTGCGGGACCTACACAATGCATTCACTCGAAGATGCAAAAGCGATAGCAACCGAAATCTTACGCAAAGATATCGATATCATGGATAACGAAGCGTTAAAGCTTGATATAGCAAAGGTCGATTGATCATGCTGCTTTTATTACCGATGAACGGGGATGATACCCAAGGGAGCGAACTGACCGGAATTTTATCGGCAACCCATTGGGCAACGGTCGAAGTTGAAGAGGGACAAGTTGTCGAGATTAATTTCTACACCGACCGGTCCGAAATCGAAGGATGGCTCGATGCGGTAATCGTTACAGGGAACTACGAGCCGGTGATGGAGTTTATCGACAATCAGATGATGGTCTTAGTCGCCCATACACAGCGTAGTATCGATGACATCGTCGAAGCCTATTTATTCAGAGAACTTCACGATTTATCATTGTGATTTTAACGCCATCGGAATGCATCCCGATTGGCTGCGTTAACACTGGGTTTCCCTCAGCGGGAAGCTCACGCACATAAGTGCTTGAAAATCCACTAAAAGTGAATTTTATGACTTCATTTTGCGATCTGTTTCAAACCTCGCCTCAGATGAAGATTCTGGTGGCGACTTCTCATGCCGATAGTCTTATTGAAGAGGTATGTACCTTTTTGGAACCGTTTAATGCGACGGTCGATCTTTCCCTTTACCCGGGGGAGCATGATGAGTATTCTTCTGCCGTTATCGGTAAGTGTGATGCGATTAAAGATTTTAGTTCTCCGATCCGTTCGGCCACACGTGATTATGAAACCATCATCCTCCAAGATGTTTTACACCTTCATACCTTCCCGCTAAAACTATTACAGCTTGTATACCGTTCTTTGGAAAACTCCGCTGAGGTTATTATTGTTCAAGAGCGCGGAGTGATGGAGACTTCAGACATCGAAGCTTTATTGGAAAAAGCAGAATTTCGTGCGGCAAATACGATCATCGATTTGATAGAGGGAAATGATGTGATTGTAGCTAAAAAGATGCATATGTGGGGTAATGGGCTATGATAAAATTTTAATGCAATGAAATCCGAAAGGTGTTGTATGGCTGGCTATAAAGGTATCTCCAGAGAAATAATGAAAGATGGCTCGAAAACTATTATGTTCCGCTGGATCAAGGCCCAATTTTTATATCACTTGTTTTCATACAAATTTTATTGAACTCGTCATACTTATCGCACGTAGTTCGCACAAATAACTTCTTGGCCGGATAGAAAGTACACTTTGTTTGATAATGACACCTGCTGAAGAACTCTTCCCAGTGCTGACATTCTTCAATACATTCAAGATTTTTGTATGTATACGTCGTTGTTTCAAACAGACACTTTTTATTAAAATCGTCCCAATACTGGCAGTCCTTAAGAGCCAAGGCTACACCATCAGTTAACGGTTGACCGCAAGTGACGGTGAGGTCTCCCTGATGGTATTTTTCTCCCGTTTCGAGAGTGATTTTTTTTGCTTCAACATGACCCGCCAAAAACATCAGCACTGCAATTAAACTTATAAACACATGTCTTTTCATACTTGGATCTCCTGTTATAATAATTTATTTATTATCTAGATTCTCTGGGATCAATCAGTTTTTTTTTCTCTAAGTTTTTAGCCCCATCATTGACCGTGTCTTTGCTCCATTGGGCGTTATCAATCGTATCATTTTTTGCACCTTGCCATGTCTCACCACATCCACTAATCATGACTACCACGAAGAGAAGCATTATAAACGTTAAACTCTTTTTCATTTTGAATGAGTAAAAATGTTGTAGCATTGCAAATAACAATACTATACAGTAATTTTTAATTTTTTGAAACATACTAAATCTATTTTTAGAGGCAGATTTTATTAACCGTTACCGTATCATCAGAAAGTAACAGGTGGCAAAGTGGATTATGTGGTCGATGAAGTGGAGAAATGGTTTGCCAAATATAGTTTGTGAAGGTAAAAAGGTAGAATAGGTTTGAAAAGATATAATACGAAAAGTTTCGAAGTGTCACAATCAAGGAAAAACAAATGGAGTTCAATTATTTTGTCCACTTACAGACACTCCTGCATTATTCGGTCGGTTTGATCACCATCCTAAACCCCATCGCAGCTGCGGCCATTATGATTTCCTCCTCCCCATCTGCTCTTACTAAAGAAGATACGGAAGAGATTAGTCAAAAAGCTACATGGACGGTTATGATTGCTTCATTTGTAACCATTTTTTTAGGGAATGCTATTTTTGAACTTTTTGGGATTACCCCCTCTTCTGTGATGGTGATCGGTGGCATTGTTTTGCTATTGATGTCTATTAATATGCTGCAGGGAAAAATCCCCGAAACATCACACTCACTCGAAGAGTCAAAAGAGGCGATATTGAAAGAAAATATCTCTATTATCCCTATCGGAATCCCCATTTTATTTGGTCCGGGGCTGATATCTACCCTCATGATTTTTAAAGCAAAAAGTGTTAATTTCATAGATATTTCTTTACTCGTTATGGCTGTGGTAATCTCCGGTTTGATTATTTATTTAACATTGAAAAATGCTATCTTTTTGACAAGAGTTCTGGGTGTTGTCGGATTGAAAATTATGACGAGGATTATGGGATTGGTGGTCGGAGCGATTGCGGCTCAATTTATCGTTTTTGGGATTAAAGCTCTGTGGCAGCCTCTTTAAAGATATAATTTGATGAAGAATAAATGTGGAGAAACCGATGGCAAAAGAGTGGGTAAAGAGTGAAGACGGCAGTTATACCGCATACAGCAGTGAATATGACGAACATTACCATTCGACCAAAGACGGTGCTCTGAACGAATCGCTCAAAAAACATATCGAACCCGCCTTTACACTTTATAGTAAAAAAGATCACCTTCGACTCATCGATATCTGTTTCGGTTTGGGGTTTAATACCCTCCTTAGTCTCTATTATCGTGATACCTTTTTCCCAAATACGACTCTCGAAATCTACTCCCCCGAACTCGACGGTGATCTTGTATCCTCACTTGTCGACTTTCCCTATCCCGAAATCTTTGAACCGTATCGAAACATCATCACCGATATTGCGACGCTGGGCGGGTATGAGGATGAACGGACACAAATTACAGTTGAGATTATCGATGCGCGAGTTGCCATGCGCGATCTCGATGGTGAGTGGGATATCTGTTATCAGGATGCCTTTAGTCCTTCGGTTAATCCCGTACTCTGGACACGGGAGTATTTCGCCGATATTGCTAGGCTGATGGGTGACGATGGGATTATTACGACGTATTCGACAGCGCTTGCGACGCGGCTGGCCCTGTATGAAAACGGATTGAACGTCTATTTGAATAGGGGTGAGGGGTATCGTAATGCGACGATTGCTTCAAAACGGGAATTCGTTGAGTATGAGAAGGTCGATATGGCGCATAAGATCACTTGCAACCCCAATGCTAAAAGTCTTAGCGACGAAAGTTTGGCTCTTTAAGGCGATAATGCTCGATGAGGTGGCGCAGGCGGTTTTCGTTAAAGCGCCAAAAGTGTTTCGAATCAAAATCATGGTGCACTGTCATCATTTGAAACAGAGATTCTTCGTCCAGATGGGAGTGGGAATTGTTACACTCGACCATAATCCGCTCTAACAGTTCTACTGATTCGGGTGTCGTATCGTCATCGGCCAATCGGGTTTTCGGGAAAAAGAGATAGAGTTTGTAGAAGGCAAGCACAAGCCCTCCGACAAAGGCTCCCATCATGATCCATTCAATGGTTTTCATAACGGTTAATATAAGGCGCTGATGTGGTCAACATCATTCCAACTCATCGTTTTTGTATTGGATGAGGTGAGGATATGACGCATATAGCGGGCAAATACATCGGTTTCGATGTTGACCCGCGTCCCTTTTTTATAGGTTCCGAAGAGAGTTTCACGCATCGTGATGGGGATAATGGTGAGTCGGAACGCATCCCCCATCACTTCATTGACTGTGAGACTGATACCGTCGATGGTGATGGAACCTTTCGGAGGGATGAGAGGGATAAACTCGGCATCGACATCGACGATCACGTCATAGCTGTTACCGTTGTCGGTGATGGATCGGATCGTTCCGATGGTATCGACGTGTCCTTGGACAATATGTCCCTCAAATCGATCTCCCATCATCATAGCCGGTTCGATATGAACTTTGCCGGAGAATTTTTCGGTGGCGATATGGGAGAGGGTTTCGGGGGAGAGTTCGACGGAAAAACCGTCACTCTCGATACTGACCACCGAGAGGCAGGTACCGTTGATTGCGATGGAGTCGCCGAGTTTGGGTTTATGGGCGGCTTTCAGAGCTAGACGGTTACCGCCGAAACTTTTTACTGTTGCCATCTCCCGAATCAAACCTGTAAACATCAAACCCCTTTTACCACTAATTTTGAACGCCAAAGGAATAAAATCCCTTTGACTGCGCTAGCCGCTAAGGCGCTAAAGCTTGCCTCATTACGAGGCAGAATTATTTAAAAAACTATTTTACCCTCTTCTTGCAAAGAACGGATAATGCTTTTCGCTTTTTCATGACCGTTGTAGGCTGCTTTTCGGCACCATTCCAGTGCAGTGTCGTTATTCATATCGCATCCGAGCCCCTGATCGTACATCAGCCCAAGATTGTACTGTCCTTCGGCGAGGTTGGCATTGGCGGCACGGGAAAAACAGATAAAGGCTCTGGCGTAGTCTTGCGGTACGCCATGCCCTTCTTTATAAAGGACACCGAGGTTGTTGAAGGCATTGGCATTCCCCCGTTTAGCGGCCTCTTCGTACCAAAATGCCGCTTCGGAGAAATTTTGGACACATCCGAGACCCCGCTCCAATGCCAAAGCCGCTTCAAATTGTGCCTGAGGGAATTCGAGTATGGCGGCACGAAGCATCAACTCATACGATTTGAATTGATCGTGCTCAACGACCACGCCATCCGCGTACATGAGTGCAATATTGTAAAGTGCGGCAGGTTCATTTAACTCTGCAGCCTGAGAATAAAGGAGAAAGGAACGCTCTAGCGAACTCTCAACCCCCAGCCCTTTTTGGTGCATGTATCCCAGCGAGGAGAGGGCCGTAGGGTTGTTTTGGATAGCCAGTGTTTCGAAAAGTTCTAAAGCTTTAGAATAATTTTGGGCATTAAATGCGTCGAAAGCTTCTTGGATCATAGTTCTTTTTTCTCTTTTTCGCGGATTATAGCCAAGTGCACTTTAGCGGCGCACTTTTCTGCTTTCGCGCTGTTTTTCTTTAAGCTTGCTCACAACGTCTTTGAGTTCCTCTTTCTTTTTGAGGAGCTCTTCTCGGACAAGGTACTCATCTCCGCCGTCGACTTCGGGGTCGTATTCGAGGGGTTCGGGGCTGTAATTTTTCAGCATCTCTTCCAATGTTAGGGCTTTGTCGTTATTCATGGCAATCACTCGTCATTAAAAGTTTTGCTTAATTGTAGAGTATTTTTCCTTTGTATTTTTATAGGTTTCAACATGAGAAGCTATAATTGCATTAATAATCTATGTAAAGAAGTAATAATGACATATGACGTAATCGTCGTTGGCGGAGGACACGCCGGAATCGAAGCGGCACTCGCTTCGGCACGTATGGGACAAAATACCCTGATGGTCTCGATTTTAGCTGAGCAGGTGGGAGCGACGAGCTGTAACCCTGCCGTCGGCGGACTGGCAAAAGGACATTTGGTACGCGAACTCGATGCGCTTGGCGGAGAGATGGGATTACTCACCGATGAAGCGGGTATCCAGTTTCGTATTCTCAACATAACGAAAGGGCCAGCTGTGCGCGGAAGCCGTGCACAGATCGACATGGATCGCTACCGTGTGATTGCCCGTAACAAGATACTCACAACCCCGAATATGTCTTTGATACAGGAGACAGTCAATGCCCTCATCATCGAAGAGGGGACAGTCGTCGGAGTCCGCACCCATTTGCTAAACGAATACCGCGCAAAGAAGGTGATTTTGACGACGGGGACATTTCTGAATGGGGTGGTGCATATCGGAGAGATCACTCAGGAGGCGGGACGTTTCGGCGAATTCCCGGCGAAAGGGCTTACCGATTCTCTCCGCGAAGCGGGACTGAATGTCGGGCGGCTTAAAACAGGAACCTGCCCACGCGTCGATAGCTCATCCATCGATTTTAGCGTCATGGAGATCCAAGACGGCGATGAACTCCCGAATCCGTTTAGTTTCCGCACCGATCGAGTTGAATTTGCACGGACGAAAAAACAGCTCCCGTGCTACATCGCCTACACTAACGAAGAGACCCATAGCCTGATCGAGGGGAACTTCCACCGCGCGCCACTTTTTACAGGTCAGATCGAGGGGGTAGGGCCGCGTTATT
Organism: Sulfuricurvum sp.; assembly: GCF_028681615.1. Lineage (NCBI taxonomy): Bacteria > Pseudomonadati > Campylobacterota > Epsilonproteobacteria > Campylobacterales > Sulfurimonadaceae > Sulfuricurvum > Sulfuricurvum sp. The sequence continues at coordinate 28,487 of NZ_JAQUHV010000002.1, forward strand.
GCCCTAGCATTGAAGATAAGATCAACCGCTTCCGTGACAAAGAGCGTCACCATCTCTTTATCGAACCTCAAACAGCAGAGAATACCGAATGCTATATCAACGGGATGTCCACGTCACTTCCCCCTGATGTTCAGCGTGCCATGATCCATTCGGTACATGGGATGGAGAATGCGAAAATCGTTCGATACGGCTATGCGATCGAGTACGATTACGTCGATCCGACCGAGCTGAAACACACGCTGGAGACGAAAAAAGTCAAAAATCTCTACTGTGCCGGACAGATTAACGGAACGACGGGGTACGAGGAGGCGGCTGCACAGGGGATGATGGCGGGGATCAATGCCGCTCTTAGTCTCCAAGGCAAAGAGCCTCTCGTTTTGCGCCGGGATGAAGCCTACATTGGGGTATTGATCGATGATTTGGTGACCAAAGGGACGAAAGAACCATACCGCATGTTCACCTCCCGCGCCGAATATCGACTGTTGCTTCGTGAAGAGACTGCCGATTTGCGTTTGGGACGTTACGGTCATGCGTTGGGGCTCATCGATGATGCCCAGATGGCACGTATCGAGATGAAACGAACTCAGATTGCTGATGGGCTGAAATTGCTCGAAGAGACCGTCTATACTCCGAACAAAGAGTTTTTGGCATTTTTGGCTTCAATCGATGAAGAACATATCACCGATAAACTCACCGCTACGCAGCTTGTCTCGCGTAAAAGTTTTGAACTCGAAAAATTGGTAAAACTGATCCCAAGTTTTGCGGAACTCGATCCCTATATCCAAGAGCAGATCCTAATCGAAGCCAAATACGCCCGTTACGTCGAGAAACAAAGCGATGATATCGAGCGGATGTCCAAAATGCTTCATATCGCTATTCCGGAAAATTTTGATTTTAAAACGGTTTCGGGACTCTCCAATGAGATCGTAGATAAACTCTTTAAATTCAATCCGCCGACGTTGCAGGCGGCATCCCAAATCAGCGGTATGACCCCTGCCGCTCTTGATATACTCCATATCTACATTAAAATGGCACAACGAAAAAATTAAGGATATCTAATATGCGTTATTTTTATTATGTCCATACGGGACACCGTATCGGACTTGACCGTTTTCACCGTGCTGTTGCTATTGTTACCGAACTGCAAAAAGAGATTGATATTACCCTCCTTTGTTCCGATTTTCGGATTGCGGCAGAAGCAAAAGAATTTGGGATCAAACGCTCGGTCGGAGTCGATTTGGTTCGGAATATCCCTCAAATCGCTCATCACGGTGACAAGATCATTTTTGATTCGGCAGAGATCAACCCTACGCTTTTGGAGGATATGACGCAGTTCTTTTCCACTTTTATCCGTATCAGTGATGATGTTTCAGATACCAAGCACGACAAAGAATTTCTGATTTCTCCTTATCTGGAAGGTGAGGGGATTTGTAAAGCGGTTATCGTCAATGAACGTTATTATGAAGCACTTCCCAAAACAATTCCCCTTTCACTCTTTTACGGAGATGATGATTACGAAAAAGATTTAGAAGCCAACCAATCCCTTTTTGCCCCATTACATATGGATTTATTGATGGGCTTTTACCATTTTCTCGGATATGACAATGCTCTAAAAGAGAGTTTTAAAACGATTTACGACTCGGAATCGTACGATGAAGTAATTCGAAAAAGCGATATTTTGGTCAGCGGATCTCCCCAAGCGGTACTTCAAAACTTAATAAGCGGCGGTAAACCGATTTATTTACAACGCGTTGACTATACAAATGATTTTATTCCGTTATTTGAGTCGCTTTCAATCCCGATTATTACAGAATTATCCCAAGAACAGCTTATGCAAACGATAAATAAAGCTATATCAAATTCTTATCACACATTTGAAAAAAGTAACACTAAAGTAATTGAATTCATAAGAAAAACTTTCAATTTATAGAAACTTAAACCTTTTTAACTTATGATGTAGGGTTAAATTTCCAAATTAAGTGAGATGGCTATGATGGACGAAAGCAGAAGAGGGTTTATTGGTAAAGCCTTTGGTGCCGTTGCCGCAGTCGGAGGGGTTGCCTCTCTCATTGCGATGAAAAAAACATGGGATCCGCTTCCAAGCGTTATGTCTGCCGGTTTTACAACGGTAGACGTATCAGGCTTGGAAGCCAACAAACTCGATATCGTTGTATGGCGGGGTAAACCGGTATTTATCCTCAAATACACCGAAGATATGAAACCGACAGATGGCCGCAGTGTCAAAGTCGGTGATCATTACTATGCTGTTATGATCGGTCTTTGTACACACCTCGGTTGTATCCCGGGTTATGAAGAAGACAAAAAACTATTCAAATGTGCTTGTCACGGTGGTGAGTACAGTCCGGACGGTGTTAATACGTTTGGACCTCCTCCGCGTCCGCTCGATATTCCTCCGTTCAAAATTGACGGTACAACCCTCGTCCTAGGCGATGAAGGTCCGGAATACAAAAAAATGACGGCGAAAGCGTAAGGGGGGCGAAATGGCAAAATTTAAAAAAGCAGATTCTATGCTTGAGTGGTTTGACCAACGCCTTGGCGTTGTCAATTTCGCGAAAGTGATGATGACGGAATATTGGATTCCGAAAAATATCAATTTCTTGTGGGCAATGGGTGTATTGTTAACCATGCTCTTTACGATGCTTTTAGTATCAGGTATTTTCTTGTTGATGTATTACAAACCGGACGTTAATATGGCGTTTGACAGTGTAAACTACACTATCATGCAAGAAGTAGCGTACGGCTGGTTGTTCCGCCATATTCATGCGGTAGGTGCTTCGGTTGTTTTCTTGATTATCTATATCCATATGTTTACAGGTATCTATTACGGCTCTTACAAAAAGGGACGTGAAATGATCTGGATTTCAGGGATGTTGTTGTTCATGCTCTTCTCGGCAGAAGGGTTCAGCGGATATATGCTTCCATGGGGGCAAATGTCATATTGGGCGGCATACGTTATTACTGAAATCTTCGGCGGTATCCCTTTCATCGGTGATGATTTGGTTGTTTGGATTCGCGGTAACTTCTATGTAGCGGATGCGACGTTGACTCGTTTCTTCATGTTGCACGTATTGTTGATTCCATTGGCGATTTTGGGTGCTATCGTATTCCACTTCTATTCACTTCGTTTCCCTCACGTTAATAATGAAAAAGGTGAGTTCTTTGATTATGAGGCAGAATCAGAAAAATACCTTGCAGGTGATAAAAAAGGGTCTAAAGTTATCCCTTTCTGGCCGGTATTCTTGTCAAAAGACGTATTCGTTATGGGTGTGTTTTTGATTTTCTTCTTCTATTTGGTGTTCTTCCATTACAGTTTTGCAATGGATCCGATCAACTTTGACAAAGCAAACGGTCTTAAAACTCCGGCACATATTTATCCTGAGTGGTATTTCTTGTGGAGCTACGAAGTATTGCGTGGTTGGTTCTTTGAAATTGCGGGTATTTCAGGTAAATCTCTTGGATTGATGGCGTTTGGTTTTGCTAACGTTATTTTCCTTGTAATTCCTTGGTTAGATCGTTCGCCTACGGTTAAACCGGCTAATCAACGTCCATTCTTCAAATATTGGTTCTGGATTTTGATGGTAGATTTAATGGTATTGACAGAGTTTGGTAAATTGCCTCCGACCGGTCCTAATGCATGGGTTGGTTTCGGTGCGTCATTGACGTTCTTGGTATTGTTCCTCTCATTACCGTTCATTACGAAGATGGAAGCTAAAAAGGCAGGTAGAAAATAATGAAAGAATTTAAAATTTTAGCCGTAATCCTGATTCTTGTCGGGATTACGTATTATGGAATCGAACCGTATGCACATAGCGTCATGCATCCTGAAGTGGCTCCAGCCGATTTTACGTTCCAAGATGTTAAAAATGTAGATACCAAATTAACCGGTAATGCTGAAAACGGAAAAGCGCTTGTAGAAGCAAACTGTATCGCTTGTCATGCGATCGAAGCGGCAGGTCACCCTGCTGTTATGAGTAACGCCGATGCGGCTGCATCATACGGTGTTGTTCCGCCGGATTTGAGTCATGCAGGACGCATCTATGATGCAAACTTCTTGGCGAATTTTGTATTTGATCCGGTCAGTGCAATGCATTTACAACACAAATACAATGCAGAGAGTGGGAAACAATTCCCGATGCCTGCTTACAACTGGATGGCTCCTCAAGACATTATGGACATTGTTGCTTATTTACAATCAATTGCTGTAAAAGTAAGCGATGATAAAGCGGGCCATAAAGCGACTTTTGAAGCAGCATGCGGACGTTGTCACAATATGCAATATGCCGGAATTGAAGCAACGACTCCTGAAGAGAACCTAAAAACCTATATGGGTACAACACCTCCGGATTTGTCTCAGTACATTAAAAGCCGTGGTGAACACTACCTTCACAGTTTTGTAAACGATCCTCAAGTATTGCTCAAAGGGACTTCAATGCCGCGTGTGGGCTTGAATGAAAAAGCGCAAGAAGAAGTTATCGCGTATATGGAAGAGATCGGTGACTCTAAAAAAGCAGAACGTAACAGTCTCGGTATCTGGGTAATGGCATACATGGTAGTGTTCGCGTTCCTTGCCTATCTATGGAAACGCAAAATTTGGGAGGAGGTGCACTAAGGTGCACCTTTACGAGGAGTAACAGATGAAAATGATTAAAATTTTGGCTCTCTCTGCCCTTATCACTTCAGGTGCTATGGCAGACGATACTTTGGCTCTTAATATGAGTCAAATGGAAAACGGTTTGAGCAACGTTCAGAAAGGATTTCTTTACAATTCCCCTGCATTGATCAAAGGCGGAGTTAGCGAGATTCAAAAAGCAGATGCTCTTTTCCACGATGTCGATGCCACTAAAAAGTATCTTCCAAAAGACAAACAGCATATGAGTAATATCGCGTTTAATGCGGCAAAACGTATTGACAGCGCATCCAATGATTTAATTAAAGCATTGGATAAAAAAGAGTATTCTAAAGCTCACAAATCGTATTCTGAAATCGTGGATGCGTGTACCGCATGTCACGCAGTCGTCCGCGGCTGGTAATATTGTAACCCCCTCCGGGGGTTCTTCCTCTAATTCCCCCAATAAATAAAACTCAAAACAACTTTTAGGTACTATCGCGCATTGCTCCTAATTTTAGGATTTTTTCAAGGATATATGTGTTAATAGATAGTTATGGCAGAACGGTCGATTATTTACGTGTTTCAGTGACGGAACGGTGTAATTTTCGCTGTCAATACTGCATGCCGGAAAAACCTTTTTCATGGGTTCCAAAAGAAAATTTGCTCAGTTTTGAAGAGTTGTTTGAATTCATCAAAGTTTCAATAGATGAAGGAATAAAAAAAATTCGTATCACCGGCGGTGAACCGCTGCTTCGAGAAGATCTCGATAAATTCATCAAACTGATTTATGATTATAAAAACGATATTGATTTGGCGATGACTACCAACGCATTTTTGCTAAAAGGGTCTGCACAAAAACTTTATGATGCAGGATTGCGTCGTCTGAATGTGTCGATCGATTCGCTCAAACCGGAGGTTGCCGAAACCATTGCAAAAAAAGATGTACTTCGACAGGTTCTTGAAGGCGTTGAAGAAGCATTGCGCGTCGGTTTGAAAGTCAAAGTGAATATGGTTCCGATGAAAGGGCTCAATGAGTCCGAAGTTCTCGATGTTTTGGAATACTGCAAAGCCAGAGGGATGGTAGTCCGGTTTATCGAATATATGGAAAATGTCCATGCCGAAGTAGATATCAAAGGGATGAACAGCATCGAATTACTAGACATAATCGGAAGCCGTTATTCGTATGTAGACGAAGGATTTGACGGTCACTCACCGTCGCACTATTATAAACTTGAAGACGGTTATGAGTTCGGGATCATTGAACCGCATAAGGACGATTTTTGTACCAAATGCAATCGTATCCGTTTAACGGCTGAGGGGAATTTGATCCCATGTCTCTATTTTGATGAAGCGATGTCGATCCGTGATGCGGTAAGACGCGGAGATATCAAAGAAGCGGCATTAGTGCTCAAAGAGGTGATTCGGACGAAGCCGGAAAAAAATCGCTGGAGCGAAGGAGATTCCGAAGTTTCAAGCCGTGCGTTTTACGAAACCGGGGGGTGAGATGCTTTATTTAGTAGAACATTTTTACTCCGTTCAGGGTGAGGGTAAATATACGGGCGTTCCGTCTTTGTTTTTTAGATTTGGCGGCTGCAATCTCAAATGCGAAGGGTTCGGATGCCGCGAGAGTGCACCGGACGGTTCGGAAATTTTGGGATGTGATACGGTTTATGCCGTCGATCGCAAAGCATTCGGCGAATTGTGGCAGGAGATTGAAGAGCTTCAAACATTGATTTGGATTATGAACGGATACCGTTTGCCCCCTCATGTCGACGTCGTACTGACAGGTGGAGAACCGCTGATCTATGCGAATGAGCCGATTTTTGTCGAATTCATCGATTATCTGATCGGTCACGGCCATCGGGTGACATTTGAGACCAATGCGACGATTGCTCCCGATTTTAAACGTTTTCCTTTTTACAAACAGGCAACCTATGCTCTTTCGGTAAAACTCTCAAACAGCGGTGAACCAATAGAGAAACGGATCAAGCCTGAGGTGTATGGGGAAATTATCGCTAACGCAAAAGAGAGTTTTTTTAAATTTACCGTGGATGAACCCTCTCTGGTAAGCCATATCGAATCCGAAATCGATGAGATCATTGCCCTTCATCCTTATACGCCGGTGTATTGTATGCCGCTCGGAGGCGACAAAGCCCACATCGAAGCGAACTGCGAAGCGGTAATCGAGTTTTGCAAGCTGCGCGGATTTATCTATTCGGATCGATTACACATTCGCATCTGGGATCAGAACCACGGGGTATAATTTTCAAAAGTCCTACATATAGGGCAAATCCCCCTAAAATAGGCACTTCAAAGACCTTCAAAATTTAAGAAAAATCAATTTAGTTAGTCAAATTTAGTCATTTTTACCCATCTAAAGTGGCAAAAAAGTGGCAAAAACTAAAAATTTTTCGGATAATTCAGCACTCATTAGAATTGCTATAAGCCATACAATGATTCGTTCATAAGCATAAAAAGATATAATTTTTAATATACGCATATTATGAAACGAGAATAGCAATGGCTTCAATAGAAACATTGACAGATAAATTAAAATTATCTTTTTTTGAAAAAGATGGTAATGAATTTGAAAAATTCGTTGTAAGTGCATACAAAATATCTTATCCAGAATTAATGGCAGTCAAACCTCAAGGTTCAAAAGGTGATGGTGCTAATGATGGATACATGTCAGGTGAGTTGCTTTTACAAGTGTATGCTCCAGAAAAAATTGAAGCAGATACTGCTATTAAAAAAATGAATCATGATTTTGATAGAGCGAAATCATATGGATGGAGCTTTAAAGAATGGCATTTTGTACTTAATGATAAATTGAAAAACTTGCCAACAGATATTCATTTGGCTATCGATCAACTGAAAACTGATAATCCAGATTACATTATCAAACTGATAGATGGGCAAACTTTTCAGAATAAAATATTAGGTCTATTAAATCATAATAGACTAATGGTGTATATTTTGTTAAATGCCGACAAAGATATTAGTGAGTTTGGAGACTTTGAAAAGGTAGAAAAAGTCATAGATGCAATATCTCAGGAAAGTGGAATTAGAAATATTAAAGCTACGGAATACTTGAATTTTTCAAAAGAAGTCTTTCTCCCTGATGGCATAAAAAAACTTGAAATCAACATAGATGAAGAAAACAATCCCGAATTATTCAAATTTTTTGGATCACATATTGAAAAGTCTCAAGAAGTTATGGAAGAATTCATTCCTCAGATAGGACTTGACCTATTCACTTCTATTGGAAATTACATTCAACAAGATTATAAAAAATATGAACGTATTATGAAACCTGAACAAGCGCTAATTAAAACCTGTGAAGCTATATATTCAAAACTTGAAAATGACAAAAATTTAGAAACAGCATTATGGGTTGTAATGGCTTATTTCTTTGACATATGTGACATAGGAAAAATAGAATGATAATGGGCAATAAAATTATCAAAGTTGAAGATGCCTTTATCACAATAGGAGGATATATTTTATCAATCCTAAAAAATAAAGAACTTCAAGTGGATACTTTGTATTCTAAATTTTTAGAAATCTATCCCAAACATATTAGTTTTGAACAATTTACATATGCAATAGATTTTTTATTTATGATTAATAAAATCAGAATAAAACATGATGATGTTTTGGAGATTGTATTATGAGACTGATTCAATTAAGTAGTAGCGATCCAAGATTTAAAGCTATAACTTTTACACCCGGACTAAATATAATAGTCGGTGAAAAGGTTTTAACTGACGATAAGAAGAAAACATCTAATGGGATTGGTAAAAGCTTATCATTAATTTGTATTGATTTTTTGTTGGGAAAAGGCAGTCAAAGTAAAGAAATCAAAAAACTAAAAGAAGTTTTGGAAAAAGAAAAAATAATTTTAACTCTCAATTTTGAACATAATGGCGTATTTTATGAAGTTTCAAGAAGTCATAATAAAATATGGCTGAATGATGTTGAATATAAAAAAGATGGTGACTACACTGATTTTTTAAACACATTGGTAAAAGAAGATACTTTTAGAAATATTTTTTGTCGATTTTTTAGAACTGATAAAAAGAGTTATCAAGACGCCATATCTCAAGTTAGTCAAGAAGCACCATATAGTAATAATAAAATTAATGCATATTTATTAGGTTTAAATTTATCATATTTAGAAAAGAAAAAAGAGTTAAAAGTAAAAAATGATAGGTTAAAAGTTTTAATCAAAGAACTTAATGCTATTGAAAAAACTATCAATAAAGAAAAAGAATTTGAACTTGGCGAAAGATTACAAAAAATTGAAAAAGATTTAGAAAATTTTGAAATAGCAGAAGATTTTAATGATCTAAAAAAAGAAGCAGATAGCTTAACTGCCGAACTTCAAAAAGTTAGAAATCTTATTGCATTCAATAATAGGGAAATACGAAATAAAAAAAATATAATTAGCGTAAATCAGCAAACTAATATTGATATAGACAAACTTACTAGTATGTATGAAGAAGCAAAGTTCTTCTTAGGAGAAGATGTTTTAGCTCATATTCAAGCCGTAAAAGGATTTCATGAAACTCTTTTTAGCAATAGAAGAACTAAAGCCATCAACGACATTGCAGTTCATGAAAAAGAAGTAATAGCACTTGAAAGTCAATCAGTTGCTATTGATTTAAGAAGAAGTGAGATTTTCAAGTATCTTGAGAATAAAGGTGCATTAGAAGAATATCATTCGCTAAACAAAGAAAAAGATAAAATAAAATTGACCCTTGAAGAAATTCAAAGAAATCAAAAAACACTAAAAGCTTTTAAAAAAGAACAAGCAGATATTAAAATTGAAATAGATCAATTTAAAAGAGATCTTATTGAACTTGAAGACAAAATCAAAGATAGAATAGAGTTTTTAGGAAAAAGTTTTAGGGAAATATCAGAAGAACATTATGATGATAAGCCAGGGCTTTTAGAAATCAAAATTAATGAAGATTTTAAGACCGAAAAGCTTTACAACATAGAAGCGAATATCAAAGGAGATGGAAGTGACGGCATTAATGAAATGAAAATATTCATTTATGATATGCTCATTTATAAATTAAATCCAACTCTTATTTGCTTAGTAGGACATGATAATAGGCTTTTTGATATGGTTGATGAAAGGCAAATAGCAAAAGCATTTCACTATGTTTCCAATAATTTGTCTCAATATATTTGTTCTATTAGTGATACGAAGATAGATGAAGTGAAAAAACATATATCATTAAATTGGGACGAAGTGATAAAAAGGAATCTAAGTGAAAAAGATAAACTTTTTGGTTTTGACTTTGATCAATAAGATTTACAACAAAGAAAAAATCAAATAACCTTTTCAGTCAAATAATAAAAGTTATACTGCTTCATGACTTATTTTTCGTAGGTTTTCTACATAATCATCAATAATGATATCAGGAACTTTTACACCATTAACTTCTTTTAAAGTTGATAGCTTTTCAATAATTAATTCTATGCTAAACGATGCAATTACTAAAAGTGCAATTATTTGATGCATAGCCATGGATTGGAATTGTTGATCTTTTTTTACTTCGTTAAAATGTATTTTGGCAATATCAAATTCGTGAATATCTTTATTAGAAGCACCGTTTGAATGTAATGAATTTCTCATATCAATTATTTTCAAAAACATATCAATTAGGTTAATATTTTGTTTGTTTTCTTGCTTGAAAAGTTCTATATATGCAGGAGATGACTCTTTACATCTGTGCATTATCTCTTTGGAAATTATTACAAAATCGATAGAGTGATTGATATCTAATTCATTAAAAATACGAGCTATATATTCTTGTTTTTTGGTAATTTTCTTTTTTCCTATGCTCTCATCAGTCATTTTAAAAGTTTTAATAATTACACTTAAAAAATGTTCGAAATTAAAATAAATTTCATTTAATACACTGAGTCTATACTGCACTTCTTTTTGTATAAATATTATGTCGATAGTTTCTTTTATTGTATAAGAAAAATTGGTAATACTATCTAATAATTGATTTTCAATATTATTCATGTTTAATTTATAATCTTGATATTTATTCATAGTAGTAAGTTCTGTTCTGCCGAAAGTTGTTCTTCGAATATCATTACCTTTAAAGTTATATACATTTTGATGCACAGGAGAGCGGTATGAAAATTCATGTAATAAAAACAACATTTCATATTGAGGTATATTGTTATGACCAATTAGAAAAGAAGTTTTTGTATGGTCTATTATCTCATCTAAAATATATTCATTTAATAGTTTTCTAGTATTAATATACTGTTCTTGTGAAAAAAAGCCATTGTGGTATTGTTCGGTTAAAGTTTGTAAAAATTGTTTTAATCCATAATCCAGTTCTTTCATATGAAGTATATTATGCTCTCTAGCATAAAAGTGTCCGATGATTTTTAGTTCCCCGATTATTTTTGTCATAAATAATGAAGTTCTTAAATCTTGATGAGGTTTAGTTGTAGTTTGTCTATGAACATTTACTTGAAGTGGCATGCCCATATGATCTTCTAATATTTTTAAAGTTCCTTCACAATATGTATCAATGATTTCAATCGGGGATAAAGACAATAACCATTGTTTTTGTTCATCATTGATTTCTATAATTGGATCAGTTTTCAATAGGATTTCCTAAACTATATTTATTTTAATGATTATAGATAGAAATTCTTTATTTTGGGATGGCTTTAACGAGTGATAATATTCTAAACTTTGGAATAGTGATAGACTGGTAGAAAATTTTGTCTAAGCAAAGTATATATTAAATGATAAAACAAGCTCAAAGGAAGAAGCTATTAGACTTCTATTTTAAATACCAGCATTCGGAATACAGATGCGAGTGTTCCTACATTGAATAATATATGTCGGCATAAAAGTGGCAAAAAAACATAGTTATACCCTTTGAAAGTCCGTAAAATAGGGTGTTTAATTTTTATATCCGTATCTGGGCATGAAATCATAGTATTCAAAATGGATAAAAGGTAGCAAAAAGTGGCAAAAAGTGGCACAATTTTTTAATAGCACCTTTAAAAACCCTAAAATAGGTAGTTTATGATAAATTTCCGTATCTGGGTTATGAATGCGTATGTTAAAGAGTGGCAAAAAAGTGGCATATTTTTCCCACTGTTTTTACAAATCCCTAATACAGGTGGTTTCAAGGGTGAAGTGCCTATCAGGGATCAAAATCATGGGGTATAGTTTATGATAATCCGAAAACTTTTTAAATTTGAAAACGCCCATATCGTTCGCGGATGCTCTACACAGCGGTGCCGTGCTTCGATTCATGGCCATTCATACAAAGTCGAAGTGCTGTTCGAATCCAAATATCTCGATCACGGTCAGATGGTATACGATTTCGGTCTAATGAAGCAGGGGATGAAAGAGCTGATTGACAGTTTTGATCATGCGGTCGCTATCTGGGACGGTGATGATGGCGAGTATATCGAAGCGATGAAAGAACATTCCAATCGATGGGTACTTCTTCCTGTGTCCCCTTCATGCGAACAGTTTAGCCGCGTGATATTTTTGATGCTGGATCGTCTGTTGTCTTCCACCGACATGATCAACGGAGAGCAGGAAGTGAGACTTCACAGTATTATCGTGCACGAAACCGAAACGGGGTATGCGCAATGTTTTGAAGAAGATGCCTATTCGGAGCGGATGGGAGTCATACCGTTGGAATCGATCCTGTTTAGTGATGAAGTCCGCCAAGGGTGGAGCGATCCTCGGTTGTGGCAGAAAATATTAGCCGGTGAAACGTTTTTAAATCCTCAAACTGTTTAGAAGGTAATCAGGGAGTTCTGTACCGGAGAACTCATACACCAACGCGTAGGGATAACTTTGATCTCCGCATCCTTCTCGAACCCATCCACTGATGCATCTACCATCATATACGCGTTCGCCTGTGACAGCGGCAATACCATTCCGGGCCCGAATTTAGGGCTTGGGGTAAATGCCGTTCCGTCAAACCATCCGGGAATCAAAGCACGACGCCCTTTTTTCATTTTAAACGGTTCTACGATTTTAGTGGTGATCGCAGAGAGATACTTGTCGGTTCTGCCGCTTAGGGCAAGGATGGCACTTTGACCGAAAAGCTCGAAGCAAAGCGCTGCTGCAAGAGGATTCCCGGGGAGGTTGAGAATCACCGTTTTCCCGATCCGTCCGAATGTCGTCGGTTTACCGGGTTTGATGTCAACCGATTCAAAAGCACTTTCGAACCCGAGTGATTGAAACGCTTTTTTGGTGAAATCGGCATCTCCGACACTCACTCCGCCGGAGGTAATGATCAAATCGGCATTCAAAGCGCTTTTGATGTGATTTTGGATCGATTCGAGAGTGTCTTCCGCTGTTGCGGTAGAGATGACATCACACCCGAGTTCACGGGCGCGTGATGCAAATGTAGGGGTATTGGTATTGTAGAGCTGATTGGCACCTAAGGTCTCATAATGCATTTTAAGCTCATTGCCCGAAGAAAAAATAGCAACACTCGGACGGCGATAGAGCTTGACATGCGTAATCCCCTGAGATGCCAAGAGGGAAATATGATGGGCACATAGAAAGGTTCCCTTAGTCAGAAGGGTCGTACCTGCTTGGATATCTTCACCTTTGAGACGGATATGTTGGGAGGGCTTGATAAAAGTAGGTAAGGTGACCTGATCTCCATGGACGACGACCTCTTCGATGGGGACAATCGCTTCACACCCCTGCGGAATTTTGGCCCCGGTCATAATGCGGATACATTGGTCTTCCACAAGACGGAATTCATCTTTGTCTCCAGCAAATATTACACATGACTGCAGCAGAGTTTTTCCTGCATCTGCGGTACGTACGGCGTATCCGTCCATGGCGGTATTGTCAAAAGAGGGGAGGGAATATTCGGCTACGATGTTTTCAGCCAGTACACGATGGATACTGTTTTCGATCGGTGCGATTTCGATTCCCAATGGCAAGGAGAGTTTGTATACCTGTTCAAATGCCTCTTCTACACTGATTGCCATGGAGATCCTTTTTGCAACTGCTATTTTCTAGTATCAATTATAGGGGATTTTAGGTAAAATCCCCTTTATGGAAGAAATGTATAAAATTGGAATAGAAATCCACTATGCGGGTGTTATTGTCCTGATGGGGATAGTCGGTTTTAATATCGCTATGCTTGCCTTGTCACAGCAGATTGTCCGTTATGCACAACGAATGCGGGTTGTAATGCCGATTTCAGGCTCGTTGATTGCGATGCTGATATTGACGGGCGCAGTTATGATGGCGGCAAAACATTTGCATTTTACGTTGCCTAACATTGCCATGATCGTCGCAAGCATCGTGATGATCATCTTGGAAGCCAAACGGTATAAAACCCTCAAACGCCGAACGGACATTACCAAAGAGGGCGCTTTTGCAGAGTATAAGAAAAAAGCGTTCCGTTTTTTGGGTATTGAAATGGTGATGCTTCTTTTGATTACTGCGTGGATGTTGGCGTGAAATTTGTTTTGAATCCGGATGCGGGCTCTTCGGAGCTGAGCATTTCGGGTGAAGATTATAAATATTTGATTAAAGTTCGTCGGCATAGGGTCGGGGATACGGTATGTTTTCGCACGAAAGAAAAATTGAGCGAGGAGTATCGCTACCATTTGGAACGGACAGATGGGAAAAATGCCTATTTTTCTCTTCAAAGTCACCATCACGCCCCATGCGTCAATGCACGGAAACTTCATATCGGATGGTGTCTGATCGATCCGAAGACGGTCGAAAAAACGTTGCCGATGCTGACTGAGTTGGGGGTGGAAAAAATCACCTTCATTCATTGTCACCGTTCGCAGCAGAATTTCAGACTCGATTATGAACGGATGACACGGCTTATGGAAAGCTCGATTATGCAATGCGGACGAACCTCTTTAATCGAGTTGGGCGAATCCCCGGCATTAAGCACATTTTTAAAAGCGCATCCAGATGCTGTTATTTTTGATTTCGGCGGAGAGACCTTAAAATCGGATGAGAACATCGAGACCGTCGTGATCGGATGTGAGGGGGGATTTGATGAGAGTGAACGGAAACAGTTTTCGGATTACCGCGTACGGCTCTTTTCTTCACCGATGATTTTGCGCTCCGAGACAGCAGCCGTTGCAATAGCATCACGGATATTGTAAAAAAAGAAATTTTTCGTTATAATTCGCCTCCAATTATCCGCCCCCGTACGGATATAAAACTATACAGACCGACGTACAACGCCGTCGATCACAAGGCAAACTTATGAAAAAAGATCTTCACCCGAACATCGTAGAATGTTCTGTTAGCTGCGCATGCGGTAATACATTCACAACTACAAGTACTAAAGACGCGATCCGTGTCGATATCTGCAGCGCTTGTCATCCGTTTTATACCGGTTCTGAGCGTCAAGTAGATACAGCAGGACGTATTGATAAATTCAAAAAACGTTACGCATTAAATTCGTAATTTAAACCTTTGCCTCTTTGGGGGCAGAAACCGAGCACTCTTATGCTAAGCCTCGTTCCCACTCCCATCGGAAATATTTCTGATATTTCGCTTCGTTCCCTCGACGTTTTATCCGCTGCTGATGTCATCCTTTGTGAAGATACCCGTGTCACCAAAAAACTGATTCATTTACTTAAAGAACGCCATAATCTGACAACTGCGGAACCGCAATTTTTGAGTCTGCATTCCCATAATGAAGCGGATTTTGTTTCCAAACTCACTCCCGAATTTTTTAATGCCAACATTGTCTATGTGAGCGATGCTGGAATGCCGGGGATCAGTGATCCTGGGCAGATACTGGTACGTTATTGTTTGGATCAGGGTATCGATTACGATATCCTACCGGGTGCAAATGCGGCACTTACCGCTTTCGTAGCCAGCGGATTTGTGGAGACTAAAATGCTCTTTTTCGGGTTTTTGCCGCACAAAGGGAATGACCGTTCTTCAGCGCTTCAAGAAGCACTATTTAACGGATATACGACGATACTGTACGAATCCCCTAAGCGTCTCGATAAATTGCTCTCAGAATTAGTGATTGCTGCTCCTGAACGGCAGGTTTTTTTAGCAAAAGAACTTTCCAAACGGTATCAGAAATTTTATCGCGGAACTGCATCCGAGTTGATTCCTCAAATGGAGAAAGAGATACGGGGGGAGTGGGTCGTAGTGATCGAAGCGTCCGAAGCCAAAGGTTCATCTTTGAGCGAGCAGGATATTCTTGCTCTGGATATTCCCAAAAAAGCCGCTTCAAAATTGATCGCCAAGATTACCGGCGAGAATCCCAAAGAGTGCTATCAACGCCTCTTATAATCTTAGGATATAATACAACATGCTTATATATGGAAAACAACCGGTTTACTACGCACTAGAACGTCATAAAGAGCGCATCAAAGTTCTTTATCTGGCAAAAGAGATTGAGAAAAAAGAGTATTCGCTGCTTATGAAAATGGGCTTTGAAATTAAACGGATCCCTGAAAAAGCCGCTCAGGCAATGGTAAAAGGGGGAAATCACCAAGGTTATATTGCCGAGATTTCCCAAGTTGTCCCATACGCCTCTCCTTTTCTCAAAAAATGCGATTTTGTGGTGATTCTCAGTTCGATTACCGACATGGGGAATATCGGTTCCCTCATACGCAGTGCTTATGCACTAGGGGTACAGGCAATCGTGATCAGCGGTATTAAAGAGCCGAATCTGGAGCCGATGATCCGTACCAGCAGTGGTGCCGCACTTGATCTTCCGATTGTCATTATTCATAATATTCATGACGTACTGCATGAACTGAAACAATCAGGATTTCAGGTGTACGGAGCGGTCATGGACGGACAGGATATACGAGAGACTACGTTTGCCGCTAAACGTGCATTGGTATTGGGTAACGAGGGAGAGGGACTCAGCGGCAGAGTTCAAAAAAGTCTCGATGTCGGTGTTTCTATACCGATGGCCCATGATTTTGATTCTTTAAATGTCGGTGTTGCCGGCGCAATTTTGATGGAGAGAATGAGATGAAACAACCTAGTACGTTCGAAGATTTACAGGCTCTGGGGACAGAGAAAATTCATGAACGAACCCACATTTCCCGTGATAAAGTAGAATTGGTTTTGACCAAATCCTTCGGGGAGATAGGGCGTGTTCAATTTATGGGTTTTATGTCAATTTTAGAGCGTGAATATGGGATTGATCTGAATGAAATCAAGGAAGAATACACAAAGTTTTACCAAGATCATGTAGCCACACTTCCCCCTAAACAGTCGGTTATATTGCAATCTTCTTCAAACTCTAAACCCAAATGGATACTTATCGGAGCCGTTTTAATTGCGATGCTGATGATCGCCGGATACATTGCGCAAAGCAAAATGTCCAATGAACCTCATGAAGAGGTGATGAAACTGACGGTACCTCCAATGGTGCTCAAGGACAGTATGATCGATACCAACGTGACAGATACCAATGAGACAAATGTGACGGTAACGGCGGTAAGCAGTGAGAAAAACACGACCAAGTCGAGTATACCGGAACCCACGATCTCCGGAAAAGAGCTTGTTATCCATCCGATTTATAAAGTTTGGTATGGGATGATCGATATGGCATCCGGCAAGAGAATTCAAAAAATTACTGCGGATCCGATCCGCATTGATACCACAAAAAATTGGCTCATTTTTTTAGGGCACGGACGATTGGAAGTTGAGTCTACATCGGGGAAAATTGAGTTTAAACAAACGGATCCGATCCGCTTTATTTGTGAAAACGGTGTCTTGAAAGAATTGAGCAAAGATGAGTTTATCGAACGAAACGGTGGCCAAGACTGGTAAAGGTTGTTGCATGAAACGTTTACTCCTATTTCTTTTTGTCCCTTATATTCTTTGGGGGTATTCGATACATACACAGATCACGTTCAGCGGTGAACCGAGAGTGAGTTTAAGAACCATTACCCAAGCATTTAACGCCTTGGGATATAAGTTCGATGTTGCGTCTTTGAATGTTCAAAACGGTTCTGGATTGATTGAGGGGACAGCGAGCGGAAATAGAACGTTCACACCGGAAGTTCTGGGTGAGAACCTAAAAGAGCAGGGGATTCAGATTGACAGTGCTAATGCAGATCAAAACGGACTCACCTTAGTTTTAAATACCGAAAATGCCATCTGGAATGTTCCCTTGATCGGAAGCGACGAAGGTTCAGAACTTAAACGGGTCAACAGTGCCCAGTGGTTCCGCGTTGAACAGGGGCAGAATATCCGCATTGTAGCCCCTTATACAAGTAAATGGTATCCGGAAATTGCCGTATTGGACAGCTCAATGCACGTCTTGGATTCATTTCGTTCATTGGAACCTAAAGACGAGTATCAATTTGAACTTCCGCAAAATGCCTATTATCTTAAAATTTCCAATGCACAGGGGATGAAAGTGATTCATGAAGGGATGTGGATCGAGTCGATGAGTCCGGGACGATAAGTCTGCACATTATATAAAAACTAAGCCTCTTATGCTAAAATGGCGCAATTTTTTAATCACAGGTTGTAGCCATGTTTGATGAAATCCAATTTGACCGGATTAGACGCCTCCCGAAATATGTATTTGCCGAAGTAAACGAGCTTAAAATGGCGCGCAGACGTGCCGGAGCCGACGTTATTGATTTTAGTATGGGAAATCCTGACGGGGACACGCCGAAACATATTCGCGAAAAGTTGATCGAATCGGCGCAGAAAACCAAAACACACGGATATTCGGTTTCCAAAGGGATACCAAAACTGCGACAAGCGATTTGTGACTGGTACAAACGCCGTTATGACGTTGACCTTAATCCGGATACCGAAGCGGTAGCGACTATGGGTTCAAAAGAGGGGTATGCCCATCTTGCCTACGCCATCACTAATCCGGGAGATGTAGCGGTAGTTCCTGATCCGACCTATCCGATTCACTCATACGGATTCATTTTAGCGGGCGGAAACGTTCAAAAAATGGAATTGCCGTTTGATGAAGATTACAAAGTCGATGAAGATCTTTTCTTTGAACGATTGGAACAAGCGTTTCATATCTCTTTTCCTAAACCGAAATTTGTGGTAGTCAACTTCCCGCATAATCCGACTACCGCAACGGTTACTCCGGAATTTTATACCCGTATCGTTGAGATGGCAAAACGCGAGCGTTTCTATATCATCAGTGATATCGCGTACGGCGATTTGACGTTTGACGGATACAAAACTCCGTCAATTATGTCCGTTCCGGGTGCAAAAGATGTAGCGGTTGAAAGTTTTACCCTCTCTAAAAGTTACAATATGGCGGGTTGGCGTGTAGGATTCTTTGTCGGAAATCCGAAGCTGATCGGCGCATTGCAAAAAATCAAAAGCTGGTTGGATTACGGGATGTTTACCCCGATCCAAGTAGCCGCAACCGTGGCACTTCAAGGCGATCAAACGTGTGTTCAGGAGATCACCGATAAATACGACCACCGTCAAGATGTTTTGATCGAGGCGTTTAACCGTGCAGGCTGGCCGGTCCGCCGTAACCAAGCTTCAATGTTTGTATGGGCAAAAATTCCTGAATGTGCCCGTCATTTGGGAAGTTTGGAATTTTCAAAACGTCTTTTGGTCGAAGCGAACGTAGCAGTGGCTCCGGGGATCGGATTCGGAGATTACGGCGATGATTATGTCCGTATTGCACTGATCGAAAATGACAAACGTATCCGTCAAGCGGCTAAAAACATCAAACAGTTTTTAAGTACCTTGGATTGTAAGGGTGCTGAGTGACACGTGTCGGCGTTATCGGAGTCGGCACGGTCGGGCGTTCTGTCGTACAGATTCTTGAAGAGAATAAAAACATCATTTCAGCACGTGCCGGGGATGAAATCGTAGTCAAAAGCGGTGTTGTACGAAATCTTGAAAAAGCATCCGGTCTCTCTATCGCATTGTCGCAAAATCCATACGATATCGTCGATGACCCTGAAATCGACGTTGTTGTTGAGTTAATGGGAGGCGTTGAACTTCCATTCGAAATCGTTAAAAAAGCATTGCAAAACGGCAAAGCGGTGGTAACAGCGAACAAAGCCCTTTTAGCTTACCATCGTTATGAGCTTCAAGAGATTGCCGGGGATATCCCTTTTGAATTTGAAGCGAGTGTCGCCGGCGGAATTCCGATTATCAATGCGCTGCGCGACGGGCTTTCGGCGAATCATATCCTCTCCATTATGGGAATTATGAACGGCACGTGTAACTTTATGATGACAAAAATGATGTCGGAAGGGGTTGCATTTGAAGATGTGTTGGCCGAAGCACAGCGATTAGGATATGCCGAAGCAGATCCTACATTCGATATCGGCGGATTTGATGCAGCACATAAACTTCTTATTCTCGCATCGATTGCGTACGGTATCGATGCAAAACCTGAAGAGATATTGATTGAAGGGATCGAAGGGATTACGCAAACGGATATCGCATTCGCAAAAGAGTTTGGATACACAATCAAACTTTTAGGAATTGCCAAACGCGAGGGTGACGAAGTTGAACTTCGAGTTCATGCGGCGTTGGTGGACGAAGATGCAATGATCGCAAAAATAGACGGTGTGATGAACGGCATCAGCGTAGTGGGTGACCGTGTCGGTGAAACCCTCTATTACGGACCGGGTGCCGGCGGAAATGCAACGGCGAGTGCGGTAGTGGCGAACATTATCGATATTGTCCGTTCCGGTAAACGCTCACCGATGCTTGGATTCAATCATCCGCTTGAAGAAGGGCTGCGGCTAAAAAATCGGGACGATATCCGCTCAAAATATTATCTCCGTCTCAGGGTGTCCGATAAACCGGGGATATTGGCACAAATCACGAGACTCTTCGCCGATCAGATGATATCGATTGAGGCTGTTATTCAACGCCCTTCCGAAACCGAATGCGCTCATTTGCTCTTTGCCACGCACGAAGCGACAGAACGATCCATTCATGCGCTTATGAATCAACTTGAAACGTTGGATGCCGTTCTTGAGTCTCCGTTTATGATACGAATTGTGTAAAGACGATTCGTATACCTCCTCCATTTTATACCTTAATAAAAATTTAACCTTAAATACTGTATTATACGCGTCCACTTTGCCCTCTCGGACAAATAGAATTGAATGTTTATAACTGCGTTCAATCGTAGTTACAAGTATTGGTGTGATCAATTTCCACCTACGAGAAGCAAGTGATTTAAATCAACGGAGCCTACCGATGAAAGTACGTTCTTCAGTGAAGAAAATGTGCGATGATTGTAAAGTCATCAAACGTAAAGGGATTGTGCGCGTAATCTGCAAAACCCCAAAACATAAACAAAGACAAGGATAAGCATGGCACGTATTGCTGGTGTGGACTTACCTAAGAAAAAACGTTTGGAGTATGCATTAACTTATATCTATGGTATCGGTTTACATACGTCACGAAAAATTTTGGATGCTACAGGGCTCGATTACAACAAGCGTGTATTCGAACTCAGCGAAGATGAAGCGGCAACAATCGCTAAAGAAATCCGAAGCAGCGGAATCGCTGTAGAGGGTGACCTTCGTAAGCAAGTCGCTATGGATATTAAAGCGTTGATGGATCTTGGTTCTTACCGTGGTCTTCGTCACCGTAAAGGTCTCCCATGCCGTGGTCAAAAAACCAAAACCAATGCTCGTACACGCAAAGGTAAGAAGAAAACCGTCGGCTCAGCCACAAAGTAAGGGATTAGAGTATGGCAAAAAGAAAAGCAACCCGTAAAAAAATCGTAAAGAAGAATATTGCACGAGGTATCGTACATATCTTGGCATCATTCAACAATACCCTTGTAACGGTAACAGATGAAATGGGTAATATGATCGCATGGAGTTCGGCTGGAGCCCTTGGTTTCAAAGGTTCTAAAAAATCGACTCCGTTCGCTGCGCAACAAGCAGTAGAATCAGCGTTGGAAAAAGCAATGGTCCACGGAATTAAAGAAGTGGGAATTAAAGTTCAAGGTCCAGGTTCTGGACGTGAAACAGCAGTTAAAAGTGTTGGTGCGATCGAAGGTTTACGAGTTTCATTTATGAAAGACGTTACTCCACTACCACACAATGGATGTCGTGCGCCTAAGCGCCGACGCGTCTAAGGAGGTTTGTAATGGCAAGATATAGAGGACCCGTAGAAAAAATCGAAAGAAGATTCGGTGTAAGCCTTGGACTAAAAGGTGAGCGTCGTCTTGCAGGTAAAAGTGCCCTTGACAAACGTCCATATGGACCTGGCCAACACGGTCAACGCCGTACAAAAATTTCTGAATACGGTACACAGCTTCGCGAAAAACAAAAAGCGAAATTTATGTACGGTTTGAGTGAAAAACAAATGCGTTCATTGTTTGCTGAAGCAAAACGTCGTACAGGTAATACCGGTACGAACTTGGTAATGCTTCTTGAGCAACGTCTTGATAATGTTGTTTATCGCATGGGATTTGCAACAACTCGTCGTTTTGCACGCCAATTGGTTAACCACGGTCATATTTTGGTTGACGGCAAACGTGTTGATATTCCATCATACCGTGTAAAACCGGGTCAAAAAGTGGAAATCCACGAGAAAAGTAAAAAGAACAACCAAATCGTTCGTGCGATTGAATTGACAAACCAAACCGGTCTTGCGGCATGGGTTGACATCGATCAAGAAAAAGCGTTCGGTATTTTCACACGTCTTCCAGAACGTGAAGAGGTTGTTATTCCAGTTGAAGAACGTCTAATCGTCGAGCTTTACTCGAAATAATCATTAAAGAAAGGGCGTTCAGCATGAAAAAAATTAAGACATCACCACTTCTTCCGAAAGAGTTTGTCGTCGAGCAAATCAGCGCGAATGAAGCGAATATTATCGCCTATCCGTTTGAAACCGGGTTTGCGGTTTCACTCGCTCATCCACTTCGCCGCTTTTTGCTAAGCAGTTCGGTCGGATACGCACCTATCGGTATTAAAATTGAGGGTGCTAAGCATGAGTTTGACTCTGTGCGCGGTATGCTTGAAGACATTTCGGATTTTATCATTAACCTCAAAGGGGTTCGTTTCAAATTGAAAAACGGACTCAAAGAGAAAGAGATCACTTACAGCTTCGCAGGCCCTTGTGAAATCCATGGAAGTGATTTGGATAATGATGATGTTGAAGTGGTAACGCCAAATGCATTTTTGGCAACGTTGAATGAAGATGCAACGTTGACTTTCTCCGTTAAAATTCATCAGGGTATCGGTTACGCACCGAGTGAAGATGTACGGGATGTTTTGAGTGAGGGTTATATCGCTTTAGATGCGTATTTTACACCGGTACGCCGTGCAACGTATGCAATCGAAAACGTTCTTGTCGAAGACAACCCGAATTTTGAAAAAGTGGTCATTAACATTCTTACCGACGGACAAATTTCTCCGGTTGATGCATTTAAAAATGCATTGGAAGTAATGTACGCACAAATGGCTGTATTTAACAGTGAAGTGAGTATCAAAGCACCAGCTGCAGCTGAACGCGGTGACGAGCATCCTGAACTTAAACGTTTGGGTGCACGCATTGAAGACCTTGGTCTAAGTGCTCGCAGTTTCAACTGTTTAGATCGCTCTAATATCAAATACATCGGTGAAATCGTAATGATGAGCCAAAATGATTTGAAAGAAGTGAAAAACCTCGGCAAAAAATCGTTTGAAGAGATTTTAGAAAAAATCACAGAATACGGTTATGCTGTCGGACAAGATTTGGCTGATGATTTGATCAGTGCAATTAAAAAGAAAATCGAAGCTGAATAAGCTTTAATACAATATAGGAAGTATCTCATGAGACATCGTCACGGATACCGCAAGCTAGGTCGAACGAGCGCACATCGTGAAGCTTTGTTGACTAACCTTAGCATTGCGTTGATTGAACACGGTAAAATCGAAACTACGTTGATCAAAGCAAAAGAACTTCGTTCATTTGCTGAAAAATTGATTACAACTGCACGTGTCGGTGATGCTAATGCACACCGTTCAGTGTTTGCTGTATTGCAAAATAAAGAAGCAACAAAACAGCTTATTAATGAAGTTGCTCCTAAATATTCTGAGCGTAACGGCGGGTATACTCGTATCGTTAAAACTCGTATCCGCCGCGGTGATGCTACACCGATGGCATACATTGAACTCGTTTAACGAGTTCAATAACCATCACCCCCTTAAATCGAGCTTCGCTCTAAAACTATCCTTTTCGCATTAGTGCATGTTTAGCCCATTTCTTATACTATACCGCGATATTTGAGCTTTAAAAGGTACAATAACCATGATTCCATTTAGCGATGAAGAACTGATTCAGCCGGTTCGTAACGTCATAGATAAAATTCGACCAAGCCTTGCACTAGACGGTGGTGATATAGCATTCCTTACAGTAAAGAATGGAACGGTTTATGTACAACTACAAGGTGCATGCATTGGATGTTCAAGCAGCGGAAATACATTGAAATATGGCGTTGAGCGTCAGCTACGGATGGATATCCATCCAGAATTGACTGTCATTAATGTACCGCAAGGTATGGAACATCAAATCGATGCATTATAATTTAAAGAAATTGAGCCGATATTAGAATAAACATAGGAGGGATTACTATGAAAACAACTAATTTAACCAAAACCCTCAATCAAGCAAATGAACATTTTTTGGCGGGTAAATACAGTGATGCACTGCGTGAGTATTCGTTGGCACTGAAGGATTATCCTGAGTCCAAAGAAGCCTATAACGGTGCAATATTGTCGGATATGGCAATGAGTGGAGAGAGTGCAGGTGAAGCACTGTTCGATTACTATACAATTCTCCGCAATGAAGACGTGGAATCAGCCGATATTATTATTTCTGAAATTTTAGAGACTATGGACGGTACACTCGATCAGCTCTCAGGGCTGTTCGATGATACGGTTAAACAACGATTGGCATATGAAGACGGTATTATGTATACTGAATTCAAAGAACTTGTAAAAGATGAAAACGATTTTAATCGTATTTTTGAAAACATAATGTTTTCAACTCGTGTTATTATTACCGAGAAAGAAGATTTCGTCGATTTTTTAGATAATCTAATCGATCATGGATACAAAGAGATGGCGCTTAGTTATTTGGAAAGTGCTCTCGGTGTCTATCCGAACGATCGACAGCTTCGAAATTTATTACGCCGTTTAGCGAAGGGGAAAAGAATTGAAAATTGAGATTGAGGGTCAACCCTATCAATATATCAGTGAAAATTCCGGAGATTGTGGGTCAGAATGCGCTTTTTTACTCACAAAACAAAATGAAAAATACAAACAAGATGCGATTGCTCGTGGTGCTCACTCGATCATTACACCATCAGAGTGCTGGGATCTTTTTGGATTAGAGCTAATCTGTGTTATCGGGATTACCGGTACAAACGGTAAAACGACAACGGCCAGTGCAATTTATTCATTGATGCTAGATTTGGGTCATAAAGCAGCGATGCAAGGGACTCGCGGATTTTTCATGAATGATGCTCCAGTGGAGGGAAAAACACTTACAACCCCTACTGTATTGAATACCTATCGACATATGGCACAAGCGATTTCAGCTGGGTGTGAGTATTTTATTATGGAAGTCAGTTCACATGCAATCGAGCAAGAACGGATTGCAGGTATTACCTTCGGTCTAAAGATTTTGACCAATATCACCCAAGATCATCTTGATTATCATGAAAGCATCGAAGAGTATACCCGTATCAAAAATCTTTTCTTCCAGGATGAATCGAAAAAACTGATCAATAGAGACGAACCGAAGGCAGATTTTAATATTATCAATGCTTTTACGTACAGCGTCGAAAATCCTTCAACGTATAAAATTATTGCGTATTCATTGAATAATGGTGTCAGCGGTATACTCAAGCATTTTGAAGAGCACGTTCCGTTTGTTACTTCATTGCACGGGTTTTTTAACCTCTATAATATTACTGCCGCATTTGCTGCAGTCCATATAGTGACCGGTGAGAGCTTGGAAAAAATTGCGGATGCGATTGAGAATTTCGGAGGGGTCAGCGGACGGATGGAAGTTGTCAGTGAATCCCCTTTGGTTATTGTTGATTTCGCCCATACTCCAGATGGAATGGAGCAGGTACTGAACGCTCTTAAAGAGAAGGAAGTGTTGGTCGTTTTTGGGGCAGGCGGTGATCGTGATCGCACTAAACGCCCGTTAATGGGACGTGTTGCCTCCATTTATGCGAAAAAACTGTATGTAACGAGTGACAATCCTCGTTTTGAAGACCCGGATGCTATCATTGAAGATATTTTATCGGGGATTGAAGATAAAAGTAACGTATATGTTGATGTCAATCGGCGCAATGCTATCGCACAGGCCATAAAAGATCGCACCGGCGATGAAGTCATTTTGATTTTAGGCAAAGGGGATGAAACGGCTCAAATCATTTATGACCAATATTTGCCGTTTGATGACCGTGTTGTTGCTAAAGAGCTCTTGGCAACCCTTTAGAAGTACTAAATTAACCCTTAAACAGTATAATTGTTTGATGGAGCTTAATATGCACTCTTTTATTTTGGCTATAATGCCGTAATTATTTTGCGGTGTATAGTACATCGATTTCACAAGGAGCGTTTGATGGGTATCCCTCAACCGGCATTTTATATTTTCAAATGTGAGCAAAGTTCCCCTCCGGGCATGCCAAAACCAAGTTGTGTTAATCCACAAACTCAGGATCTTTTTCAGCATTTGGCACAAACTTTGATGCAAAAAGGGTTGATTGCTACGGTACAACCGATTCGTACTTCATGTATGAACCGCTGCAATGTCGGACCAATTATGCTTGTTGAGCCGGGACATGTGATGTATTCAGGATTGACGAAAGCTAAAATTGATGAAATTATTGAAAAACACATTATCGGTGGTGAAGTGGTGAAGGAGTACGTTATTCCTGAAGAGCTATGGGATGCACCGATCACACCAGCCGATATGATGAAGCAGATGGGACGCTAATCGATGTTAATCGAAATGCTTTATAGTAAAATTCACCGTGCTACGGTTACCGACGCTAATCTTAATTACGTCGGTTCCATCACCATTGATGAAGAACTTCTTGAAGCCTCCAAAATGCGTGTCGGCCAAAAAGTTGAGATACTGAACATCAATAACGGTGAACGCTTCTCAACCTACATCATTCTCGGTGAACGCGGCCAACGCGATATTTGTCTAAACGGTGCTGCGGCACGAAAAGTGCATAAAGGCGATAAAATTATTATCGTCGCATATGCCACTTACAATGATCACGAACTCGAAAACTATAAACCTACTGTCGTGTTGGTTGATGATGAGAATACTATAACCGAAATAATCGAGAAGATATAAGCTCCGTCATGGTACTATTTCGCTAAAAAATAGTGGGATAATCATGGAGCAGTTTGAATCGTTTTTGGTAGAGCATTTGCCTTCTGCTGCGAGTTTCCACCCCCATTATGAATTATCGTTACATCAAATGCTAATCAGTGGCGGAAAACGGTTTCGGCCTGCACTTCTCCTCGGGGTTGTCCGTGCGTATAATCCCCTATTAACCCAGAGTGCTTATCATGCCGCATTCGCAATTGAATTGCTTCATACGTATTCGTTGATTCACGATGATTTGCCTTCTATGGACAATGCGGATTTACGACGCGGTATTCTTACTTTGCATAAAACGTATGACGAAACAACGGCCGTTTTGGCTGGAGATGCACTCAATACGTATGCTTTTGAGGTACTTTCCAATGCACCGCTATCGGATCGCGTGATCGTGAAACTGGTACGATCCTTGGCTCATAACGGTGGATTGAACGGAATGGTATTGGGACAAGCAATCGATTGTTATTTTGAGAATCAACGGTTGGAACTGGACCAGGTAAAAATGCTTCATATTCACAAAACGGGCAAATTGATCGCTGCGTCGCTCCAAATGGGAGCTATGATCGTCGGGCGTGATGATATTGCAGATGAACTTTATGATTTCGGAATCGATTTGGGGCTACTCTTCCAAATCCAAGACGACATTTTAGATGTCACGCAAGATGAAGTCAAGGCCGGTAAAACGACCAATAATGATGAGTCAAAAAACAGTTTTGTAACATTGCTGGGATTTGATTCAGCGATGCGAGAAGCAGATACTTTGGCTAAAAAAATAACAAAACGGATGGAAAGTTTTGATGAGAATCTGCAATGCGAATTGTCACCAACACTCAATCATTACATTAATCGACACAAGGACTAAACAATGAGTACTACAATGCGCCAAAAAATGGCAGATACGATCCGCTTTTTAGCGGCAGATATGGTTCAACAGGCTAATTCAGGACACCCGGGCGCTCCTATGGGGTTGGCAGACATTGCAGTGGTTCTTTCAGAACACCTTAATCACAATCCAAAAAATCCAAAATGGCTCAATCGTGACCGTTTGGTGTTCTCTGGCGGGCACGGAACAGGGCTTATTTATTCTCTTTATTATTTGTGGGGATACGGACTTGAGATCGATGATCTGAAAAATTTCCGTCAACTCGATTCCAAAACTCCGGGGCATCCGGAATACGGTCATACTGCGGGAATTGAAATTACGACGGGTCCTTTGGGCCAGGGTGTTGCCAATGCTGTCGGTTTTGCAATGGCTTCAGCGTATGTCGGTAATAAAGTGAACTCTGAAACCGCTGCATTGATTGATCATAATGTGTATTGTCTTTGCGGTGATGGTGACCTTGAAGAGGGTATCAGCTACGAAGCGTGTTCGATTGCCGGCCATATGGGACTTGATAATCTTATTTTGATTTACGATTCAAACCGCATTACCATCGAAGGCTCTACCGAACTTAGCCTCAGTGAAAATATACGAGATCGTTTCGAGTCTCAAAACTGGGCAGTATTAGAGATCGACGGACACAATTTTGAAGAGATTGACGGCGCATTGACTCAAGCCAAAACAATTTCTCGACCGGTATTGATTATTGCCAATACGACTATCGCCAAAGGGGGCGATAAAATGGAAGGGTCTCACCATGCGCACGGTGCACCTCTTGGGCATGATGTGATTAAAGCGGCAAAAATGGCGGCCGGTTTCGACCCGGAAGCGACATTCGCGGTAGATGCGGATGTGATGGAGCGTTTCCGATGCGCGATCGAAAAAGGGGACTTGGCAGAGCGTGAATGGAATCACCGCATAAAAGAACTTCCGCTTTCTGAACAAAATGAAGCGTATGAACAGTTGATGAATCCAGATTTTACACGCATTAGTTGGCCGACGTTTGAGAAAGCGGATGCTACTCGCAATACGAACGGTATCATTTTGAATGCGATTGCCAAAGCAATCCCAGGATTCCTTGGCGGATCTGCAGATTTGGGACCTTCTAACAAAACCGAATTGAAAGATATGGGTGATTTCCCAAAAGGGAAAAATATCCATTTCGGTATTCGTGAACATGCTATGGCATCAATCACAAATGCGATGGCATTGTACGGACCGATTATGCCTTTTAGTGCTACTTTCTTTGTTTTCAGCGATTACCTCAAGCCAGCAGCTCGTATTGCGGCGTTGAGCGGCATCCAGCAGTTTTTCATTTGGACGCATGACAGCATCGGTG
Source organism: Sulfuricurvum sp. (assembly GCF_028681615.1). Classification (NCBI taxonomy): domain Bacteria; kingdom Pseudomonadati; phylum Campylobacterota; class Epsilonproteobacteria; order Campylobacterales; family Sulfurimonadaceae; genus Sulfuricurvum; species Sulfuricurvum sp. The sequence continues at coordinate 57,690 of NZ_JAQUHV010000002.1, forward strand.
TCGGAGAAGACGGTCCTACCCATCAGCCGATCGAACATTTGAGTCAGTTTAGATCATTGCCGAATTTTTATGTCTATCGTCCGGCAGATGGAGCGGAGAACGTTAAATGCTGGCAAAAAGCTCTTTCGATGAAACATTCTCCGTCGGCATTTGTCTGTTCTCGCCAAAACCTCCCGCTCCTACCGAGTGCAGTTCGCGGTGATGTCCAAAACGGCGGTTATTTACTTGTAGAGCGTTCGGATGCAACGGTTACCTTGATGGCATCAGGCTCTGAAGTCGGTTTGGCAATTGAGACTGCGGGACTTCTCCAAGAGCGCGGGATTGCTGCGAATGTCGTAAGTGTTCCGTGTTTTGATTTGTTGTTGGAACAATCGCAAAGTTATATCGATTCGATTATTAAATCGGGAACCAAACGTGTTGCGATCGAAGCAGCCCGCGGGTTGGAATGGTACCGTTTTGCCGAAACGGTTATTGCGATGGATAGTTTCGGTGCAAGTGCACCGGCAGAACAATTGTTTGAGCGATTTGGATTTAATGCGGAAGTTATCGCATCCAAAATTTGATGAACGATTCAGAAGAATATCTGGCTAAAAAGCGTTTTTTTGATTCGCTGATTACCCTTTACGGACGTAACGTCGCCGTTGAAGTATTACGGGATGATGAAGTTCAGATCCATAAGCTTCATCTCTCCAAAAGCAACCGCAGTGATGAGACGATCGAAGAAATTTTGGCTTTGGCCGAAATGCGGGGAGTGGAGATCAAATACCACACGAAAGAGTCGCTTTCACGTATTTCTAAAAACAGTGCACAGGATCAGGGTGTCGCTATAGACGTCATTTCACGCAATTATCGAAGTGCGGCTGATATTGAAACAGATTTACCTGGTTCTTTTCGTCTGCTGGCTCTGGACGGGATTAACAATCCCCAAAATTTGGGGATGATTGTCCGCTCTGCCGCAGCCAGTAAGATCGACGGAATCATTTTACCCCGTCGAAACAGTACCAAACTCTCTCCGTTGGTAATGAAAGCAAGTGCCGGTACACTGTTTAAAATCCCGATCTATTACTGTGAAGATTTAACGGATATTCTTGGACTTAAAAATACTGCAATCATCACTCTCTCATCCCATGCGCAAGATGATATCCATACGTTGAAAATTCCGGCACGCGCTATTTTTGTATTGGGCAATGAAACGGAAGGTGTGAGTGATGCAGTGATGCGTGCTTCAACACACAGTGTCTCTATTGAGATGCATCGAGGTGTCGAATCGCTTAATGTTGCCGTGACGGCAGGAATCGTTAGTTTTTTACCGTAATTTTAACGTTATCGGAGCAAAGCCCCGACAACTACGCTTGCCGCTAAGGCACTAAAGCTTGCCTCCTTGAGGCAGAATAGTGCTTATGAGAGCATAAGCTCATAAGGACGGCGGATGTCTTCAACGACTTCTCCGACACTCATGTGTCGGCTTTTACGTAAAAATTCCCGTCCCTGAAAAAAGATCAGTACAGTCGGAATGGCAAAAACGCTAAAATAGGAAGCAATTTCAGGTGTTTCCGAAATATCGATACTCTCTATTTCGAAAATCGGAAATTCGGTGCTGATAGCTTCAACGAGTTTTGGTTTGAGGGCATGGCATACATTGCAGGTCGGTGCGCTAAAATAGAGCATTACCGCATCATGGGTAGTAAGGGTTTGGTTAATTGTGTCTAAGGTTTGCATAAAGGTATTATAGCTAATGAAATTTCATCGTGCCTATATTGAAATAACCAATGTGTGTGGATTGTCCTGCAGTTTCTGCCCTCCGAAGAGTCAACCGACCTTGACGATGGAGCTGCCTTTTTTCCAATCTGTTGTAGAGCAGCTCCGAGAGTATACGGATGAGATCGCCTTGCATGTGATGGGTGATCCCATGGTGCTTAGTAATCTGAAGAGTTATCTTGATATTGCGTATGCGTGCGGATTGAAAGTGATGATTACCACCAGCGGATTTTATCTCGATTCTATGCGGCGAGAGGCTCTTTTTCATCCTGCACTTCGACAAGTGAATATTTCGTTGAACAGTTTCAATAAAAACAGTGTTGCGCGAACGTTCGAAGCATACATGGAAAACATACTCACACTCTGTGATGAGAAGCTTTCGCAGCAAAGCGATTTCTTTATTAATTTGAGGCTTTGGAATCTCGATGAGGTTCAGAGTGAAAAAGAGTTTAATACGAATCTATTTTCCCTTTTAGAGAATCATTTTGGGCTTCAAGAAGGCGAAATCGTTTCTCAGATGAACGGTGAACGACAATCGATTCGATTGGCATCCAAAATTTTGCTCCATTTTGACCGCTATTTTGAATGGCCGAGTTTGAGCAATACCGTTCTTAGTGACGGATATTGTCATGGTTTAAGCAAACAAATCGCTATTTTGGCAGACGGCCGAGTCGTGCCGTGCTGTTTGGACGGGGAAGGAATTATGGACCTAGGTAACCTTCGAGCAACAAATTTGGGTAAAATTCTGATATCGAAACGCTCCCTTGCCATCAGAGAAGGGTTTGCCAAAGGGCAATGCAGCGAGGAGCTGTGTCAAAAATGCAGTTATAAAGAGCGATTTAGGAAAGGACTATCCAATGATTAAATGTTATGTCCGTAATGAAAATGCAATTGCGTTTATCGATACGATGTCGGAACTTGACGGCGACGTAATCGAAAAAGTGATCTGGATTGATATGCTAATGCCGACGTATGATGAGATTGTTTTCATCGAAAATACGTTTAATATTAAATTCCCGACCAAACAAGAGACCGAAGAGATTGAGATCAGTTCGCGTTATTGGGAAGAGAACGATCGTATTGAAATCAATAGCTATTTCTTGGTTACGTCAACTCCACATTCGCATAATGAAACGGTATCATTTATCCTTTACCGGGATCTTTTGATTTCGATCCGATACACGACACTTTATACATTTGATGAATTTAACCGCAAATTCTTTGCCACACCGAAACAGTTTGAGACCGGGTACGATATTTTTTGCCAGATTTTAGATATCCGTATCGATGCCGATGCCGATATCATTGAAAAACTTTCAAAAGATATTACCCGTGTCCGTAAACATGTTTTGACCGACTATACAAACGAAGACGAAGAGATATTGGAACGTATTTCATCATTAGAAGACCTGAATATGCAGATACGTGAAAATCTAAACGATAAGCAGCGTATTTTGAGTGCTTTTTTGAAGTCGAGCAAATACAAACATTCTCTTAAGCACGACGTTACCGTCATGCTTAAAGACATTAAGTCGCTGATTGACTATACCGACTTCAATTTTGAGCGTCTTGATTATCTCCAAAATATTTTCGTCGGTGTTTTGAGCATTGAACAAAATAAAGTCATCAAAATGTTTACGATCGTCAATGTCGTATTTCTCCCTCCAACCTTGATTGCAAGTATTTATGGGATGAACTTTGATCTTTTACCGGAATTGCATTGGCAGTACGGCTATCTGCTCTCTATCATCATGATGATTATTTCATCGATATTGCCGGTCTATATCTTTAAACGAAAAGGTTGGATTTAAAGATATAAATCAACTTAAGTACTAAATATGGTACTATTTTAAACACGGCTTTTTGATAGCTATTATAAAGGATACAATTTTGGATAGGCGGATACGCTATTTTATTGAAGATTATTGGGACATCTTTATAGGTGTAGTTTCAATCGCATTAGCTTTTATATTTAACGCTCAACATGAATCTTCTCTTTCAACAGTGTTCGCGGCAATCGGAATTGCCGCACTCTCTCTAACGGTTGCCGAAGTGGCCGATATCCTCTCTGAACGTCTTCATGAACCTTACGGAAGCTTTGTCCTTACGTTCAGCGCGGTAGCCGTCGAAATCATCCTTCTGTATGTTATTTTACTCGAAGTACGTCATTCTCCTGAAGTGTTAGAGACCGTCAAAGGGGGGATTATCTCCGCTGTTATTGTGGATTTGAATGTCTTGTTGGGGCTTGCCGTCTTTTTAGGTGGCTTGGCCTTTACCCAGCAACAGCATAATAAAGAGACTTCCAGTGCCTATACGACCGTTTTATTTGTTGCGTCCAGTGCTTTATTGGTTCCGGGACTTCTTAGCCATACGGATCATGGGATTGATTCATTGACGCATGTAAGCCATTTGATTGCCGGAGTCTTGCTTCTTTTTTACATTATTATTTTTATTTTTCAAACCCGAACCCATACCCATTTTTTTAAAGCGACCGCACGAAGCCGTTTCTTCCGTCTCAAACGAAAGCTTCAAGAAGAGGAAGATGCCGAAATCGATGAAAACGATTCCAGTGATTATATTTTTGAACACCTAAGTACGCCTATTAATTTTATTGCAATCTTCGGTTTAATTGCCGTTATTGCATTCGGCGCGGAGATATTTGCAGGGAACGGGGTTGTAATAGCACGTGAACATGGTATATCGGCCGGCTTGGCCGGTCTTGTAATCGCAATTATTAGTGTTTCTCCTGAAATCTTTACTGCAGTACGTGCTGCACGTAACGACCAGATTCAGCGGGTTGTTAATATTGCGATGGGGGCATCGACGGTATCTATTATCCTTACTGTACCTATTCTGATGCTATTGGCCTATTTTTCAGGGATCAATCTGACGCTTGATTTTAATCCGCTCCAAATCGGTGCACTGCTGCTGACCATTCTATTGGTCTGGAAAACAACGGATGAGGGTGAGACGAACTATTTCGAGGGGGCGTCACATATGATGTTTTTCCTTAGTTACGCCATTATTGCCGCCTATTACTGATGGTTATTTTATTTGCACCCAGCGAAGGGAAAAAAGAGGGAGGGACGCATCCTGCATTAAGTCCCGATAAACTTATATTCTCTGAGCTTTATTCAAAACGTCTCGATGTCATTAAACAGTATGAAGATGTGATCCGTAATGGCAATAATGAAGCTCTTTTTGAGCTTTTTGGAATTAAAGATACCAAAGAATATGAACGTTATCGTGTCCCATTTTCTTCAGCTCCGACAATGAAAGCGATAGAGCGTTATGACGGTGTTGCCTATGATTATCTGGATTATCAAAGCCTTTCTTCTGAATCTAAAGAGTATCTTGATGTTAATGTTATCCTTTTCTCCAATCTTTTCGGACCGATTCGATCAGGCGATTTTATCCCCGATTATAAGCTTAAACAAGGTGCAGCGATTGGGGCATTTGCACCTGATAAATATTACAAAGAACATTTTTCCGTCGCATTGAATGATCTGGTCGGTGATCAGGAAATATTAGATTTACGTGCAGGGTTTTACGATAAATTTTATATTCCAACAAAACAAACGACAACGTTGAAGTTTTTAAAAGAGGGAAAAGTGGTGAGCCATTGGGCGAAAGCTTACCGTGGTATCATACTGCGTAAAGTTGCTGAACATCAAATAAGAACAATTGAAGAACTTTTAGCCTTGAATATTGAGGGGTTATTTTTGAATGAAATTGTTGAGACAAAAAAGAAAAAAGAGGTTATTTATACAATCGTATAATTTTCTTTAAAATACGCTTGACATTTTAGTAAAGAGTGTATATAATTTCGGCTCCATTTCACCAATGCCGGCATAGCTCAGTTGGCTAGAGCAATTGATTTGTAATCAATAGGCCCGGGGTTCAAATCCTCGTGCCGGCACCATTGAATGAAATCGGAACGCATTACATTTATCAGTGTTAGACCAGATTATGGCCGTGGTGAGATACTCAAGTGGCCAACGAGGGCAGACTGTAAATCTGCTGATTTTTATCTTCGAAGGTTCGAATCCTTCTCTCACCACCATCTGCGGGAATAGCTCAGTTGGCTAGAGCGTCAGCCTTCCAAGCTGAATGTCGCGAGTTCGAGTCTCGTTTCCCGCTCCACTGGGAGCTGAAGTATACATTTCATAATTACTACTTCATCATTACCTTAAAACGTAAAATAGTTTTTAAGCTTCCAAATACATATTTATCATTGTTTTATGCTCACGTGGCTCAGGGGTAGAGCACTTCCTTGGTAAGGAAGAGGTCGGCGGTTCAAATCCGCTCGTGAGCTCCAGTAATAATTTTGTAATTTTTGAAAGCTTGAAAGCTATTTCAGCTGTTTTTTGGTATAATTCCAATTTCATTTACACATTCAGTCGGAGGACACTATGGCAAAAGAGAAGTTTCAGCGTAATAAACCACATTGTAACATCGGAACAATCGGTCACGTTGACCACGGTAAAACTACATTAACAGCAGCTATTACAGCTGTACTTGCAGTAACAAACGGTGCTGCAATGATGGATTACGATCAAATCGATAACGCTCCTGAAGAGCGCGAACGCGGTATTACGATCGCTACTTCACACGTTGAATACGAAACAGACAACCGTCACTATGCACACGTTGACTGTCCTGGGCATGCCGACTATGTTAAAAACATGATCACCGGTGCTGCACAAATGGATGGTGCTATTCTTGTTGTTTCTGCAGCGGATGGCCCAATGCCACAAACACGTGAGCACATTCTTCTTTCTAAACAAGTCGGTGTACCATACATCGTTGTTTTCATGAACAAAGAAGATATGGTTGACGATGAAGAGCTTCTTGAACTCGTTGAGATGGAAATCCGCGAACTTCTTGATACTTATGATTTCCCGGGTGACGATACACCAATCGTAGCTGGTTCTGCTCTTAAAGCACTTGAAGAAGCAAAAACTGGTACTCTTGGTGAATGGTCAGCAAAAATTCAAAAATTGATGGCAGAAGTAGATCGCTATATCCCACAACCTATGCGTGAAACGGATAAAGATTTCTTGATGCCTGTAGAGGACGTTTTCTCTATCTCTGGTCGTGGAACCGTTGTAACAGGTCGTATCGAACGTGGTACAATCAAAATCGGTGAAACAATCGAGATCGTTGGTATCCGTGATACACAAACAACTACCGTAACCGGTGTTGAAATGTTCCGTAAAGAAATGGAAATGGGTGAAGCAGGTGACAACTGTGGTCTTCTTCTCCGTGGTACTAAGAAAGAAGATGTTGAGCGTGGACAAGTTCTTTGTAAACCTAAATCAATCACTCCTCACACTAAATTTGAGGCTGAGATTTACGTATTGAGCAAAGAAGAAGGTGGACGTCATACTCCATTCTTTAACGGTTACCGCCCACAATTCTACGTTCGTACAACAGACGTAACAGGTGCGATTACTTTGCAAGAAGGTACTGAAATGGTTATGCCTGGTGATAACGTAAAAATTATCGCTGAATTGATCCATCCGATCGCGATGGAAGAGGGTACTCGCTTCGCTATCCGTGAAGGTGGACGTACTGTCGGTGCTGGGGTTGTTTCTAAAATCCTTGCATAATTTTCCCCAACCTTCGGGTTGGACTAATAAGGTAAAACATGCGTGAAAATATCCATTTAGCGTGTGAAAAGTGTACTCGTCGTAACTATCACACTACTAAAAACAAAAAAACTCACACTGAGAAGTTCTCAGTACGTAAGTTTTGTAAATTTTGCCGTGAGCACACGGTTCATAAAGAAGCAAAACTTTAATTATCAGTTCCCTCTTCGGAGGGTTTTTATAGGTCAGTAGTTCCAATGGTAGAGCGCCGGATTCCAAATCCGATTGTTGGGGGTTCGAATCCCTCCTGACCTGCCACTCATTTTCTACTAATGATGCTTGAGAGCGTTATTCGTTGGAAATGTCCGAAGGATACAAATAGATGAAAAACAACCTAAACCATTACATTCATAATGCGAAAATGGAACTTGCAAAAGTTATTTTCCCTATGAAGCCGCAAGTTAAACAAGCATTTATTGCCGTGGTCGCTGTTGTTACGTTTATTGTATTGTTCTTAGCACTAGTTGATTTGATTATGTCATCAACTGTTTCAGCAATTTTGAGTTAAGGAAAAAACATGGCACATCGTTGGTACTCGATTCAAACCTATGCCGGTAGTGAGCGCAGTGTTAAAGCCGCTATCGAAAATATTATTGCTGAAAATCATCTTGAAGACGTTATTACTGAAGTAATCGTTCCGACAGAAGACGTTATTGAAGTAAAAAACGGAAAAAAGAAAATTACTGAGCGTTCATTGTATTCAGGTTATGTATTTGCAAATATGGATCTTTCCATCGATTTGCAGCACCGTATCCAATCACTACCGCGTGTAGCCGGTTTTATTGGTGAATCCAATAAGCCGACACCGTTGAGCGATAATGACATTGCGGTCATCTTGGATCGTGTTACTAACCGTTCGGCTCCGAAACCGAAAGTATTCTTCGAGAACGGTGAGATGGTTCGTATCGTAGACGGTCCGTTTGCGAACTTTACCGGAACCGTTGACGAATACGATCTTGAACACGGTACATTGAAACTCAACGTTTCTATCTTCGGACGTAGTACTCCGGTGGATATTTCGTATACCCAAGTCGAAAAAATAATTTAATCTCAAAAAAAGGAAGCACAAATGGCAAAGAAAATTACGGGCTACATCAAGTTGCAAGTACAAGCCGGCGCTGCTAATCCAGCCCCTCCGGTTGGACCAGCACTCGGTCAACGTGGTGTTAACATCATGGAATTTTGTAAGGCGTTCAACGAGCGTACAAAAGATAAGGCAGGTTTTAAACTCCCTGTAGTTATTACAGTATATGCGGACAAAACGTTCTCTTTCATCACAAAACAACCCCCTGCATCTGCTCTCATTATGAAAGCGGCTGGACTTAAAAAAGGGACTGATAATCCGATGAAAAACAAAGTGGGTAAAATCACTAAAGCTCAATTGATGGAAATCGTTAAGCAAAAAATTCAAGATATGAATACAGATGATATCGATGCAGCTGCGGCAACAATCGCCGGTTCTGCTCGTTCAATGGGTGTTGATATCGTAGATTAATTTCTACAAAGCTCTTCGACCGCAAAGAGAATAAATCTTGCGGCAGATTCTAATATTGGAGAATTCAAATGGCTGGAAAACGCTACAAACAACTTAGTGAAAAAATTGATATGGCAAAAAGCTACTCTGTAGCCGATGCTGCAGCTTTTGTAAAAGAGCTTAAATCTGCAAAATTCGATGAAACTGTCGAAATCGCATTGAACCTAGGCGTTGACCCACGTCACGCTGACCAAATGATCCGTGGCGCGGTTGTGCTTCCTCACGGTACGGGTAAAGTGGTTCGTGTTGCAGTTTTTGCAAAAGGTGCAAAAGTTGACGAAGCAAAAAATGCAGGTGCCGATATCGTAGGTGCTGAAGATTTGGTTGAGCAAATCAAAGCAGGTAATATCAACTTCGATATCGTTGTTGCTGCACCTGATTGTATGGGTCTTGTAGGTCAAGTAGGACGTATCCTCGGGCCAAAAGGGATGATGCCGAATCCTAAGACCGGTACTGTTACTGCGGATATCGCAAAAGCGGTTAGCAATGTTAAAGGCGGACAAGTCAATTTCCGTGTTGATAAAAAAGGGAACATCCATGCCGGTATCGGTAAAGTGAGTTTCGACACAGATAAAATTGCTGAAAATATCAAAGCTTTTGTCGGTGCTATCAACCGTGCTAAACCGTCGACTGCAAAAGGTCGCTACATCAAAAACGCAGCATTGTCACTTACTATGAGCCCTGCAATCAAATTCGAAACACAAGAATTATTAGACATCCGTTAAGGTGTCTTTTGACAAAGCTTGCTTTGTCTTTATCTTATGGACTGAAGACAGTAGGGGGCCAAGGCCTTAATCAGAAATCTTCTGCCCCGCTTGAAGTTGTTATGTCTGGAAAGGAGAAACTATGAATAAATCACAGAAATCTGAGATTGTTAGTAATCTAACTAATGAGTTCAAATCTTCTGCTGCAGTTATTATGTGTGACTATCGCGGTTTAGCAGTGTCTGAACTTGAAGCACTTCGTAAAATTGCACGTGAAAAAGATTCAAAAGTTCAAGTTGTAAAAAATACACTTGCAACTATCGCTTTGAACAATGCAGAGATGAGCGGTATCGAAATTAAAGATACTAACATTTTCGTTTGGGGACCTGATGCAATCGCTGCTTCAAAAACAGCAGTTGATTTCGCAAAAGCAAATGATAAGTTTGTGATCCGAACGGCTTACATTGACGGCGAAGCTGCTGATGAGAACAAAGTTCGTGCATTTGCTACCCTACCGGGCCGCGAAGAGTTGCTTGGAATGTTGGCATCTGTATGGATGGGACCAGTTCGCAACTTTACAATCGGACTCGATGCGCTTAAACGTAAAAAAGAAGAAGCAGCAGCTTAATTGCTTCTTTGAAAAAACGCTGATAGAGATGTCGGCATAACAAAATAAAAATACCAATAGGAGAATACTATGGCTGTAACTAAAGAAGATGTTCTTGAGTTTATCTCAAACCTTTCTGTCCTCGAGCTTTCTGAGCTTGTAAAAGAATTCGAAGAAAAATTCGGAGTATCTGCTCAACCGGTAGCGGTTGCTGGCGGCGCTGTTGTTGCTGAAGCTGCAGAAGAAAAAACTGAATTCGATGTTATCTTGAAAGACGGTGGTGAGAAAAAAATCAACGTTATTAAAGTAGTACGTGCTATGACTGGTCTTGGTCTTAAAGAAGCAAAAGACGCTGTTGAAGGTGCACCTACAACAATTAAAGAAGGTATCTCTAAACAAGATGCTGAAGCAGCTAAAAAAGAACTTGAAGAAGCTGGTGCTTCTGTCGAAATCAAATAATCATTTTGATTGGAGGCTGACGCCTCCACCTCCCACAGGGCACTTTACGAAGCGGATTTTAGCTTCTTCGTAAAGTGCCCATACGTCGTTATAGGGTCGAGGACGCTCGACTTATAGACTTTGCACTTATCCCTATGGGATCAAAAACTTCGATTGAGGTAGCCTATGTTAAACACTCTTCACTCCGGAAACCGCTTGCGCGTTGATTTCGCGAAAACTCCCCAACAAATTGAAGTACCAAACTTGTTACAACTTCAACAAAGTTCTTATGAATCCTTTTTGATGTTGGATCAAAAAGATCGATCCAAAAGTGGTATCGAACGTGTATTTCAATCGGTATTTCCGATCCATGATTCTCAAAACCGTCTTTCACTTGAATATTTAGGTTCTGAAGTAGGACGTCCAAAGTACACTGTACGCGAATGTATGGAACGCGGATTGACCTATTCTGTATCGCTACGTATGAAAACACGTCTAATGATTTGGGATCGTGACGAAAACACCAAAGAAAAAACCGGTGTAAAAGATATTAAAGAACAAACCATTTTTATTCGTGACATTCCTTTAATGACAGATCGTACTTCCTTTGTCATCAACGGTGTAGAGCGTGTTGTTGTTAATCAACTCCACCGTTCACCTGGGGTTATCTTCAAAGAAGAAGAATCGACTACAGCCGGAAGCAAAATGATATTTACCGGTCAGATTATTCCTGACCGCGGTTCATGGCTTTATTTTGAGTACGATCCGAAAGATATTCTTTACATGCGTATCAATAAACGCCGTAAAGTTCCGGTTACAATCATGTTCCGTGCGCTCGGATACAGTAAACAAGACATTTTAAAAATGTTCTATCCACTGCAAAAAATTCGTGTCGAAGAAAACAAATATTTGATGGATTTCGATCCTGAACATTTTGCAGGACGTTTAGGATACGATTTGATCGACAGCGACGGAAAATTATTGGTTGCTGCCGGTAAACGTCTTTCAGCGAAAAAAGCGGAAAAATTGATTGCAGACGGTGTTACTGCGATTCAGTATCCGATTGAAACATTGATTGAACGTCATTTAGCTGAGCCGATCATTGATGCTGTGACCGGTGAAGTGATGTTTGATACGATGGCACAGCTTGATGAGACTAAACTCAAAAAAATGATCGAGTCTGGCGTTAAAGAGTTTGTTATTGCGAACGACTTGGCAGAAGGACATGACAGCGCTATCATCAACGCGTTTATCGCGGATGCCGATTCATTAAAACTACTCCGTCAAACGGAAATTATTGAAGATGAAAACGATCTTGCTGCGATTCGTATTTATAAAGTAATGCGTCCTGGTGAGCCGGTAACAAAAGAAGCGGCAAAAGTTTTTGTCAATCAACTTTTCTTCGATCCTGAACGTTATGATTTAACTCGCGTCGGACGTATGAAAATGAATCACAAATTGGGTCTTAACATACCTGAATATGTGACTGTTTTGACGAATGAAGACATCATCAATACCGTTAAATACGTCGTAAAAGTTAAAAACGGTCAAGGTCACATCGATGACCGTGACCACCTCGGTAACCGACGTATCCGTTCAATCGGGGAGTTGCTCGGTAACGAGTTACACAATGGTTTGATCAAAATGCAAAAAGCGATCAAAGATAAACTATCCACGATGAGCGGTCCGACCACCGAGTTGATGCCGCATGATTTGATCAATTCAAAAATGATCACTTCTACGATTATGGAGTTCTTCAGCGGCGGACAATTGTCTCAGTTTATGGACCAAACGAATCCGTTATCGGAAGTTACCCACAAACGTCGTCTTTCAGCACTTGGAGAAGGCGGTCTTGTAAAAGAACGTGCTGGATTTGAAGTGCGTGACGTTCACCCGACACACTACGGACGTATCTGTCCGATTGAGACTCCTGAGGGACAAAACATCGGTTTGATCAATACGTTGGCAACTTATTCTAAAGTTAATGAACACGGATTTATCGAAGCGCCGTATAATGTTGTTAAAGACGGTGTCGTAACTTCTGAAGTTGTCTATTTGACAGCGACCCAAGAAGAAGGAAAAGTTATTGCTGCGGCATCAAGCCGTATCGATGAAAACGGTAACTTCTTGGACGATTTGGTTGAAACGCGCCAAGACGGTGAATATCCTCTTGTTTCTCCTAAAGAGTGTGAACTTCGTGACTTGACACCACATATGGTTGTCGGTGTTGCAGCGAGCTTGATTCCATTCTTGGAACACGATGACGCGAACCGTGCCTTGATGGGATCGAACATGCAACGTCAAGCTGTGCCGTTGTTGCGTCCTGAAGCACCAATGGTCGGTACCGGAGTTGAAAAACTCGTTGCTCGCGACTCATGGGAATGTGTTAAAGCAGATCGCAGCGGTATCGTTGAAAAAGTCGATTCAAAACACATCTACGTGATGGGTGAAGATGAAGACGGAACCTTTATCGATTATTACCCGTTGCAAAAAAATCTTCGTACCAACCAAAATACGACGTTCTTGCAAAAACCGATCGTTAAACAAGGGCAAATGGTAACGAAAGGTCAAATCATCGCGGACGGTCCGAATATGGATCAAGGCGAATTGGCACTCGGTATCAATGCACTCGTCGCGTTTATGCCGTGGAACGGGTATAACTTCGAGGATGCGATCGTTATGTCTGAGCGTATGATCCGCGAAGATGCGTTTACCTCCGTTCATATCTATGAGAAAGAGGCGGAAGCGCGCGAACTCAAACACGGTGTAGAAGAGATTACACGTGATATCCCGAATGTTCGTGATGATGAACTTTCTCATCTTGATGACAGCGGTATCGTAAAAATAGGTACGTATGTTAAAGGTGGGATGATCCTCGTCGGTAAAGTTTCTCCGAAAGGTGAAGTAAAACCGACCCCTGAAGAGCGTTTATTGCGTGCTATCTTCGGTGAAAAAGCGGGTCATGTCGTTAACAAATCACTCTACTGTACACCAAGTATGGAAGGGGTTGTCGTTGACGTTAAAGTCTTCACTAAAAAAGGGTACGACAAAGATCCACGTACGCTAGAACTTGAAAAACAAGAGCGCGATGAACTTGAACGCGAACACTACGATCGTCTTTTGATGATCGATAAAGAAGAGATGCTTCGTATCGTCTCATTGCTCACTAAGCATCCGTTGCTAAGCGATGTAAGCATCAACGGCAACGAGTATAAAGCGGGTGAAAACGTCAAAGCGGACGATCTTAAAGAAGTTAACCGTTTTGCGATGAATAACGTTGTTAAAGCATTCAGCGACGATATTCAAGAGAAATACAACCAAACGAAAAACCACTTCCAAAAAGAGAAGAAAAAATTCCGTGACGAACACGAAGAAAAACTCTCTATCTTGGAAAAAGACGACATCCTCCCTAACGGTGTTGTTAAATTCGTAAAAGTCTATATCGCGACAAAACGTAAACTCAAAGTCGGGGATAAAATGGCGGGACGTCATGGGAATAAAGGTATCGTCTCTACGATCGTTCCTCAAGTTGACATGCCGTACATGGCGAACGGACGATCCGTTGACGTTTGTTTGAATCCGCTCGGGGTTCCGTCTCGTATGAACATCGGGCAAATCCTTGAGATGCACCTTGGTATGGTCGGTAAAGAGCTTGGATTCCAAATTCAAGATATTTTTGAAGCAAAACAAAAAGAGTTTATCGGTGACTTACGCAGTAAAATGATTACATTTGCGGATGTTGCAGGACTTATGAACGCGGCTAAAGTACTTGGTGAGATGGATGATCAAACGCTTCTAGGCTATGCACAAGACTGGTCAAAAGGGGTTAAATTCGCGACACCTATTTTTGAAGGGGTTACCGAAGCAGAATTCGCAAAACTATTTGAGTTGGCGAAACTTGACACTGACGGCAAAATGGAACTTTACGACGGTAAAACCGGCGATAAAATGAAAGAACGCGTTAACGTCGGGTATATGTATATGCTTAAACTTCATCACTTGGTTGATGAGAAAGTGCATGCACGTTCAACCGGACCATACTCACTCGTTACACAACAACCGGTCGGGGGTAAAGCGCTCTTCGGTGGACAACGTTTCGGGGAAATGGAAGTATGGGCTCTTGAAGCATATGGTGCTTCTGCTGTTCTTAAAGAGATGTTGACCATCAAATCAGATGATGTTGATGGACGTGTACGTGCTTATAAAGCAATTACAAAAGGGGAGAGTGTACCAGCATCAGGTATCCCTGAAACACTCTTCGTATTAACTAAAGAGCTCCAATCATTGGCGCTTGATATTGAGATTTTTGACGAGGTGGATGACAATGAGTAAATTAGTACCAGTTGCCGTAACTGAAGATAATCGTCCGGTCGATATTAAACAGATCCAATTCCGACTCGCGTCTCCGGAGAGAATTCTCTCATGGAGCCACGGTGAAGTAAAAAAACCAGAAACGATCAACTACCGTACCCTTAAACCGGAACGTGACGGTTTGTTTTGTGCCAAAATTTTCGGGCCGGTTCGTGATTACGAATGTCTGTGCGGAAAATACAAAAAGATGCGTTACAAAGGTGTTATTTGTGAAAAATGTGGGGTTGAAGTAACTTCTGCAAAGGTACGTCGTACACGTATGGGGCACATTGATCTCGTTACTCCGGTAGCACACATCTGGTACGTCAGTTCACTTCCAAGCCGTATCGGTACGTTGCTCGGTGTGAAGATGAAAGACCTTGAACGCGTATTGTATTACGAAGCCTACATCGTTAAAAACGGCGGAGAAGCGTACTATGACGGTGAGCAAACCTCTGCGGTTCTTAAATACGACGTATTGAACGAAGAGCAATACCGTACATTGGTACAACGTTACGGGGACAGCGGTTTCTCAGCAGAGATGGGTGGATCAGCGGTTCGCGAATTGCTCGATGAACTTGACTTAGTTGATCTTTTCTCAGCTTTGAAAGAAGAAGTTGCTGGGACAAACTCTGAAGCAAAACGTAAAACAATCGTTAAACGTTTGAAAGTTATCGAGTCGTTCTTGAACTCAGGGAACAATCCGGCGTGGATGATGCTTACAGCATTGCCGGTTCTTCCTCCTGAACTTCGTCCGTTGGTCAGCCTTGATGGCGGAAAATTCGCGGTATCGGATGTCAATGACCTCTATCGTCGTGTAATCAACCGTAACCAACGTTTGAAGCGTTTGATCGAACTTGAAGCACCGGAAATTATTGTCCGCAATGAAAAACGTATGCTTCAAGAAGCAGTCGATGCGTTATTCGACAACGGCCGTCGTGCAAATGCGGTTAAAGGTGCGAACAAACGTCCGTTGAAATCACTCTCCGAGATCATCAAAGGTAAACAAGGGCGTTTCCGTCAAAACCTTCTCGGTAAACGTGTTGACTTCTCTGGACGTTCCGTTATCGTTGTTGGACCAAACCTTCAAATGGATCAGTGCGGATTGCCGAAACAAATGGCATTGGAACTATTTAAACCGCATTTGATCGCAAAACTTGAAGATAAAGGGTATGCGACAACCGTTAAAGCGGCTAAAAAAATGATCGAAGAGAAAACCAACGAAGTTTGGGAATGTTTAGCGGAAATCGTAGAAGGTTATCCGATTATGCTAAACCGTGCACCTACGTTGCATAAACTCTCAATCCAAGCGTTTCACCCGAAATTGATTGACGGTAAAGCGATCCAATTGCATCCTCTCGTTTGTGCCGCTTTCAATGCGGACTTCGACGGTGACCAAATGGCAGTCCACGTTCCACTCAGTGCCGAAGCGATTGCAGAATGTAAAGTATTGATGCTCTCTTCTATGAACATCTTGCTTCCTGCATCGGGTAAAGCGATCGCGACACCTTCACAAGATATGGTCTTGGGTCTATATTATTTGACACTTGGCAAAAATGATGTGAAGGGATCGAATAAACTTTTCAGCTGCGTTGATGAGATTATGATCGCGTTAGAGCATAATGCACTTGATTTGCACGCAAAAGTGCGTACACGTGTTGACGGCCGTGTGATTCATACGACTGCGGGACGCATGATTCTTCAGTCGATCCTTCCGGATTTCGTTCCTGCGGAATTGTGGAACGTTGTTATGAAAAAGAAAAATATCTCCGCGTTGGTTGACTATGTTAATAAACACGGCGGTATTGCAGTAACAGCTGGATTCTTGGATGATTTGAAAAATCTCGGTTTCAAATATGCAACCAAATCGGGTGTCTCTATTTCTATCACGGACATCATTATCCCTGAAATGAAAGCGGGATTGATCGTTGCATCTAAAAACCGTGTTAAAGAGATTCAAAAACAGTTCGAAGCGGGTCTATTGACCGAGCAAGAGCGTTATAATAAAATCATTGACGTCTGGACAGATACCAACAACACCGTCGCAGGCGGAATGATGGAATTGATCCAAAACGATAAAGCCGGGTTTAACTCGATCTTTATGATGGCGGACTCCGGAGCGCGGGGATCTGCGGCTCAAATTCGTCAGCTCGCCGGTATGCGTGGTTTGATGGCGAAACCGGACGGTTCGATTATTGAAACTCCGATTATTTCGAACTTTAAAGAGGGTCTAAACGTCCTTGAGTACTTTATTTCTACCCATGGTGCTCGTAAAGGTCTTGCGGATACCGCACTTAAAACGGCGAATGCGGGTTATTTGACTCGTAAACTCGTTGACGTTGCTCAAAACGTGAAAATCGTTGAACACGATTGCGGTACACATGAAGGGATTGAACTGACTGATATCTCTGTCGGTAATGAATTGATCGAACCACTCGAAGACCGTATTTACGGCCGTGTATTGGCAGAAGATGCGATTGACCCGATTACGAATGAGATTCTTTATTCTGAGGGAACATTGATCGATGAGATCAAAGCTTCTAAAGTGATCGAAGCCGGTATTAAATCGGTTCAAATCCGTACTCCGACAACATGTAAATCAGAGGGTGGCGTATGTGCCCTATGTTACGGACTTAACCTTGGAAGCGGCGGAATCGTTAAACGCGGTGAAGCGGTCGGTATCATCGCTGCTCAGTCGATCGGGGAGCCGGGTACACAGTTGACCCTTCGCACCTTCCACGTCGGGGGAACGGCATCAAGTACACGTGAAGAGCGTCAAGTCATTGCAACGAAAGAGGGATTCATCCGTTATCACAACATGAAAACCTACCTTTCAAAAGAGGGTAAACAAATCGTTGCAAACCGTCGTAATGCAGCAATCTTGTTGGTTGAACCGAAAATCAAAGCGCCGTTTAACGGAACGTTAGAGATTCAAACGATTCATGATGAGATCATCGTCAGTGTTAAAGGCGAAAGCCAAACCGTTCGCTATACCCTACGTAAAAACGAAGTGGCTAAACCGAACGAACTTGCCGGTGTCAGCGGTAAAATTGAAGGTAAATTCTTCCTTCCGTATGAATCTGCAACAGCAGTTAAAATGGATGAATCAATCGTTGAAACGATAAAAGACGGATGGAATGTACCTAATCGTATTCCGTATGCGTCAGAAATTCAAGTAAAAGACGGTGCACCGATCACGCAAAAAATTTACGCGAAAGAGAAAGGGGTTGTTAAATACTACCTTCTCAAAGGCGATTATCTTGAGCGACATTATGAGATCAAAAAAGGTCACAGTGTTGAAGAAAAAGGTCTTTTTGCCGTTGTTGCCGATAGTGAAGAACGTGAAGCGATCCGTCACTATATTGCACGCGGTTCTGTGATCGAAGTAAGCGATAACGAAGCGGTCAAAGCAGATACTTTGATCGCTAAACCGGTAAAAGAAGAATCAGTAGTTGTAGCAGAATGGGATCCGTACTCGAATCCGATTATTTCTGAAACCGACGGTGTCATCACATTCGAAGACATTATTCCGGGAGTTACTGCTTCCGAGCAGTTTGACGAACTCACCGGTAAAACCCGTTTGATGATCAACGAATATGTTGCTCCTGAATTCAAACCGGCGATCGTTCTTGCTGCCAATGACGGTTCAGTTATCCGTTACGCGGTTGAACCGAAAACAGCGATTTTTGCACAAGATAGAGCCGATGTTAAAGTCGCGGATATCTTGGCGAGAACACCGAAAGCGCTCCAAAAATCACGCGATATCACCGGGGGTCTTCCGCGGGTTTCTGAGCTTTTCGAAGCACGTAAACCTAAAGAGATCGCTCTTATCGCAGAACTTGACGGGGTGGTAAGCTTCGGTAAACCGCTTCGCGGAAAAGAACGCATCTTGATTACTTCGGATAACGGAATGGTTAAAGAGTACTTTGTTGATAAAAATCTTGTTGCATTGGTTCATCCGGGTGAGTTCGTTCACGCCGGCGAGCGTTTGACCGACGGTATCGTCAGCTCACACGAGATTTTGAGAATCTTGGGTGTCAAAGCATTGTATAACTACCTTGTCAGTGAAGTCCAACAAGTTTATCGCCGTCAAGGGGTTAACATCGCGGACAAACACATCGAAGTTATCTTTACTCAGATGTTGCGTCAGATCAAAATCCTCCGTTCAGGGGATACTAAATTTATCGAGGGTGATGTTGTTTCTAAAGCACAATTCAAAGTGGAGAACGAAAAAATCCTTCGTCTCGGCGGAGAGCCTGCGATTGCTGAACCGTATCTTGTAGGTATTACCCGTGCTGCGGTCAGTGCTGACTCGATTATCTCAGCTGCATCGTTCCAAGATACGACTAAAGTATTGACGGAAGCGGCTGTATCGGCGAAAATCGACGATTTGACCGACTTGAAAGAGAATGTCATCATTGGTCGTACGATCCCGGTCGGAACCGGTATCTACAAAGATCAAAAAATGGTTTTTGGCGACTAATTAATATCTTTTCGGTTGCCTGTGAAAGCAGGCACCGATTTTCTTCTTCACACTTACAACTTCCTTAAAATAAGCTCAAATTAATCAAAAATTAGATACCATTGCGCGTTTATTAGTCCCCCTTTAAGTAGCGGACTAAAATTCTACTGGAACATTTCAACAAAGGAGATTGTGTGCCAACAATCAACCAACTTATTCGTAAAGAGCGACAAGCGGTAGTGAAAAAATCAAAATCACCCGCTTTGGTGTCATGCCCACAACGTC
Source organism: Sulfuricurvum sp. (assembly GCF_028681615.1). NCBI lineage: Bacteria > Pseudomonadati > Campylobacterota > Epsilonproteobacteria > Campylobacterales > Sulfurimonadaceae > Sulfuricurvum > Sulfuricurvum sp. The sequence goes on from NZ_JAQUHV010000002.1 coordinate 77,479, forward strand.
GTGGTGTATGTACTCGTGTATATACTACAACCCCTAAGAAACCGAACTCGGCGCTTCGTAAAGTTGCTAAAGTTCGTTTGACTTCAGGGTTTGAAGTTATTAGTTATATCGGTGGTGAGGGTCACAACTTGCAAGAGCACTCTATCGTTCTTGTTCGCGGCGGCCGTGTAAAAGACTTACCGGGGGTTAAATACCATATCGTACGTGGTGCTCTCGATACTGCGGGTGTTAAAGACCGTAAAGTATCTCGTTCTAAATACGGAACGAAAAAAGCTAAGGCTAAAAAATAATCAACTAGTCTGACAAGATTCGGTTTCTGATGACCGTATTTTGAGTAAATGAAAAAACATTGAAGGAAACATTATGAGAAGAAGAAAAGCGCCCGTTCGCGAAATTATGCCTGACCCGGTTCATGGTTCAAAAGTATTGACGAAATTCATCAATAAAATCATGTGGGACGGTAAAAAAAGTACCGCTGAGAAAATCATGTACGGTGCATTGGATATCATGGGTTCACGTGGTGAAAAATCAGGTATCGAAGTATTCAACGCTGCGATTGAGAACATCAAACCAGTTATCGAAGTAAAAAGCCGCCGTGTGGGTGGAGCGACCTACCAAGTTCCAGTAGAAGTTCGTCCTGTACGCCAACTTTCTCTTGCTATCCGCTGGTTAACCGATGCGGCACGCAAACGTAACGAGCGCACTATGGCAGAGCGTTTGGCAAATGAATTATCAGATGCTGCAAACGACAAAGGTACAGCATTCAAACGTAAAGAAGATACTTACAAAATGGCTGAAGCGAATAAAGCGTTCGCTCACTATCGCTGGTAAGATATTCGTAACCCTTTGATAACCCTCTCGGGTTATCATTCTCCAATCCACTATAAACTCTATTAAGGGCTATTACATGGCAAGATCCCATAAACTTGAAGACGTAAGAAATATCGGTATCGCCGCTCACATCGACGCGGGTAAAACGACAACAACTGAGCGTATCTTGTTCTACACCGGTGTATCACACAAAATCGGTGAGGTTCACGAAGGTGCTGCAACTATGGACTGGATGGAGCAAGAGCAAGAACGTGGTATTACCATCACTTCTGCTGCGACAACCTGTGAATGGAACGGCAAACAAATCAACATCATCGACACTCCGGGCCACGTTGACTTCACCATTGAAGTTGAGCGTTCTATGCGTGTACTTGATGGTGCTGTTGCTGTATTCTGTGCAGTTGGTGGGGTTCAACCACAATCTGAAACAGTATGGCGTCAAGCAAACCGTTACGGGGTTCCTCGTATGGTTTTCGTTAACAAAATGGACCGTATCGGTGCCGATTTCTATAACGTAGAAGAGCAAATCCGCAATCGTCTTAAAGCGAATCCGGTACCTATCCAACTTCCAATCGGTGCAGAAGACGGTTTCAAAGGGATTATCGATCTCGTCAAAATGAAAGCGATCCTTTGGGATGAAGATGCGGCTATGGGTTCAAACTACCGCGAAGAAGAAATTCCTGCAGATTTGTTAGAAAAAGCGGAAGACTATCGTGCAAAAATGATGGAAGCGGCTGCAGAGGGTGACGATTCATTGATGGAGAAATTCTTCGAAGAGGGTGAACTTTCTAACGAAGAGATCATGCGCGGGATCAAAGCCGGATGTCTTAAAATGGAAATTATTCCTATGACATGCGGTACTGCGTTCAAAAACAAAGGGGTACAAACTCTTCTTGACGCGGTTGTTGATTACCTACCTTCACCATTAGAAGTTGCTCAAATTAAAGGGACATTGGAAGAAGATGAAGAGGTAGAAGTTGTTGTTGAATCAAACGACACTGAACCGTTTGCTGCTCTAGCGTTTAAAATTATGACTGACCCGTTTGTTGGACAATTGACATTCGTACGTATGTATCGCGGTGTTCTTGAGTCAGGTTCATATGCATTTAATACCACAAAAGGTAAAAAAGAGCGTATCGGTCGTCTTTTGAAAATGCATGCTAACAAACGTGAAGAGATTAAAGCGCTTTATGCTGGTGAAATCGGTGCGGTTGTAGGTCTTAAAGACACAACTACCGGTGATACTTTGTGTGATGAAAGAGATCGCGTAATCCTTGAGCGTATGCACTTCCCTGAACCGGTTATCTCGGTTGCAGTTGAGCCAAAAACAAAAGCGGACCAAGAAAAAATGGGTATCGCTCTTGCAAAATTGGCTGCGGAAGATCCATCTTTCCGCGTTCACACTGACGAAGAGACAGGACAAACGATCATCAGCGGTATGGGTGAGCTTCACCTTGAAATCCTTGTTGACCGTATGTTCCGTGAGTTTAAAGTTGAAGCGGAAGTCGGTGCACCGCAAGTTGCATACCGTGAATCAATCCGTGCTGAAGTTAACCAAGAGTACAAATACGCGAAACAATCGGGTGGACGTGGGCAATTCGGTCACATCTATATCCGTGTTAAGCCGGGTGTACCTGGAACAGGTTATATCTTCCACAACGAAATCAAAGGTGGGGTTATTCCGAAAGAATATATCCCTGCAGTTGAAAAAGGGTGTAAAGAAGCAATGCAAAAAGGTGTTCTCGCGGGTTATCCGATCGAAGATATCGAAGTTGCATTGTATGACGGTTCATACCATGAGGTTGACTCCTCTGAGATGGCGTTTAAACTTGCTGCATCTATGGGATTCAAAGAAGCTGCGCGTAAAGCGAATCCGGCTATCCTTGAGCCTATGATGAAAGTTGAAGTTGAAGTTCCTGAAAACTTTATGGGTGACGTTATCGGTGACCTTAACCGCCGCCGCGGACAAGTTAACAACATGGGTGACCGTTCAGGTAACAAAATTGTTGACGCGTTCGTACCGTTGTCTGAAATGTTCGGTTACTCAACTGACCTACGTTCAGCAACACAAGGACGTGCTAGTTACTCTATGGAATTCGATCACTACGAAGAAGTTCCACGTAACGTTGCAGACGAAATTATCAAAAAACGCAACAGCTAATTTTTTCTCCTTCGTGCGCCATTTTGGCGCACATCCTCTTTTTCTCCCCTTTTTCTTTGATTTTGATATAATCGTTGTATGAGAAAAACAAATATAGTTAGTATCATATTTTTAATAATGTTATCGGTATCGTCCCTTTTCGCAAAAGAGGTGGTGTATATCGGAGTTCTGGCACATAAAAACTTTGCAACAACTCAAAGTGCATGGAACCCAACCGCAGAATATCTAAATCAAAAAATTCCAGACTATACATTTAAAATTATTCCATTGAAATTCGAAGATTTCCCAAACTATCTACGTGATCAAAAGATTGACTTTGTAGTGACAAATTCTGCCTATTATGTCGAGTTGGAATATAGGTTCGGTATTTCAAGAATTGCGACACTGAAGAATAAAGGTCTGAACGGCAAAGCTCAAACCGAGTTTGGCGGAGTTATATTTACGCGATCATCCAATAAACAGATCAAGCAACTTGAAGATTTGAGTGATAAGCGCTTTGCTGCTGTAAATCAAGACTCCTTCGGCGGATGGATTATGGCATTGCGGGAATTACAAGAGCATAAAGTCAAATTGAATCCATTGAAAACGACATTTTACGGAACGCATGAAGCGGTTGTTCATGCAGTTGAGCGCGGTAAAGCTGATGCCGGAACGGTTCGTACCGATACACTCGAACGAATGGCAAAAGAGGGGAAGATTGATATTAATAATTTTACGGTCATTAGCCCTAAGAACTATCCCGATTTTTTTTACCAAACCAGTACCCGTCTCTATCCTGAGTGGCCATTTGCGACAACGAAACACACACCGGCTTATTTGGCCGAGAAAGTAGCAGTAGCGCTCATCTCAATGCCGGAGGAATCGGATGCGGCAATTGCATCCAATAGCCTTGGATGGACGATACCGCTCGATTATCAAAGCATTCACGAATGTCTCAAAGAATTGGAACTCGGACCCTATGTGTATCTCAAAAAAGCTGCTCTTTCGTATTTAATAGAAAAATACGGGACATATCTTTTGATCGGTATTTTAGTGTTGATATTCTCCCTGATTGTCTTGGTGTACATTGCCAAAATGAATGCGCAGCTTCGGGAGACAAAAGAAGCATTAAAAGAGATCAATGCATCATTGGAAGAGAGGGTGGCAGAGAAGACACAGCATCTGTATGAAAAAAGTTCAATGTTGGAAAATGCCTATCTCAATGAAAAATATCTCAGAAGTATTCTACGAACAGTTGCGGATGTCAATCAGATGTTGATTACTTCCCGGAGCAAAGAAGAACTGATTGACAAAGCGACTCTGTGTTTGAGTTCTAATGAAGCGTTTAAAAGTGCAAAGATTGCAATGGTTATCAAAAATGAATTGAGTGTTATGGCTGCATACGGTGTCGGGGATGTTAAAACTATTACATCAATCGATCAAAAAGCATATGATGAGGGCAAATCGGTAATGATTACCCGTTTTGATGAAAACGTCCCTGAAGCATGCCGGGAAAATGCCAAGCTGTATGGAATAAAAGGGATTTATGCACTGCCTCTGAAACGGAGTACCTATTCGGAAGAAGTAATCGGTGTTTTGACGATATGCACCGGTCATGAGACGGGGTTTAGTGTCGAAGAACAAAACATGATTGAAGAACTCGCAGGGGATATCGGATTTGCATATCATTCATTCTCTCAAAACGAGCACATCGACGTATTGCATGAGGAACAAATCAGAAACTATCAAAATTTTATCGAAGCCTTGGTCAATATGATCGAGCAGCGTGATACCTATACGGCTGGGCATACTCAAAGGGTAGCACGATATTGTGAGCTGATAGCCCGAGAGATGGAGCTTCCGGAGAAAGAAATTAAGCAGCTGGTTGAAGCAGCTAAGCTTCATGATATCGGGAAAGTAGTGACCCCCGATTCTATTTTACTCAAGCCCGGACGTTTGAGTCCTCTGGAGTATGAACTCATCAAAGAACATGTCGCTGCAGGGTATGAGGTGCTTTCTACAGTTCATTTTTATAAAGAATTGGCTGAGATCATGCTGGATCACCATGAACGTTATGACGGAAGCGGTTATCCAAATGGTAAAAAAGGGGGTGAAATCCCATTGTTAGGGCATATTCTTGCAGTAGCCGATTCGTTTGATGCCATGACGACGAATCGTATCTACAAACCGAGAAAAGAGGTCGCTGAGTCGCTGATAGAACTGAATGAACTCAGTGGCGTATGGTATCATCCGGCAGTGGTCAATGCTGCTTGCAAAGTGCTAGCAGGGCTAAGCATTGACACGACCATTAGCCAAATAGGTTCCAGTGCCCTTGAAGAAGAGAGGGTCAGCTACTTTTTTAGAGACAGATTGACAAAACTTTATAATGAAGACTATTTTATGATGATGATCAATGGCCGCACGAAACATGTGCAGCCTGAGACACTCGACATTATTTCATTGTCCGATTTTCATCACTACAATAAGAAATACGGTTGGGAAAAGGGCAATGAACTGATTGGAGAATTCGCAGCATATTTATCTGAAAAATTTCCGGAATATGTTGTCTTTAGAATTTGGGGAGATCGATTTGCCATCGCCGATTTTAAAGGGGATATGGAGTCTTTATTGAGTGATTCACCGTTAACGGCAAACGGTGTTCATGCCAAAACAAAAAAAATAGCGGCAACGGTTGAAAATCTGCAGGTATTAATGCGTGAAGAGATAGTAGAAATCTAGCCTAAAACCCTCCATCGGCTTTCAACGAGTAATGTTGTATCACTGTAAATCCGACCGACAAATTCATCATCTTTTTTATAGGTGCTGACACCTTTAGGTGTCCCGCTCATAATGATGTCACCGTCTTCAAAACTCATAAAACTCTTTATTTCTTCAATCATTTCCAGCGGTTTATAAATCATCAGCTCATAGGTAGCTTCTTGTACCAATATACCGTTAATATGAAGCGTCATACGCAATGATTCCAGGGGTCCATCAAACGGGACAAACTTACCTAAAACTGCCGAACCGTCAAATCCTTTGGCTCTCTCCCACGGAAGCCCTTTGGCTTTGAGATGGTTTTGAATGTCCGCTTTGGTGAGGTCGAGTCCGAAACCGATTCCGGCTATGTTGCCTTTCATCATCAAAAAGCAGATTTCTCCTTCGAAACGGGTGTCAGAGGAGATAAAACGGAGGGTATCGGTGATGGCGGAATTAGGTTTGTTAAATACGACCATAGAGGCTGGGATTTCATTGTTCAGCTCATGGATATGCTCGACGTAGTTGCGCCCGATGCAGACGACTTTGGACGGAATAAAAGGGGAATCGTTATAGTGGATAGCATGCATGTTAATCTCGTATTAATACTTTACAGTAAGGTTCGTGATATGATAACGTATATAAGGAGTTCATATGCATCGTAATTTTTCATCTTCATTTAGAATTTGGCATTGGTTACAGGCGCTTGCCATGTTTGGGCTTTTCATCACCGTTGTATTGCGGGAGAGTGTTATGCACAAATCTCAGATAGGTTCGATCGTCAAAACGAAACTCGCTGAAATCGGAACAGTTATTACAGATGAACAGGCAGTTGTTATTGGAAAAGCTGTGAGAAGTCCAATGTGGGATTGGCATATATATTTAGGGATTACGGTAGCCGTACTGCTGGTGTGGCGAATTGCGTTAGTGATTAAAAACGGATTCGGCTTTGATGATAATCCACATATGCAGAAGGTCTATAAACTTTATAAGGCGGTATATCTACTTTTGGCGACTATGTCTCTCAGCGGTCTAACTCTCTATTGGAAGCTTGCAGGCTCAGCCAAGGATACGGTAGAGACTGTTCATATGTATCTCGGATGGAGTCTATTTGCTTTTATAGCCGTTCATATTATCGGAGTCGTTCTTGCTGAAAAGAGTGATCAAAGTGGTCTTGTTTCACGAATGATCAACGGAGCGGAATAAAACTATCCCATAGTGCTTGTTCATCTTCTTCCGGTCGCCCTTTCAGATAGAGGGAAGGGGCATAATCGATTTTATACGTTAAGCTTTGGCATCCCTCGACATAGTATCCCAGATAGATCCATTTGAGATTTAAACGCTTTGCAAATTCTATTTGTTGTAATAGGGTATACCGTCCTAACGATTGGGAATTGTATTCGGGATCGTAGTAGCAATACAGGGCACTTATCCCCTCATCCAAAATATCGATCAGATCCACAGCGATCAGTTTCTCTCCCTCAAAATAGAGGACTTCATAGCCAAAATCACCGTGTCCGTGGACGAAGGATGCATAATAGTTTTTCGGGTCGCTTTTAGGGGCATCCCAGGCACGTGTGTGATGTTTATAGCGGTGGTATCGATCAAAGAGGGACAGATGTTCCCGTGTGAGGGTCGGTTGGCGGATAATTGTGGTTAAATGGGCATTTTTACGGAGGATTCGGCGTTCGGATTTACTGAAGGTGTAGTTCTCTACATCAATTTTGAGGCTTTCACAGGCACGGCATTCAGAACAGATCGGACGGAAATACATCGCGCCGAAGCGTCGCCAGCCCCGTAAAATGAGATTTTCGCATTGCTCTTTCGTGCAATCTTGAATGACCTTATAATGGATGGTTTGTGAGTTGCCTGAAATATAAGAGCACGGCTCATGAAGCGCGCACTCTTTGAGAATGGTGTTTTGATTATTCGTCGTCATCTTTGCGGCTAAGAGAGATTAAGACACCTTCGATCATTTCATCGATGTCTCCATCGAGAATGTTGCTGATGTTGGAATATGGGATTCCGGAACGGGTGTCTTTGACTTGTTGGTACGGAGCGAGGACGTAGGAACGGATTTGATGTCCCCAGCCATTTTCGCTTTTTTCGATTCCGTCAACGGCAGCTTGCTTTTTTTCCATCTCGAGTTCGTAGAGGCGGGATTTGAGCATTTTGAAAGCGGTTGCCTTGTTTTTGTGCTGCGAGCGGTCATTTTGGCACTGCACGACGATACCGGTCGGGATATGGGTGATACGGATCGCCGATTCGGTTTTGTTGACGTGCTGACCTCCCGCACCGGATGCACGGTAGGTATCGATGCGAATGTCGCGGTCTTCGATTTCGATATCGATGTCATCGTCGAGTTCCGGAGAAACCATGACCGAAGTAAAGCTGGTATGGCGTTTTGCCGCAGAATCGTACGGACTGATACGGACGAGGCGATGAATACCGTTTTCATTTTTAAGATACCCGTAAACATTGATCCCTTTGATGAGGAGTGCGGCATCTTTGATACCAGCCTCGTCACCGGCTTGGTAGTCCAGCATTTCGACGGTGAAGTCATGCCGTTCCGCCCAGCGGGTATACATGCGCAGCAGCATCGACGCCCAGTCTTGAGACTCGGTTCCACCGGCACCCGGATGGATGGTGATGATGGCGTTGTGACTGTCATGCTCACCGCTGAGGAGGACTTCGATCTCCATCGACTTGACCTGATTTTCCAGTTCTCCCGCATCGGCGAAAAGGCTTTCAATGGTCTCATCGTCCCCTTCGTCTTTTGCCATATCATAGATGTCTTTTGCATCACCGAGGGTATTAAAGGTTTTGGAGTATTTGGCAAGGCGGCGTTCAAGCTGGGTTTTCTCTTTTTGTACGACTCCTGCATTGGCTGCATCGTTCCAAAAACCGTCAGAATTTTCGAGGGTTTCGATCTCGCCCAGACGCTTTGTGATTTCCTGCGGTCGCACGACATCCGTGACGTTTTGCATCTTGATTGTCAAAGTTTTAAGTAATTCGGTATATTCGTAATGATCCACGTATTTATTCCTGTGGTTGTATTATAATTGCGATTATATTCTAAAGAGGCTAAAACGATGATTATCGCACGTTCACGGCAAGAACTTCAAGCTGCGCTTGATACTAAGAGAGGCTCAATCGGGTTTGTCCCGACGATGGGAGCTCTGCATATCGGTCATCGAACGTTGATTGAAGCCGCACGGCGTGAGAATGAGACGGTTGTTGTCTCTATTTTTGTCAACCCGACACAGTTTCTGCCGGGCGAGGATTTGAGTAAATATCCCCGACGCGAAGAGGCCGATTTTAAAATTTGCGAGCTGAGCGGAGTGGATGTCCTCTTTTATCCGGATGTGGCAGCCATGTACGGGTCTGATGAGGTACGAGTTTGTGCTCCGGATGTGCGAGGATTCATCCTCGAAGGTGCATCCCGTCCCGGACATTTTGACGGTGTCCTTACCGTGGTGATGAAACTGCTGAATATGGTACGTCCGAGTCGTGTCTATTTCGGGAAAAAAGATGCGCAGCAGTTGGCATTGATTACGCAGATGGTTGAGAATCTTTTTATGGATGTCAAGATTGTCCCGATGGAGACAGTTCGTGAAAAAGACGGATTAGCTCTGAGCAGCCGAAATGTTTATTTGGATGAGAAACAGAGGGTAGAGGCACTGAAGCTTTCCGCGGCACTGAAAGAGGCGACGAAAATGGTGATGCAGGGTAATTTGGATGCAGAGAAGATCAAAGAGGCTATGATGAATCTGCTTAAGCCGTTAGATGTGGAGTATGTCGCAGTCGTAAACCGTCAGTTTGAGTCGCTAAAAGAGGTGGTGATCGGCAATACGATCGTATTGGTCGCAGCGCGCGTCGGGACGACCCGTTTGATCGATAACGTGTGGATGTAATGATGAAAAAGCAGTGGATTATCCTCTTTGTAGGGCTGTTGATCGGAGGATGTGCCGCTCCTAAAATCGGGCAGGATATTCTCATCGAGCCTCAGGGAAATATACGGTTTGAGAATGCGGGTTCCCAAATGATGATGGGAATCTTAACCCTCTTGGGGGTTGGAAATGAAAAGGAACCGCTTCGACTGGGAAGCGATCTGAAAGTGATCAATAAGTGGCACAGCGACCTGAAACTTATTTCCCTCAACTATACTCTTGATGATGAGAATGAGGGAATTGTAAGTGGGGAAGCGATCATCGATAAAAATAAATCTATCATAGTCGAATCCGGCAAAGAGAAGATCATCCCGCTGGTATTTGCAATCGATCCTAAGACGTTAAATTCCAATCGGATGATCGGAATATTTCAATCCAAGCGTAAGCTGATTCTTCGAGGCGATGCCGTTATTGAAGTGTGGGGAATTCAGCACCATTACCCTTTCGAAAAAGAGGTAACGAAACTGATCGTAAAAGCGCTTAAAGCGGGTGTGAAGGGGTAGGCTCTGCCGCTGCGGCTGCTGCAGCGACTGGATCGACCGTCAGATATTTTTCTTCGATCATCATGTCTACAATCGCTTTGAATACAGGTACGGAAGTGATAGAAGCAAAGTAGACGGTACGAGGGTTGTTGACCATGATACCTATCGTATAATGGTGTTTGGCGTCATTGGCGAATCCGATAAACGAGGTATGATAGTTGTTACTGTATCCTCCGTTTTTGGCGATATGCGCCGTCCCTGTTTTTCCTCCGATTTCCAATCCCGGTGTTTTTGCGACCGTTCCTGTCCCCTCATTGACGGTTTTAATTAGAATGCGCTTCATTTGTTCGGCAGTTGCGGGTGTAATGACCTGAACAGGGGCTTGAACCTGCATCGGGATGACGCGTCCGTTGTCATCGACCAAAGAATCTACAACCATCGGATTAATCAATTTTCCTCCGTTATTGAAGACATTAAAGGCTTTGACCAGCTGCATCGCATTGGCGCGCATACCGTATCCGTACGCTGTAATCGCTTTGTAGAGGTAATTGTTTAACTGGGCCGAACTGGGGACAGACCCCCGTTTTTCATAAGGGAGATCGATCCCGCTGAAGTGGGTAAATCCGAACCGTTTAAGTCCTTCGGTAAATTCGACGCCGTTTAATTTTTGAGCCAGTTGAGCTATTCCGATGTTGGATGAATAGACGATAACGTCTTCGGCGCTGAGCATGTTGAATTTATGCTCATCCGTAATGGTTTTTCTCCCCATCGTGTAGCGTCCGCCATGACCGTTGACCATGTCATACGGGTTGATGAGATGCTGGTCAAGAAGCAGTGAAAAGATGACCGGTTTGATAACGGATCCCGGTTCATAGCTGTATTCGATTGCATTGGTATTGAGGGAAGGATAATCATCTTTAGTAATATGGCTGGGATCAAACCGGTTTGAGCTGGCCAATGCCAGGATTTTGCCGCTCTTGGAATCCATAACAGTGGCGATGATTTCATCGGCTTGGAGCTTTTCTTTAATCCGATCGGTGATTGCTTCGACACGTGCCTGCATGGCTATCGGTATGTTGAGTTTTACGTTAAGTCCGTTGATTTGGCGTTTGAAATCGCTTTTTTTATTTAAAATCAAATAACCGTTGACATCGCGCAGGGCTTTTTGGGTTCGGTTTTGCTGCGGATTGAGTTCTTCATCAAAAAATTTCTCCAATCCTTTGATTCCGTAAACGCGAGTGTAACCGTCTTCTTCAATTTTGCGCGGATATCCTAAAAGGGGAGTGAGAAGTTTGCCGTACGGATATTCGCGTGCTTCGCCGCTCTCGATGACACTGAGTCCCTGAAGAACACGATCTCCATCCGGTGTTTCGTATTCGATAAATACGTGGAGGCGGCGCAATTCAAATGCGAGCGTTTTAAGGTACATTGCCTCTTTCGGACTGATATGATAGCTCAGTGTTACCGAACCTTTTCGGGTATGGAGGCGTTGTCGGATCTCTTCGGCAGAAATACCGCTGTAGATACTGAACAGCTGTATGAAAAGTTCTTCTTTATCCGGATCGATGTTACGGGTATTCACAACGGCTTTATAGAGTTTTTGGGTTGTCGCGATGTGAAATCCGTCCGCGCTGATTATAGAACCGCGCTGTGCTTTACCCGATTCTTCAGAGTAAATAGAAGGGATGGCACGGGTATGTACGGCAGTGTAGAGCATAACCGCCAAAAAAATGACGAAGCCGAACATTAATACGAGAAAAAGTGCTAATATTTTTTTTGATTTATTGGAATGGCGCATATAGTAAGGCTAAATCACATTTGCGTTCGTGTGATTTCTTTGTAAGCATTGAGCGCCTTATTCCGTACTTCAAGCATCAGTTTCATACTGATTTCGGCTTTGTCAATGGCGATTGCGGCTTGATGGAGGTCTTTGACCGAGCCTGTCGCGATGTCGCTCATCGCTTTTTCGCTGTCAACTTGCATTTGGTTGACGTTGCCAAGAGCATTTTTAAGTTCTTGGGCAAAATCAGTTCCTCCGGCTTCGACGGCATTACCGCTTTTATTAGCCAGTAGATCGGCGGTAGAGAGAGATTTGATCGATTGAATATTGGCCATAATGGTCTATCCTTCGTTAGGATTGTAATATACTGATGGCGCTTCCCGCCATATTTTTTGCACTTTCAAATGCGGCTACGTTCGCTTGATACGAACGTGTTGCTTCGACTAAATCGGCCATTTCGATAACAGGATTAATATTTGGGTATGCAACATACCCTTTGGCATCCGCATCCGGGTGAGACGGATCGTATTTCATTTTGGGTGCCGAATCATCACGTGTAATTTTGTCCACAACGACACTCATGATAGCTGGGTTGGCTTTAAGGCCGGACAACCCTTCTTTCAGAGGATCACTATAGCTGAGCGCAGAAGTTTGCTCTTCCAATGCTTTATTGTAAACGCTGTTGAAATCCACCGATTTAAAGACTACCTCTTGACGGCGATAAGGACCACCCTCATCGGTTCGCGTTGTTTGGGCATTGGCAATGTTGGAACTGATGGTATTGACGCGAACACGTTGAGCTGAAAGCCCGTACCCGCTGATATCAAAACTGTCTAAAAATGCCATAGTTTAATCCTTACGATGTTTTTCCAGAAGCGTCGATGACACTTTTGAAAATAGCGGAATCTTTTTTAAGTGCGGCAGACAGGGCATTAAACATAGTCGAGTTCTTTGCCATTTCTGTCGTTTCTACATCCAAATCAACGCTGTTTCCGTCATTACGGGCCATATGGCCGTCACGGAAAAAGGTAGTCGGTTTGCTATCGCTTGCATTCTCAGTTCCATCCAAATGTGCACCATTCGTTCGCGTCATGGTCAGAGTCTGAGATTTATCCGCAAAGATCGTAGCACTTTTTTGCGCCAGTACCTCTTCGAAACGGAGATCTCTAGGGCGATAATAAGGGGTGTCTGCGTTGGCAATATTTCCGGCGATCATATCTTGACGCGCCGCACGGTAATCCATCGCACTTTGCATCAAATCGTGTGCCCGTGAAATATTGATTCCCACCTTTTCCCCTTTATCTGTAGATGTTTATGTCATTAAAGCAAAAAACATTCCAAACATTTTTTATCGAACTCTATTCCAAAGAACGATATACTATTGTCAAATTATACATTATAAGCCTAAAAATGCCTGATAAAAAATTATTTCTCTTAACAACGGCTCTTATTACGATAGGAATAATCTGTTCCTATACCCTTTCGGCGTATACGGTTATTTTATTTGAGTACGATGATTTTCACTTTGTCATACGCGAATTGATTGTCGGAATTATTTCAATTTTATTGATGTGGTCTCTTGCACAGTTGGACCCTGATGTTTGGCTACACCGTCTGGGTCTTGGGCTGTTCTTTGGGGGAATCGTATTAATGTTGATTATGCCTTTCCTCCCGGCATCGCTGGTGAGTGAAGTAGGCGGAGCAAAACGTTGGATCAAATTATTCGGTTTTTCACTGGCTCCGGTTGAGTATTTTAAAATCGGGTTTGTCTATTTTTTAGCATGGAGTTTTTCGCGTAAGCTTGGGCACCACGGGAATATGGGAGTGGTTGAAGAGTTTAAACGCTTTTTTCCGTATGCGGCGATTTTTATTTTGGTGATGTTTTTGATCGCTTTTTTACAAAATGACTTGGGACAGGTTATTGTTTTGGCTCTGACGTTAGCCTTTATGCTTTTTTTTGCAGGGAGCAGTTTTCGTTTTTTCATGACCCTGATCGGAGGATCGGTTTCGTTCTTCCTCTTTTTTATTCTTACCTCCGAACATCGGATCAATCGTATTTTATCGTGGTGGGCAACAGCTCAAAGTACGGTTCTGGCGTTTTTCCCTGAATCGATTGCCAAACATTTGAGGATTGAAAACGGTGAAGAAGCTTATCAGATCGGGCATTCGCTCAATGCGATTCACAACGGAGGAATCTTCGGAACCGGTTTGGGCGGCGGAACGTTTAAGCTCGGGTTTTTAAGTGAGGTACACACTGACTTTGTTTTGGCCGGGATTGCAGAGGAGTTTGGATTTATAGGTGTTTTTGGTGTAGTACTCCTCTTTATTATGTTACTTCATCGTCTTTTTAAAATCGCCAATCGTTCCTATAATGACACCGCGTATTTGTTCAGTCTCGGGGTCGGATTGCTTATCACATTCGCTTTCATGGTCAACGCCTACGGTATCAGCGGATTAACACCGATTAAAGGGATCTCGGTACCGTTTTTGAGTTACGGAGGATCGACGATGATGGCTTCGGCGATCGGTATCGGGATGGTATTGATGCTGTCTAAAAAAATTACGTACAAATCGGGTGACAAAAAATGAATATCATCTTTACGGGGGGCGGAACAGGGGGGCATCTTGTTATCGCCTTATCATTAGCAGAGACTGCACGTGCACGAGGACATCGGGTTATCTTTATTGGCTCTCAATCAGGGCAGGATCATCAATGGTTCGGTAACAGTCCCCTTTTTGAAAAGGCTTATTTTTTAGATACGACCGGTGTTGTTAATAAAAAAGGGCTGGGTAAAATCGGGGCGTTGTGGAAAGTATTTAAAGCGTTGATTCGTTCACGTGCTCTCATTCGAGAGTTTGGTGCCGATGCGGTAGTGAGCGTCGGAGGGTTTTCGGCGGCACCGGCAGCGCTGGCCGCAGTCGTATCCGGTATCCCTTTGTATATTCATGAACAAAATGCGATTACAGGCAAGCTCAATCGTCTGCTTCGCTCCTATGCAAAAGGGTTTTTCAGCTCCTATGAAGAGGGGGAATTTCATTGCGATTATCCGGTCAATGAACGCTATTTCCAAAATGCCCGGATACGACAAGAGATAAAAAACGTCATATTTTTGGGCGGATCGCAGGGGGCAAAATTTATTAACGATTTGGCACTTGAGGTCGCACCATGGCTGAAAGAGCGAGGGATACACATTATCCATCAATGTGGGGTTAAAGAAGAAGAGAGAGTAAAGACTGCGTACCATGAACTGGGTATCGATGCCGAAGTCTACGGATTCACCACCCAAATAACGGAACTGATCGAACGAAGCGATTTTGCGGTGAGCCGTTCGGGCGCGAGTACTTTATGGGAACTGTGTGCGGCAGGTGTTCCGGCATTTTACATTCCGTTTCCCCATGCGGCAGCCGATCATCAGTTCCATAATGCCCAGTATATTCTTCAACATAATTGCGGATGGTGCGAACGCCAAAGTGATGGGATAGCTTATAAACTCAAAGAAGCGATTATGAGCGATATCGCCCCGAAGAGCGAAGCACTTGCAGATCTTATCGCTCCGAATGGAGCGGAACACATTATCCAAAAGATTGAAAAAAGCGTTTAAATATTCGTGATTTTATGGATAACCCATAACCCGAATGCGAGGATCAGGGTACTCACAATAGCAACAGTAATGGTTCCTGTTTCGAGTTCCATGCTTTATCCTGCAAGGTCGACCATCGACCACATCGGCAAAAAGATCCCCAAAGCCAGTACCAGAACAAATCCGGCAATGGCGGCGATCAGGATCGGCTCGATCATGGTAGCGACGTTATCGACAATATAATCATATCGGGTATTATACACGCGATTCACTTTACCCAGCATTGTTCCAAGAGATCCGCTGCTCTCACCGGCTTTGATCATCTGCATTACCATCCCTTCGAATTGGCCGCTCTCAGCAAACCCCTGCGCCAATGAACGTCCGTCTTCAATGGCCGTAGGGATTTTTTGGAGCTCTTGTTTGATGTAATTATTCTCAACGACTCCCATAGCAATTTCGAGTGCGTCGATCATCGGAATCCCCGCTTCGGTGAGGACATTAAACAGATAGATAAAGCGGCCGATCATCGCATAATAGGTCACTTTGCCGACAATGAATATTTTCAGAAAATATTGGTCGGTTTTGAGTCTGAGCATAGGGTTTCGACGGTATGCAAAACTAAAAGAGACGGAGAGGACAATCGCACCTCCGATGATATAGGGGCCATAAATACGGATGGCATGTTCGGTCCATAAAAGCAATTTCGTCGGAAAAGGGAGCTCCATCCCCGATTGTTCAAAAAAAGATTGAAATTGCGGTACGACGAATGTAATAACAACCGTAAAAGCGATACTCATCGCAATGAGGATAAAGAGGGGATAACGGGTCGCTTTTTTGAGTTTTTGGCGGTTGTCAAAAATCTGCTGCATGATGGATGAGAGTTTGGCGATTGCCGTGCTCAGGGTTCCTGTTTGCTCACCGAGTTCAAACATCGATAGAGAGAGTGTCCCGAGCTGACGTTGATAATTGACGACGGCACGGCTGAGACTGAGACCGCTTTCGATATCGCGGAGTACTTCGGTAAAGATGGAACGTATCATCGGATCATGGGTATCGGTAATACTTTCGGCAAGACAGGTGTTGATCGGCATTCCCGCATCGAGCATCGTGGAAAGCTGATCCAAAAATGCGATGTAGGGTTCGTCTTTTACCCGTCTGTTTTGGATCGGGTTGGTAAAACGACTTTTGAAACGCTCAAACTTCATCGAAAAAGGTTCTGAGACCTCTTTGACTTCTACGGGCACGCCGAGGGATTTATCCCGAAATTTTTTGAGTGCTTCGGCTTTGTGGGCAGCTTCAAAAACAGTGGAACGTTTGTGCTTTCCTTGTTTGTAGCGTACCCGATAAAATTTCACTTACATCTCCTTGGTAACGCGGAGAACTTCATCAAGGGTCGTAATTCCCCCCAATACTTTGCTGAGACCGTCGACGATCATCGGTTCAAATCCCTCTTTTTCCTGTGCGTATCGTGCAATTTCGTATTTGGAAGATTCATCTGAAATCATTTTAGCAATGGTCTCGTTGACCATGAGGATTTCTGATATCAAAATCCGTCCGGAATAGCCGGTATTATTGCACTTTGAACACCCTTGACCGGCATAAAATTTGGCATCTTCAGGAAGCCATCGTTCGATGCGGCGAAGAAGGTTTTTGTGCGGTCGGACTTCATGTTTGCATTCGGTACAGATTTTTCGCACCAACCGCTGTGCTACGATCCCGACCAATGAATCGGCTATGAGATAAGATTGCAGCCCCATTTGAACCATCCGTCCGATGGCACTTGGGGCATCGTTGGTATGAAGCGTCGAGAAAACCAGATGCCCGGTAAGCGATGCCTGTGCGGCAGAATTGAGTGTTTCAAAATCACGGATCTCCCCTACGAGGATGATATCCGGGTCTTGACGCAAAAACGATTTCAGAGCTTCGAGAAAACTAAATCCTACCCGCTCGTTGACCTGTACCTGTTGTACCAGAGGGAGCTGATATTCGATCGGATCTTCAATCGTAAGGACTTTGTTTTCGATGCTTTTGACTTCGTTCAATGCAGCGTATAGAGTAGTCGTTTTACCGCTTCCGGTTGGACCGGTAATGAGGACGATTCCAAAGGGCGCATGGATAATTTCATTGAACTTGTCCAGATTTTTCCCATCAAACCCGAGCTCATGAAGTTTGAGAAGAATTTTTTGCTGGTCGAGGATACGCATAACGATGGATTCGCCGAACAGTGTCGGAGTCGTAGAGAGACGGAAATCGTATTTTCCCCCTGCCACGTCCAGGCTGAACCTGCCGTCTTGGGCTTTACGGCGTTCGGAGATGTCAAGGTTGCCTAAGAGCTTGATCCGTGAAGAGAGGGCCGTATAAATATCCAGATCAAATACGAAAGTCTCTTGCAAAATCCCGTCGACACGTGCCCGAACGGACATTGAACGAAGTTCAGGCTCGATATGGAGGTCACTGGCACGTCGCAAAATGGCATCTTTGATCATCAGGCTAATGAGCTGCATAACGGAACTGGCATCTCCTTCTGCCCCTTTGGACCCCTCGTTATTGATCTCTTTTTTGACTTCGGCAGCGATACTTTGGGTTTTTTTGATGATTTCAAGACGCTGAAAGATATGGGCGATATCTTCACTGAGCGAGAGATAGACTTTGATCGGTTTAGTCGCGATATTGCGCTCTAATGCTTCGAGTGCATCAAAGTTGAGGGGGTCCGATGTGGCGATATAGACGTAGTCTTCATCCTCTTTGAAAGGGATCGCTTTTGCCGCAGTGAGTAATGAAATCGAAAATTTGGCAAGGGAGAGGAAATCGATTTTTTCTCCGAAGAGGTCGACAAAATCGATTTTGAGCTGTTTAGAGAGGAGCAGTGCCATCTCTTTATGCGATATCATCCCCTCTTCGACAAGTACTTCCCCCAGTTTTTTGGTAAATCCGGAATTTTTTTGTTGGGCCAGGGCATATTCAAGCTGCTCTTGGGTGATCAGGGATTCGGAAATGAGCAAATCCCCTAATCGTACTTGTTGACGGATCATCCTCTTCTCCTTAGTTTGGGTTGTTTAATTTCCATGTCCGCAGCAATTCGGAAGCGGCTTTGGAATCTTTATAGTTGAGATAGAGCTCTAAAACCCCTATTGCTTCTGTTTTTTTCCCTTGTGCGTAATACGATTTGGCATACAAGAGCCATGCATCTTCTGCTTCACGGTTTAGCTGATTGGCTTTTTTCGCCCATGTAGCGGCATTCGCATAGTCTTTTTTTGCATAATAATCGCGGGCTACTTCGAGAGCCGTTTCGTATTTTGGACTATTTTGATAGGCTTCAAGTGGAGTGTCTGCTTTTTGGGTATTGACTTCAAATAAACGGTCGTTTTTGGCTGTCGGCACTGATGTAGGAACCGACTGAACAACAGCCGGAGCGGTCGGTACTATAGATTCTGGCTTAACGGCTGCCACCGGTACTGAAGGAGCGGGTGTAACGGTCTGCTCTTTTTTGGTTTGAGTCGGAGGAGTGGTTACCACTGCTTTCTGGAGAGTACCGGAAGCGGACGTTTGCTTGAGTTGCTGATCAGCAGCCGGAACGGACGGCGGAGGAATCGTTGTTTCCGGAATAATAGATGCCATTTTAGCGGGTGTGGATGAGGTTTGAGATGTAAACCACATTTGATATCCGGAAACTCCGGCAATCACAAACAGTATCGTTCCTACGATCATAAAGGAGAGTCGAATGATTCGGCGCTGCCGCGCTCTCTCACAACGGGCTACAAGTTGATCAAAATTATCAATCATGGATAAGCTCCGCATTCATTGCCGCCATCGTGATGGTACACATTGAAGGACGCAGATATTTGGATTTATTATGGGTATTGGTGTAGTGAAGCAGGTGGAAAAGATGGTAAAAAATCTTTTTGAAATTACGAAAATTTCCTGCACTCAGTCGGTGTGCTTTAGCTATAAGTTTCGGATTGATTTCATCGATAATTTCCGAAAATCCCATTTTAATGAGTTCAGAATGGATATAGTTTTTTCCCTCGATTGTGGTGAGAGGAAAAAGTTCGATCACCCGATGCGGACGGCTTTTGAAATGAGGTGCACGTAATATGGCCTCACCTTCGCTTCTGTGCATGGCGATGATAAACCAAAATGCTTTTGAATCGCTCAAAATACGGATAAATTCGCGCATTTCGGTACTGAGCAATTGCGCTTCGTCAATCATAATGAGATGATCAGAATTTTCATAGAGTTGTGTGGCTTCCGTTCGAAGTTGCTCTATATCGCTCCCCTCAACCGTAACCCCTTTGTGGTTTAAGAGTTTTTTGAGTAGGTCGATCGGAGTGAGAAAGGGAGTTTCAATGAAAATGATATCCCGTTTATCCGCCCATATTGTATGAAGATGGTTGAGTAAAAAGCTTTTTCCGCTCCCCGGCTCGCCTATGAGAAAAATGAGTTGCCGAAATGAACTATTGAGAAGATTTTGGATTTTCTCAATCGCTCCGAGGGCACTTTGTACCTCGAAATATTCTTCACTGTTTCGCCGTTCTTCGAATCGGTTTGCCGCTTCAAGCCATTTGGACATAATCAGTTAAACCGTTTTAAAATCGCGTCGTCGATGGAAGGGAAAGCATCCGGTTTCACCAGTGTCGGAGTGATCAGAATAAAGAGTTCACTTTTACGTGTCGAAGCAGTCGAGCCGTGGAAGAGTCGGCCGAGTAACGGAATATCTCCCAGTACAGGGACTTTATTGTCATAATGATAGGTTTTTTTCTCGATCAGGCCGCCGATAAGAACTTTTTGGGCATCTTTGACTTTAACGATGGAGGTCATTTGTTTGACGCGTGTATCCGGCGGCATTGTACGATTGCTGCTGCCTATATCGCTTGATCCCATAGCGGTTGAGGCATTCAGATCTTCACCGAGCAATTCGCTGGTAACTGGATTGATTC
Source organism: Sulfuricurvum sp. (assembly GCF_028681615.1). Taxonomy (NCBI): domain Bacteria; kingdom Pseudomonadati; phylum Campylobacterota; class Epsilonproteobacteria; order Campylobacterales; family Sulfurimonadaceae; genus Sulfuricurvum; species Sulfuricurvum sp. The sequence goes on from NZ_JAQUHV010000002.1 coordinate 97,937, forward strand.
GCATAACGATGTACCCGTCTTCCGTCACTTCCGGAATAATATTGAGGGTAAGGCCGACGAAGACGGATCCGAGAGTATTCGTAGTTGTGGCGAGGGTTTGAGTATTTGCCGCAGAGATTGAACCGTTTTGATAGAGATAGCTGAGCTGTTTTCCGACGTTGATAACGGCAGGCTGGTTACTCAGTGTCAGGATTTTGGGGTTGGAAAGAACTTCAACATCTCCGTATCGGCTAAGGAAATCGATAAGCCCTAACGGATCAAAATTTACCCCGAAAGAGTAAACCGGATGGGCAACACCCATGTTGTTATAACTGTTGGCATAATTGCCTTTGAGCGACAGACTAAAATCACTCCAGTTGACTCCGGTCGTGTTGTAGTCATTGTAGGTGAGTTCGATCAGATGCGCTTCGATCATCACCTCCGCATGCATGCGTGATTCAAGTTTCGTCAAATATTGTTGGACGGCTTCTATTTGACGTTTGTTTCCGGTGATGGTGACGACGGCGGCATCGCGGTTTACGAGAGCTTTGTTGATTGCTTCGTTGTACTCTTCGTCGACTTGCAGAATTTGTTGGATATGTTCACGCATCTGATCCCATAAGGTAAATTTTGAGAGGGCATGGACATTGGTGTAATCGGTATTAGAACCGCTGCCGGAGTTGGTTGAGCCAGAGGAACCGCCATAAGAAGACGAACTACTGTTTGAACTACTTGAACCGCTATTGGAGGAAACGCCTGTGTTCGCGCCTGGGCCGACGGTGATCGATTTAGTCGATTCGGTAGTAAGTTGAGACATATTGATGTAATCGATATTGAGATTTACGGTTTTGGTATAAGAGACACGAAGCACCCCTTTGTCTGCATCATACGTATAAAAAAGGTTATGATCATCAAAAATAAAACTAAAAAGTTCTGCAACGGTATAGTCTTGGATATTTACCATATCCAGAGGCTGAGAAAGACGCTCTTTTGCTTTTTGATCTTCAAACACAACGCTGATATGGCATGTCTGTGCAACATCACGGATAAGGTCCATGAGAGTAAGTGCCGATCCGCGATTTTGATAAGCACTGAGGCTGAAGCGTTTGTCTTCGCACTCTTTGGCTTGGAGCAGAGATAAAAGCAGTAAAAGCAGTAACACTATTTTTTTCATGGAGTATCCTTTATACCGAGTACATGACGGGTAGAACTGACGCTGATCATACTCAGGCGGTTGCCCTCTTTCAGACCGACGAAATTATTTTGAATATATGCGACTTCTTGATTGTTGACACGATCTCCGACACGATACCATGCGCCGTTGATAAAGGCTTTATTATTCATTATGGCTGTGACAACGGTAGGGGGGACCGCCGGTACGGCTGTCATCATCGGAGGAGGCGGCAGCAGACCGTTTACGGATGCGGATTTCGGTTTTGCGGTTTTAATAAACGGATCATACATTTGTGCATGCAGCAGATGCAGCCCGCTTAGGCATAACAAGAGCCAGATCGGAATTCGTCTCATAAACCGACTCCCATATAGAGGATGACCGCTTCAAAACGGGGCTTTTCTTCATCGGAACGGATTTGCACGCTTTGAACTTCCACAAGGGTGTTTTGCCCTTCAATAAAGGTTAAAAAGTCGGCAATGGCCGGGAAACTTCCTGTTCCGGTGATTGTGAGTTTTTTGTACTGTTTTACTTTTCCGAAGAACACTTTATCGGTATCAACCGACTCCATGAGCTCAACTTTAAGGCCAAGTCTGACGGAACGCTCCAATAGCTGGTCAAGCATTGCGGCGTAACGTCGATTATCGAAAACAAGGCCTTGAGATGCAGCCATTTGGACTAACAGAGCTTGTTTTTCATCTTCGAGCGATGCGGTATGTGCTTCTTCTTTGATCAGTGCGTTGGTGCTTTGGGTGATCTTTGCCCGATAGGCATCCGGAGAGTTTTCGCTAATCTGTTTTACCAGAAGGGTATTTTGCTCTTGCAAAGAGGTTAATTCATCCAGTGCGTCCGAGAGGTAAAACATCCATCCCATCACTAAAATACCTATGGCACTGCCGATATAGATGAGCCATCTTTGTTGAGCGTTATACCATAGGAGCTGCTCGTCCAGATTATCGAGCTGTACGTCTAAATCGTTCATCGCGTTACCTTTACAAGGCTATTGTACGTGGTTGTGTTATTGTCCAGCTTGATCTCATGGGTTTCGACGTTTTGGTACCCTCTCGCGTAGAGTCCGCTCATGAGCTTGGCAATGTCGTCACGTTTGCGGTAGTCGGAAACGACGAGGAGACTCATCTCTTTGGAACCGTTTTGTTCCATCAGCAGTGTACCGAGGCGGTAACGTCCAAGTTCGGCAGTCGTATCGAGAAGAAACTGCTGACGGGCGGCATGCATGTCGTGGATCAAAGCGGCCGTCTCTTCGGCTCCGTGGTAGAGTGCAATCTCTTCTTGAAGTGTTTTACTTTTATTTTGTTGTTCTTGGAGGCGTGCATTGTTTTGTTTGAGGGTTGATGAGAGCTCTTTTGTCTGATGTTTGAGCGTTTCCAACTGAGCAGTAAGCTCGGTTTGCCGATCTTCTTCATTACCGCTCATCCATCCGACACAGAGTGATGAGATAAGTACAACAAGTAATGCTCCGCCGACAAGTCCTAAAAACTTGCCGCTTTCTCGGTAATACCACGGGGCTTTGCGTGGGTAAGGGGAGAGATTGAACGTATTTTCTTTTGAGGAGAGAAAATAATCGCTGCACAGAGCATCATGAATATCTGTCGGAGCACTCCCCTCGCGTGTAAGTGCGCTAATACGGATATCGTTGACACCGTAAGCGTTAAAAATGCTCTCCAACCCCGGGATACCCGCACCTTCAAAATCGAGATAACAATTGTCGATTCCGCTAAGGCCGAAAAGACCCCGTTTGTGATTGATGGTATGGACGATCCGTTCAATATTTTTGGCGATTCGATCTTGGAGAAGGATATATTTGTTCAGTTCATCAGGGGCATAATTTTCTTCGATAAGCCCTTTTGTGTGGAGGAAGCTTTTGAGCTTCGGTAAATCGAGCCCTGTCTCAACCGCAATGGAAGCGAGCGTTTCAATACTGCGGTGGGCGATGTAATGCCCCTCTTGGTAGATTGCGGCATAGGCCTCTTCGTCTCCCCAATAGATAAACAGATCATTTTTGGCACTTAGATGAGGGTAGAGCGAGTGATAGACCATAAATCCAGGAGTAACCTGATCGATTGCTCCGCATTTGGAGAGGGAATCTGAGAAATACTCATGTGCTTTGGTGTGGGAAAGGGCAAAAACTTCGACTAAGATACTTTCATCGGTTGTAATCGTATGACGGATAAAATCGATCGTGTACTCTTCGTCGCTGTTTAAATTTCCCTCTTCGAACATCCGAATTTCAACTTGAATCCGCAGTTCATTCTCACTGAGACGATCAGAGAGTTTAAGGGTATGGGTACTAAGAAGCGCGAGAGGAATGATAGCACCGGAACGCAGTTCTTTGAGCTCGCGGGAAGTCCCTTCACTCAGTACACCATTCTGGTAGGTACGGATCCGGTCGTGTTCTATGAAAAGAATTTTTTGGTTTTCCATTGCCCTGCTTGCCGCGTTTTTGTTGGTACGTTAAAACGATAAAATTAATAATTAAATTTTAGTTATTGCAGGGGATTATAGCATAACCCGTTCCACTAAAGAGGCGAATAGTGCTGTTTTTATCACCATTGTTAAAAAAAATATTTAATGGGGAGTGTATTAATGTATCCAATGTTACCGAATTGCCATCATGTGGACGGCCTTTAGCGTCAAAACAAACGGTTGTTACATTGGGTGTCATGGTTATGGCGGATTTGATCTCATGTTTCGGTGCATCGTCGCTGGAGAGGGCTGATGGGGTGAGGGTGACACACCCTGATGGATCGAGTGTGTCATTCCCCATCGCGCGGTAGCGAGCCTCTTTGAGTTTGAGAAGCGTATACTGAGCATCCTGACGGGTGTAATCGGGGCGGCTCATGTAAAATCCGATACCGGTGAGGACTCCGATGAGGACAATGACAAAGATCAGTTCAATAAGGGTAAAAGCACTTCTCATGGTCGTTGCAGGCTCCTTCGTTCGAGTCGGATCGGATGGAGAATCTTGGTGTTGGTGCTATCGGACGTCACAATGACACGCATGCTGATCATTCCGTTGGATTCTTCGGATTGGATCGGGGTGTATGCAACATTCGAACAGGTGCTGCCATCGGCTAAATAGTAGCGTTCTATCGTTACGTTGGCATCAAATTTCCCATCCGATGAGCGGACGGTAAGGCTGCCGAGACAGCTTCCGCCGCTGCGGTCATAAGCACTGATCCGCAGTAATGCCGCTTCGGTTGCACTTTGTAGAAACAGCTCGGCCTGTTCGCGCGTGTAGCTGTCGGCGTAGTGTTTGGCTCCCAGTGAAGCGTAGCGCATTGTGATTGTAACGATTCCACCGATAAAGAGGATGATGAGAAGTACCTGAGGCAGACCGAATGCGCGGCGCATTAGAAGACCACCTTTTGTTTGGATAATCGTACCAGATTGCCTCCGCGAACACTGCGGTTTGTATCGATGGCGAGGCGGATCGTACCGTTGATCATTTGGGCGCGGAAGGCATTGACGTTGGTGGAGAGTATACTCACTTTACCGGCTTGGTTGGCAGTATCGGCACAAAAGCTTTCCCCCTTCCATGGACGGTAATCGTCAAAGAGGAATAACGTATTATCCAATGCGGCGTTGCTGATTCCCAGAGCCGTGATGCATGTAGCGTTTTTTACAGGGAGATGTTCTCCGCGTACAACGGCATATCCTGTATCGACTAGGTTGTATTTTTCATAAATGGTCGTTGGAGGAGTCACATTAAATACAATCGTATTATCGGACGTCATCGAAATCGGATAAACGTTTGCGTTACCCTCGTCAAAACTTCCTGAAAAGACAAGAGCAATATCATTATTAGCCCAGTTAAAACTTCCCCATTTAGCGGTTTGGGTATTCTCGATAGCGGTTTTGGAGGTGTCGGGAGTATAGAGGGTGGCAGTTGCATAATTGGAGCGGTTCATATCGACAAAACTGCTGTAATCCCCCGCAAGGTAGCTCTCACTTGCGAGACCGTTCCACTTGAGTAAAGTTTTGGTGTAGAGTGTCCCATCAAGAGGTTCGCAATGTCCGTTTGTATCACACCCTTGTACTGACATCGGAGCCCGATCGTATAAGAGGATACTGATCTGATCAAGCGCCGTTTGCGAATCGATGGAGAGAGTCGTGAGTATTTTCGCTTTTTCGCTTCGTAATGTAATTGCTTCGAACGCTTTGAACATACCAACGGAGAGGATCCCCGTAATGGCAATCGTGATGATGATCTCGATAAGGGTAAAAGCGCGACGTATCATCAGTTCCAATTCCGTGAGTTGATTTGGATATTCCCGATATTAAATGAGTGGTATTGCAGTGCGGTGATACACCCTTTGTGCTGGCTGTCGCTTCCATACCCGACCCGAACGAGAACGTATTTGGTATTGGAGGTTTGGTTTGCTGCTTTGGGGTTGGTGCTTAGAACAGCAGTTCCGATTGTGGCGGGATCATCAACATAGAGTACGGTTGTCCCGATTGCAAAGAGCCCTTTTTTGAGTGTTGCGGAGCAATTTTTGTCAGCCGTGAGATTGGTGTCGTGATAGTCGTCGATATCGTTGCTTTCTGCATCTTCTTTTCCTATAGGTCCGGCATTGTAGGCAGTGGTTTCGATGCAGTTGCGCCCCCCTATGAATCCGCCGATACGATAACCGGACGTGAGATTGCAGTCGTAAGCCGGATTTCCTGCAGTAACGTTTAGGATTTGGGAATTTTGGGTGTTGTTGTTATCCCACGGCAGATTGATAATCATCCCAATCTGAGCCATAGCATCGTACATCGCCTCTTCTTTGATCGTCGTTTGGGTGCTTTGGTTCATCGACATTACCAGTCGAGGGATGACGGTAAAGACGATCCCGATGATCACCATCGACAATATCAGTTCAATTAATGTGAGACCTTTTCTCATCGAAAGAGTTTTACCCCTTTGTTGGTGATGTTTTTGGCAGGGGTCATATTAAAATCACTTCCTTCAAATGTACCGCTATTGACACCTTTGAGTCCACCGCTTATATCGGTATAGTCATAATTGAAACACGGGTGTTGGCTGCATTCACTACCGAGGGCATAACTGTAATTGTATTTGGAAGAGTACCACAGCCATTGAGGGATATCCAAATGGACGGTCTGATCATGAGCTGAAGTCACGGTGACTTTTTGCAGCCCGTCGATAGGCAATGAAGAGACATCGATATCATTTCCTCCGGCGATGAATCCTCCTTGTATGATATTCCCCACTTCAGCGGAGTCGTGATTGAGGTTTCGGTACCAGTGGAGGATATTTTGGGGCATTCCGCTCACATATCCAGTTGTGACAGTGCTATAGACTTCAAACTCGATAGGATTCGGTGCGGAAGCTTCATTGGTCGTAATATCATAGGCACGTACTCGGCCGTAAATGAAAGTGGCATTTTTATCCAGTCCCGAAGCGTTAAGATCGATTACTCCACCATTGTAACTTGTCTTGATATCCTTCAGCGTCAAGATAAAAGGGTTATACGGGAGGCTTGGTGAGCGAAGAAAATTAAATTTGAGGGAAAGGTTGGCATCTCCATTTTTAAACGAACTGTTTGTGATCGAAAAATACTGAGTATTGAACAGCGTTACGTAGCTTCTGTTTGTATCGGCAATCGCAGAGGTAGATCCGGTCGAGGCGCGGAGTGAAACGTTTACATCTGATGGATAGGTCCCGGCAGCAGTGAAATAGTACCCCTGCGGCACCGTTCCACCTGCACAATTGTCACTGAAGTTTTTAGTCACCGTGACACTGTCTTTGCTTAGTGCTTCGATTGTGGTATTTATTTCGATGTTCTGGGTACGGCTAGAGTCGAGATAGAGCCAGTTGAAGGGAGTAGAAAGAGGCGTTTTGAAACTGTTCAGGGTTGTTTTGAGTTCATAAGGGTTGATTGTGAGGGAAAGAGTTGCGTTGACGTCACACCCCAACCGTCCAAGACCGTAACTATCGAGTGCCGTTGTATTGCTGTTGGCGATACAGTCCCATGTTGTACCGGTTTGATCCGTCTGTGTCCATGTGTTGTCCTTGGCAAACACATTGATAGATCCAATGTCACGGGCCGTGAGGGTAGAGCTGTTTACGTCAGTGGCAAACACAAGACTGTATGGCTCGATCGCGGATAAAAATGTATTTTGGGTTGTACAGTTGGAATTGGGACTTTGGAGTGCCGTTGTAATACTGGTTATGCCGTTATAGTTTCCGCCTCCGTTTTGAGCTGACATGGTGACGCTTTCACCGGCTTTGATGGTCGAAGCAGAGAACGAATAGCCTGAAGGGCGGATAGACATTGTATCGCTGGAACAGTTGAGTTCACTGGCATTGGTTTCAACCATAAGTTTGATATTGGAATAGGCTTTTGTTGAATTGAGGGAAGGGATTGTAATCATCGGATTTGTTTGGTTGATATCAATAGAACCGCTCCATAAAATCGGAAGTCCTGTTGATGTAGCTGGACATGTTGCCCCGTTAACTGCATAGATCTTGGTGATCTTACGAGAGGGAATGTCTCCGGCATTGGTACATGCGACGGTAGCATTGACGTCGAATGCGATGTTGGCAATACGGGTATGGAGGCGATTACTTGGGGACATTGCCGGATCGATGCGATGATAGAGGTCGTATTGGAACGTGGTGCATTCGGATGTTCCACAAAAGGTACACGTACGAAGAGTGGAACTATTGTAGTTATATCCTGATGCTTCATTCGTGTAAATGGTGCTGATGTCCGAAGGAGATAGGATGTAATTGAAGATTTTGACTTCGTCAAGGCTGCCCATTAAATATTTGGGTGAACCGCCGGTGTCTTCGATTCGGCCGAGAGTGCTAAAAGCATTTCCTATCGTTCCGGTTCCTCCGGTTCCTGTCGCGTTCAGATTGCCATTGATGTAGATTTGCAGTTCACCGCTGGAAGCATCCCGTGTCAGGACAAAATGTCGCCATGTCCCGTCATTAATGGCAATCGTTGATTTAGCTTGAGTTCCGTCACCTTTTGCATTGAACCCGATTTTTCCACTGTTGTCAATCCAACCCCAAAAAATGTCGTTTTGACCTCCCGATTGTTCAATACCGATGATGCCAGGAGCAAGCCAGTTGGTATTGTTTCCGACTTGAGTCGTATTAAGCCAGAAACTCAGTGATGAGGTATCTCTGAGGATGTTTGCTGCGGCAGCTGGGATTGTGACATATTGGCTGGTCCCGTTGAGTGTCGTTCCCCGGCAAATTTTTCCCCCCGATACGGTGGTAAGATTGTTGAATGCGGTGCCGTTGTATCCGTTTCCACTCGAGTCCAGCACATCAGCAGACGTACCGCTCCACGAGCATTCATCGAAACGGTAGTCTGAAATCGGAGAACATACAGAACAGCTTCTGGGCGATCCATCCCAATTGTATCTGTTGGCCTGATTGGTATAGAGTGATTGTATTTGGGATGCTGTGAATGCACTGTTAAAGACGGTCATCTCATCCATGATACCCTGATAATCGTAAGTTTTATCAAAATATAAATGTGAAAATAGAATTAACAAAGAAGAATAGGAATATCTTTGTCCCAGAACTAATTGATTTGAGTCGATGTTTAATGACCCTGTCGGATAAGTTTTACAACTTTTTTGTGAACCGTTGATGTAAAGACATACATTGCTTCCGCTACGTGTTAATGCAATATGATCCCAGGTGCTATTGGTGAGCTCATTCGTGTTCAGAGAAAATGTTTGGGATGTGTCTTTGACAGAAACTCCGAGCTGATTGTTGCTGTTCAAATACACTCCAAATTCGTCTACAAAAGGGTTTAATAGATTCAGAGGTGTTGCCCGGACACCATCGATGATTTGCTGTCGTCCTCCTGTGCTGGAAGCTTTTATCCAAAAGCTGAGTGTCAGATCGCTGACACCGGATAGAAGACTGGACGGAAGATTGACGTAATCAGTGTTTCCATCAGTTGAGAAATCGCCTCCCTGGCAGACTTTTCCGCTGTTGACGAGGAGAGAATTGGCGGTTCCGGTATACGTTCCTCCCTGATCGGTGAATGTATCGGTACTGTTCCAATGGCATCGGTCCATCCGGTATTCGGCTCTTGGAATGATTGGTGTAAATGTGGCTGAAATGGTATATGTCTGTTTACCGTTTCTCGTGTTATACACCATGAGATTCACATCTCCTGGAAACATGAAAGAGTACGTTGCATTTGTGACCCCTCCGCTGCTGGTTGGACAGGTAGCGGAGTTTTGAGATCCGCTAAAGGCTACATTACCGGTAATGCTTATATCCAAGCGTCCCGCTGTTGTGGTATTAAAATAGAATTTGTCTGTGTTTCCGTTCCCTGAAATACTATCCGACTGCGAATAATTGTAAGTTGTGGAAGTAGCTGAAAACGTATACCTAAAGTTAGGAGAACAAACATCATCTCCAACTCCGGTTGAATAGGCGATAGCGATGAGCAACAGCAGCCGAAATATACTCATTGTTCTCTTTCCTTATTTGGACGATTGGTGTTCTTATTATAATACATTTCGTCCCTAATATCGGTAAAAGCCCTTTTCGCTATAATCACGCCACTCATTTGCATTCAGCAAGGGCAATGAGAAGAGATTACTATAGGAGTTTCGTATGAAACACGCATCCGCGGGCAAATACCGCCCTTATCCACAAGTTGATTTGCCAAACCGAGTTTGGCCATCTCGTACCATCACGCACGCCCCAATCTGGTGCAGTGTCGATCTTCGCGACGGAAACCAGGCGTTGATCACACCGATGAATTTGGATCAAAAACTTTCTCTTTTCAAACTCTTGCTGAAACTCGGATTTAAAAATATTGAAGTGGGATTCCCGTCCGCATCGAAGGTCGAATTTGACTTTTTGCGTACCTTGGTAGAGCAAAAATTGATTCCCGATGACGTGACGGTTCAGGTTCTCGTTCAGGCTCGGGAACACTTGATCGACAAGACGTTCGAAGCATTGGCGGGAGTCAAAAAAGCGATCGTCCATTTGTATAATTCGACGTCGGTCGCCCAGCGCAAGATCGTGTTCGGAAAAGAACAGGACGAGATTGTCGCATTGGCACTCGAAGGTGTCGATATGGTCAAAGCCCGTGCGGAAAAACACGACGGCGAGATCATGCTTGAATACTCTCCGGAGAGTTTTACGGGGACGGAGTTGGAATTTGCTGCCCGTATTTGTAATGCCGTGACGGATCGTTGGGAAATCAGTGCAAGCCGAAAAGTGGTGATCAACTTGCCTGCGACAGTCGAGATGGCGACACCGAACGTGTATGCCGATCAAATCGAGTGGATGAGCCGTCATTTGACGAATCGTGAGCACGTATTGATCTCGACGCACACCCACAATGACCGCGGAACCTCGGTTGCGGCGACGGAACTTGCATTGTTAGCAGGGGCAGACCGTGTCGAGGGGACATTGCTCAGCAACGGCGAGCGTACCGGAAACGTCGATATCATCACCTTGGCATTGAACATGTACACCCAAGGGGTTGATCCGGAGTTGGATTTCAGCGATTTGGAAACCGTCGTTCGCATCGTCGAAGAGTGCACCGATATGAAGACCCATGAGCGTCATCCGTATGTCGGAGAGTTGGTCTATACGGCGTTTTCAGGATCGCACCAAGATGCGATTAACAAAGGGTTGGCGTATCAGCGTGCCAAAGAGGATGCGTTCTGGGAAGTGCCGTACTTGCCGATCGACCCTCAGGATGTCGGCCGCAATTACGAGGGGATTATCCGTATCAATTCCCAATCGGGCAAAGGGGGCGTAGCCTATGTCCTCGAAGACAAATTCGAGTACTCGCTTCCGAAAAAAATGCATCCGGAAATCGGACGTATCGTTCAGCAGGTGACCGATGAAGCTGGGCGCGAGCTTACCGCAGATGAAATTTTAGAAATTTTCGAGAAGACCTATTTCGGCGAACCGCACGACATCGAGTTTGTTGATTATTCGGTCATTTCGGAGAGTGCGAAAGACAAATTGGTCAAATGTGTCCTCGAATATACCCATAACGGTAAGACGATCCGAAGCGAAGGACAGGGGAACGGTCCGATCGATGCGTGTAAAAATGCCCTGATGCAGGAGTATTCGCACAATTTTAAAGTCCTCTCCTACAGCGAGCATTCGCGAGGGGAGCTTTCCAGCGCCGAAGCGGTCGCTTATATCGAGATCCAAACGGAAAGTCTGGAGAAATTTTTCGGAGTCGGATGCGATAACGATATCACCGTTGCTTCGATCAAAGCGATGTTCAGCGCTCTCAATCGGGCATTTTCGTAACTATTCAGTCATTCCCAATTATATTGGGAATGATAAACTCTTTAATTGTCAATTTTCTATCGAAGTTTTAGTCATTCCATATTGATAATCAGCACATGCTTCAATTCCTTTTCCATCTTTTTTAAAATCTTTATCATAGCCATCTTTTAAATAGGTCAAAATATTTGTAAGATTCTTGATAGGCTCATTTAGTTTAAAATTAGTTGTAATCATAGGATTTGGATAAATTGGAGTATTGTTTTTAGAAGGTTCAGGTTTAATAATATTTTTCCGAGCTGCTCTAAGATGTGTATATAGAGTATTAATATGTAAATATACAAAATGAACATCCTGCAGTACATCATTATGAGAAATTGATACAATTTCCTGACTTTTTAACTCGTTCAACAGTTTCTAAATATCTTCTACACTATCAAAAATTCTATCAAGATCAAGATAAGTAATTTTCTCTTTGGATTTTTCATTTTCTAGTGAAATCAATCTCATTTTAATTAAGCATAATTGAAAAATGTATTTCTAACCTGATTTGAAATTTCTCGCTTTTTTATATTGATAGTAGTGTCAATATTTAAAATAACGGAATATGAAGCAAGAAGTGCAGAAGTGAGTATGCCAAACGCACCAATCAAAGATAAGTTTTCTTGCCAATTTTGGTATATTAAATACGATAATGATAACAATTAATATTAAAGCAAGACTTCTCAGTAGCATAATAATTGTGCTTGTTGGTATTCTTAGAAATAATATTTTTTGAATTTTTTTCATTTATTGCAATTTACGACGCAATCAGTGGAAACCGTTCAGGATGTTCGATAATATCAACGGTGAGGTCGATATCTAAATCTGGCCAGTATAAATGACCGTTTGAATAGCTCTCGACATTAGCAATCTTGGCTATAGAAGCGTCTTTAAACCACGGGAATGTTTCAAAAGACATAAATAGCTCTTTACCATCAGTTAGAATCCATACGCCGTTAGGGGAAATGTTGGTGATTTCAGTTTCCAAAATGTGCCTCCCAAGCTTTTTTAAATAAATCAAAATTTTCGATTGTCATTGTTTCAATCTCTTTCAAACGAACATTTGAAAGTTTATAACTCGTTGCAATTTCGACAGTCGGTTCAAGCCAAAGCTTTGCTTCGCCGTCAGGACAAATGACGTGGATATGCATACGTACCTCTTCACGAGAAAAAAAGAAAAAACGGTAATCTTTAATTTTCAGAACGGTTGGCACGCTTTATAACCTCATTTAATTTTTTATGAAATATAGTTTAGCAAAAAAGTGACAAAACAAGGCTGAATAGATATTAATCAGCTACAAGTAAAAAGCTTATTCTTTATTTAACCCCTTCTTCGCTATAATCGCGCAATTTTTACCAGTATTGTGAGTAAACCATGATGGATGTCCGCGAAGCCTTTTTGGCCTTTTTTGAATCAAAACAACACGAACGTGCTGCGAGTTCTCCACTCGTTCCCGATGATGCAACCTTGCTTTTCACCAATGCGGGAATGGTACCGTTCAAGTCGATCTTTACAGGTGATATCCCAATCCCTGCCAATCCGCGTGCGACCAGTGCGCAAACGTGTATCCGTGCCGGCGGTAAACATAATGACCTTGAAAACGTCGGTCATACGGCACGTCACCATACCTTTTTCGAGATGCTCGGAAATTTCAGTTTCGGCGATTATTTCAAAGAAGAAGCGATTGCCTATGCATGGGAATTCGTCACCTGCGTTATGAAACTTCCGGTCGAAAAACTCTGGGTTACCGTTCACGAATCCGATGACGAAGCCGAAGAAATTTGGAAAAAACATATCGCAGCGGATCGCATCATGCGTCTTGGGGATAAAGACAACTTCTGGCAGATGGGAGATACCGGACCGTGCGGACCGTGTTCGGAAATCTTCATCGATCAGGGTGCGGAACATTTCAACGGGCCGGAAGATTACATGGGGGGAGACGGCGACCGTTTCCTCGAAATCTGGAATCTTGTATTTATGCAGTATGAGCGTAATACCAAAGGCGAATTGAAACCGTTGCCGAAACCTTCCATCGATACGGGAATGGGATTGGAACGGGCTACGGCTGTTCTCGAAGGGGCGTTAAGCAACTACGATTCTTCCCTCTTTATGCCGATTATCAAAAAAGTAGAAGCTCTCATCGGAAAACCGTATGTGTACGCGACCGGTGCATCGTACCGTGTAATCGCCGATCATATTCGTACGGTTACGTTCTTGCTTGCGCAGGGGACGAACTTCTCTAACGAAGGGCGCGGATATGTTCTTCGCCGTATCTTACGACGTGCGGTTCGTCACGGGTATTTGCTCGGATTTACCAAACCGTTTATGTTTGAAGTAGCCGACAGTGTTGCGGAACTCATGGGGAAACAATATCCGTATATCGTAGAGAAACTTTCCGTCCTAAAAGAGCAAATCATGCTCGAAGAAGAACGCTTCTTTAAAACGATCGCATCCGGAATCGAACTCTTCAACGAAGAGCTCAAAAATACCAAAGAGACGTTCAGCGGTGAGGTGGCCTTTAAACTCTACGATACATTCGGATTCCCTCTCGATTTGACCGAAGATATGTTAAAAGAGAAAAATCTCTCTCTCGATGTGGAGACGTTTGAAACACTGATGTCCGAACAGCGCAAGCGTGCGAAAGCGGCGTGGAAAGGTTCGGGGGACGCTCATGTAGAAGGGGATTTCAAAACCCTTCTCGAAACGTTCGGTGTGAATACGTTTATCGGATATGCTTACACCAAAGCGCCGGTTAAAGTTCAAGCCCTTTTAGGGGAGAATTTTGAACGGGTCGATCAATTGCATGCACGTCAAAGCGGATGGGTGCTTCTCGAAGAGACTCCGTTTTATGCCGAAAGCGGCGGACAATGCGGTGATAGCGGTACACTCGGCGATAAAGCGGTTGTGACCGATACGAAAAAATTCCACGGGTTGAATCTTTCCCATATCGAGACCAAAGAAACGATCAGCGTCGGTGATACGGTCGAAGCGATCGTCGATCCTTCGCGTAACGAGATTGCCAAACATCACTCGGCAACGCACCTCTTGCATTCCGCATTGTATGAGATTTTGGGCGAGCATATTTCACAAGCGGGTTCATTGGTCGAGCATAACCGTCTTCGTTTCGACTTTTCTCATCCAAAAGCGATGTCGCATGAAGAGATCGCATTGGTCGAAGAACGGGTCAATTATCATGTCTTCCACGCGTTGGAAGGGATGACGAGAGAAATGAGCATCGACGAAGCGAAAAAAAGTGGTGCGAAAGCGCAGTTTGGTGAAAAATACGGCGATACGGTACGTGTCGTCAATTTCGGTACCGCTTCGGTCGAGTTCTGCGGCGGTATCCACGTTGATAATACGGCAACAATCGGAACGTTTGCCATTGTAAAAGAGAGCGGTGTAAGTGCCGGTGTCCGCCGTATCGAAGCGGTGTGCGGCAATGCGGCGTACAACCTCTTCAAATCACAGCGTCATCTTCTCGAAGAGGTCGAAGCATCGGTTAAAAACCGCGATGTATTGGCCGGAATCGAGCGGCTGAAAGAGCAAGTCAAAACGCTCAAGCATGAAATGGCGACATTGGCATCGAGTGCGAAAGAAGAACTGAGTGTGACTATGATGGGTAATACCGCTGTCGTTGTTGCCGAACTCGGAACGGGTGATATCAAAGAACGTATCGATGAGCTTAAAAATCAGCATGATTCGGTTGCGGTGATTTTATTCCAAGTGAAAGACGATAAAGTTCTTTTGGCTGCCGGAGCGAAGAACACGACGCTCAAAGCGGGAGATTGGATCAAAGCAATCGCACCTATCCTCGGCGGAGGCGGAGGCGGTCGTCCTGATTTCGCGCAAGCGGGCGGAAAAGATGTCACAAAAATCGGCGATGCCAAAGAAGCGGCATTGGCGTACGTGACCAAGGAACTTAATTAAATTCTGCCTCGAACGAGGCAAGCTTCAGTGCCAAAGCGGCTAGCGTAGCGTAGCGGGGCTTTGCTCCGTTATGCGTTTAAAAGGAAACTATTTATGAAAGAATTTTTAATCGAAACGTTTGCACACCATCGCAATCTAATCATTTTTCTCCACATCATCAGTGCGGTTATCTGGGTCGGCGGAATGATCGCCGTCCGTTTTGCAGTGCATCAGTCGTTGGCACTTATCCCTGATCCGAAACTCCGATTGGAACGATCCGCTCATGTTTTGAAACGTCTCTTTACGATTGTATGGCCGTTTGTGATCGTTTTGATCATTACGGCTGTCGTGATGGCGGTAGGATTTCAATTTCGTGCAGCGGCGATGGATGCTTCCGGAAATGTGATTAACGAATACATGATGAGCGTCTACAATACCGTCCATATCAAAGAAGCGATCTGGCTCATCATGTCGATTAATCTCGGTGCGATGATGTTTCGTCGTCGTAAGGCTGAAATTGCATTGCGTGAAGGCAATCTGGACGAGGCTAAAAATATGCTCGGTTTGATTGCCAAATACATGGTACCGGTCAATATTGCTCTGGGCGTAATCGCTATATTTATTGGTGTCGTCCTAAGAAACGTCCATTAAATACATGCTGCGTCTCGCTTCTGCTTCCATCACCCGCGCGGAACTCTTAAACGCTGCGGGTATCTCCTATCTGCAAGAGTCGGTCGATTTCGATGAAGACTCTATCGTAGCGCCTACACCAAAGAATTTTGTCTATCAGGCAACACTCGGAAAATACAAAGTCAATCTGGAAAAGTTCGGGTGCAGTGATTATCCGTTGCTTGTTGCCGATACGGTGGTTACGGCTCACGGAAAGATCTTGCGCAAGGCCAAAGATGAAGACGATGCCCGTCAAATCCTGCAGATGCAAAGCGGTTCGGATGTCGCCATTATCACCTGCATGATCTATAAAACTCCCCGTCTCGAATTGATCGATATCTCTTCTACCCATTATTTTTTTAATGTGTTTGACCCTGAGTCGATAGAGCAGTATATACAAAGCGGAGATTGGCGGGGCAAAGCGGGAGCCTGTATGGTGGAGGGATTCTGTAAGCCGTATATCCGTGAAGTGCGTGGGTTCGAGAGTACAGCCATGGGGCTTTGTGTCGAAGTATTAAAGCCGTTTTTATGATGAAAAACCCTTATGAAAACGAACTGAAAGCACTCAAACGTGCCGGCCGTTTCCGCGGACGGAGTGTAAGGGATGAAACATTGATCGATGCGGCGTCCAACGACTATCTGGGATTGGCCCATCATAAAGAACTCCATCTAAAAGCCTGCGCAACCCTTTCTCAGTACAACGATCATGCTCCGAAAGCCTCCATGCTGGTCAACGGCTATCATCCGATTCATCGTCTTTTTGAAGAGGCTTTATGTGCGGCCAACGGGTTTGAAGCGGGGATCGTGATGGGGAGCGGCTTTAATGCCAATATCGGCCTTATCGAAGCCCTCGTTCGCAAAGGCGATGTTTTGCTGATGGACGAAGAATATCATGCCAGCGGTGTGGCAGGGGCACGTATGTGTGAGGGGGAAGTGATCTTTTTTACCCACAATGATTCCGGATCGTTTAAAGAGGCATTGAAACGTGCCCACGGCAAGCGGACGATCGTTGCCGTTGAGGGGATCTACTCTATGGGGGGCGATCTTGTACCGCGTGAGATTATCGAACTTGCCATAGAGCATGAAACGATTTTGATTTTGGATGAAGCGCACAGCAGCGGGGTAATCGGGGAACATTTGATGGGGATACTCGATCATTACGGTATCGCCCCGACCCCGTTAATGATCAAAATGGGGACATTAGGCAAAGCGTACGGAAGTTTCGGTGCGTATGTTCTCTCATCCAAGCATATTAGTGAGTATCTGATCAACCGTGCCAAAAATGTCATCTATGCAACTGCACCCTCGCTTTATGATACGGCGTTGGCACATCACTCGCTGGACTATATCCAAAGCCATACTCAAATATTGCAGGAGCAAATCGTGCTTCGTCAAAACATTATTTTAGAAACGCTCGGTATCGAATGTGCCGGTCTGATCGTCCCGATTGAAATCGGGGATAATCACGAGGTGATGCGGTTGCAGGAGCAGATAAAAAATGAGCTGGGGATGCACGTCGGTGCAATCCGTCAGCCGACGGTCAAAAAAGCGATACTTCGCCTCATTGCGAGACTCGATATCGATGCGGCTCTTTTACGCCGGGCGTGTGAGAGATTAACGCAGATTTGGGTAAAATAGCGCGATGAATATCATTGCGATTGATCGGCTCAAAATCACCCATAATGATACCGTTTTGGTGGATCTGTCGTTTGAAATTCGGCGTTCATTGGCATTAGTCGGGCAAAGCGGGAGCGGTAAATCGCTTACGTTAAAGGCTCTTTTGGGGATGTCGGATACGAGCTTGAACATTCTTCTGGAAAAACGATGTGATTTTGAGTGGAGATTGGGCAAATCAGTGGCTCTTGTTCCTCAAAATCCGTTCACGGCATTATCGCCGTTGACTCGAATCAAAGATCAAATGTTCCTCCCAAAAGAGCGCAGTTTAGAACTCTTTTCCCTTTTGGGTCTGGATGTGGTATTGCTGGATCGATTTCCGCCTGAACTCTCAGGGGGGCAGTTGCAGCGAGTCGTTGTCGCGATAGCTTTGGGCTCCTACCCGAAACTGCTGCTGCTGGATGAGCCGACAACCGCACTCGATCCCGCCTCAAAAGAGGTTATGATTACGTTGTTAAAAACATTACAAGATAAAATGGGATTCAAGATGCTGTTTGTCACTCACGACATGGGTGTGGCGTCGGCATTATGCGAAGATATTTGTGTGATTCGCGAAGGGCGCATGATCGAGCAGGGGGTGATCGAAGAGGTGACCCGTTCTCCAAAAGAGCGTTATACCCAAGCGTTAATCGACGCCGAGTTTAAAACCAGAGGATTCAGACATTGATAGAAGAACTGCCGCTAAGGAAGAGAATGAAAAAATATATATTGATCGGGCTTGGAATTATTGTACTGGTTCCAGTCGTTTTTTTAGGGTACATCATCTACTCTTTTGAATACGAAACGAAACGCCTCATCAACTATCAACCCCGCTTAACGACCGAAGTATACGATCGAAACGGGAATAAGATCGCAAACCTCTTTAGCGATGAACATCGTTATTATGTTTCATACCAAAATATCCCTCCTATGCTGACGGAAGCTTTGTTGGCTATTGAAGACACCACTTTCTTTGAACATAACGGTGTCAATCCCGATGCCATTATGCGGGCGATCATCAAAGACGTAACCTCAGGGCATTTGGTTGAGGGGGCCAGTACCATCACTCAGCAGCTCGTTAAAAATACGTTATTAACCCGTGAGAAAAAATTCTCCCGTAAGTTTAAAGAGGTTTTGTATTCGATCCGTATTGAGCAGGAATTGACGAAAGAACAGATTCTGGAGCGTTATTTTAATGAAATTTATTTGGGGCACGGATACTACGGTATCAAAACAGCTGCAGACGGGTATTTCCGAAAACCGCTGAAAGAACTGAGCCTCAAAGAGATGGCGATGCTTGTAGGTTTGCCGAAAGCACCGAATTTTTATTCTCCGACCAAAAACTATGAACTTTGTCTGGGGCGGGCAAACCGTGTTGTCGGGCGAATGTACGAGTTAGGCTGGATCGATCAGCCGACGTATGAAAAAGCGACTCAAGAGCGTCCGAAAGTCTATAACGATACGTTGAGCAAAAATTCCGGCCCTTACATCATCGATGAGGTTATGCGTCAGCTCGGTGATGCATTTCCGGATATCCGCAGCGGCGGATATAAAATTTATACCACCATCGACATGCGGCTTCAGGAAGCGGGTTACAAGGCTCTCCAATCCGGACGCAATGAGATCATAAAACGGGCACAGGATGCGGGCGATTTGGATGAGAATATGCAGCGTCAACTGAATGGGGCTCTTATCAGTCTCGATCCGCGCAGCGGGGAAATTTTAGCGATGGTCGGAGGGTATGATTACTCTTTAAGTCCTTATAACCGTGTAACTCAGGCAAAGCGCCAACCGGGTTCGGCATTCAAACCATTCCTTTATCAGGTTGCATTGGACAGCGGTATGTCTCCGGCATCAATGGTTCCGGATATTGCCCGCACCTATACGTATGCAGGCGACGACGGTGAAGAAAAAACATGGCAGCCAAAAAACTATAAGAATGAATACAAAGGGATGGTTACGATTCGTGATGCATTAACCCATTCCCGTAACTTGGCGACGATCAATATGGTCAGTGATATGGGATTCTCAAAAGTTATTGAAGGTTTGAGACGTTTAGGCATTAGCGAAAATTTACCGCCTGACCTTTCTATTGCATTGGGGACAATTTCCATCTCTCCGATCGATCTGGCAAAATACTACACGATGTTTGCCAGCGGAGGGACTTTGACGAACCCGATATTGATACGTGAGGTTATTACTCCGACCGGACAAACCCTTCGGTATGAAAATAAGAGCCGTCAGGTTGATACTCCTCAGCAGATTTATCTGATGACTTCGATTCTAAAAGACGTCGTTACTCGCGGTACGGGGACGGGAGCACGTGTCGGAGGGATAGAGATAGCGGGTAAAACCGGAACTACCAACAAAAACGTTGATGCATGGTTTGCGGGGTATTCCCCTACTGTTGAGACGGTAGTATGGTTTGGACATGATGATAATACGCCGATGCGCCGCAGTGAAACCGGCGGACGTGCAGCAGCCCCTGTTTTCCGTTATTACTACGAAGATTTATTGCGAATCTATCCTGATACCAAACGTTCTTTTGATCTCCCTGCGGGAGTGTATCAAGCTCCAACGGATCAAAACGGCAGTGAAAATTTCACTGATACCTCTGCCGCTCCGGATGCAACTCAGGAAGAGACTCCGAAAACGGATGAAAAATTAGTATTCTAACGAATAGTACAGACTAAAATGGGCACGCTCATTTTAATCTTTTTTAAGGGGATTTTTTTTAAAATCCCACTCTCACATTGGGGTATCGCCAAGCGGTAAGGCAACTGGTTTTGGTCCAGTCATTCGGGGGTTCGAATCCCTCTTCCCCATCCACCTTTTTTTCCCTTTATTTTTTAGTAGCTGCAGAGAGATAGAACCATACGCTTCCGCCAATAACAATGAGCATTACCGGTGCCAAATACGGTTTATCCGCAATCACATTGTATCCCTCGATTAACGCTCCCCCGAAAAGATAGCTTCCTCCTCCGACGACAACAGCCCAGATTGCCGCACCGAGAGCATTATAGGCGCTGAATTTCCAAAAATCGTATTTCGTCAAACCGATAGCGAGAGGAACAAGTGTTTTAAGCCCGTAGATAAATTTCTTGATGACAATAATCCATGAACCGCGCCGTTTGAGAAGCAAGTGCGAAAAGGCCAGTTTTCGGCGGTGTTTTCGGAAATGTTCCATCATCTCTTTTTTGTGATAGCGGGACATGTAAAACATGAGGGAGTCTCCGATAAAGTTAGCGGCAAAAGCGATTGCTATCGAAAGGGATAAATCCATTTTTCCCATAAAACTGAGTACACCCGCACCGATCAAGGCAACCATTCCTCCGCCTAGAGAATATAGGAATACAACGAGATATCCATACGTTGCGAGGTTTTTTAACATATCATCCATAATAAAATCATTCCTTTTTTTTAATTGATTCCCATAATCCAATACATAGAGTAGCTCCGAAGGCAGCAGTGCCGAGAGGAGCGTGCGTTTTTGGATTATGGTATGCTCTTTTGGTACTTTTCTGGCTAAACAGAAAAGTACAGAGAGTTATAACTTACGAATTTTTGCTATTTCATCTCGCAGCCGTGCCGCCTCTTCAAACTCCAATTTCTTAGCCGCTTCTCTCATTTTGAGATTCAACTCTTCGATCAGTTTTTTCCGTTCCGCAGCAGGAAGTGTTTTCGCCTTTTTAGAGCGGTTGTAGAGATCGCCTACATCTTCGAGTTTGAGATTTTCATCGAGAGAGCGTTTGGTTGTTGTCGGCGTGATCCCGTGTTCCGTATTATAGGCTTCTTGTATAGCACGCCGTTTGGTCGTGGTACCGATTGCACGTTCCATCGATCCCGTAATCTTTTGGGCGTATAAAATGACGTGTCCGTGTTCATTCCGAGCCGCACGGCCGATGGTTTGGATCAGAGCGGTTTCAGAGCGTAAGAATCCCTCTTTATCGGCATCCAAAATCGCGACAAGGCTTACTTCGGGAAGATCAAGCCCTTCTCGTAAAAGGTTGATTCCGATAAGGACGTCAAAGTCTCCGACACGAAGCCCCCGAATGATCTGGTTGCGTTCTATCGCATCGATCTCGGAATGCATATACTGCACTTTGATCCCCAGATCGGCGAGGTATTTGGTGAGGGCTTCGGCCATTTTTTTGGTGAGTACCGTGACAAGGACACGATCGCCGAGAGCAACCGTTTTTTTGATCTCGTCATGCAGATCTTCCACCTGATTTTCAGAGGGCTTGATGGTGATGATCGGATCGAGCAGTCCGGTCGGTCGGATGATCTGATGGGCGAGGGTGGTGCTGACATCGAGTTCCTGTGCGGAAGGGGTCGCCGAGACGAACATATAGTGGGGTGCTTTGTTCATAAACTCATCGATCATCAACGGACGGTTGTCCAATGCGCTCGGAAGTCGGAACCCGTATTCGACGAGTACCTCTTTCCGGCTTCGGTCTCCGGCAAACATTCCCCGAAACTGAGGGAGACTGACATGGCTCTCATCGACGATAATGAGATATTTGTCGTGATGGAGGGCAAAATAATCGAGGAGCGTATAGGGGGCTTCACCCGGTTTTTTGTCGGTCAGATGGCGGGAGTAGTTTTCGATCCCCTTACACATCCCCGTCGCTTGCAGCATTTCAAGATCAAACTCGCATCGCTGTTTGAGACGCTGAGCTTCGACGATTTTCCCCTGCTTGTCGAGTTCAGCCAACCGTTCTCCCAGCTCGTCTTCGATCCGTTTGATGGCGCGGGAGAGTTTCTCTTGCCCGACGGCAAACTGGCTTGTAGCGTAGATAGTGATAGTTTGAATGCTCTCAACCACAGAATTCTTCAGCGGTTCGAACAG
This sequence comes from Sulfuricurvum sp., assembly GCF_028681615.1. Taxonomy (NCBI): domain Bacteria; kingdom Pseudomonadati; phylum Campylobacterota; class Epsilonproteobacteria; order Campylobacterales; family Sulfurimonadaceae; genus Sulfuricurvum; species Sulfuricurvum sp. The sequence goes on from NZ_JAQUHV010000002.1 coordinate 120,468, forward strand.
AGCAAGACGTTCCACTTCATCCCCGAAAAATTCGATTCGCAGTGCCTGATCCTGCCAGTAGGGGGGATAGATATCGACCACTTCGCCGTTGACCCGAAAGTGACCTCCGTCAAAATAGCTATCATTGCGGGCATATCCCATCTCGACGAGGCGTAATAGGAGTTTCTTCTGGCTGATCTCATCGCCGATACTTACGACCTGCACCATCTTCTCGTACTCTTCAGGATCCCCAAGCCCATAGTTGGCGGAGACGGAAGCGACGACAATGACGTCGTCATAGCTAAGAAGATTGGCGGTAGCCGAGAGGCGCAGCCGTTCCAGTTCATCGTTGATGGAACTGTCTTTTTCGATAAATAAATCCTGGCGGGGGATATAGGCTTCGGGCTGATAATAGTCGTAGTAGCTGATGAAATACTCGACATGATTTTCGGGGAAAAACGAGCGGAATTCGCTGTAGAGCTGTGCCGCCAATGTCTTATTATGGGTCATGATGATGGTCGGCAGCTGAACGCTTTCGATCACCTTCGCCATCGTGTAGGTTTTACCGCTGCCCGTAACCCCTTCGAGGGCGACATAGCGTTCACCGTTTTTGATACCGCTGCTAAGCGCGTCGATGGCAATGGGCTGATCACCGGCAGGTTGGTAGGGAGTATGGACTTTAAAAACCGGCAATGAATGACCCTGAAATAGTTTAGTTTATAGTAGCCGAATTATAGCGGAAAACCTGTTGTCATTATGGTTTACAATTGATAGACTCTTTGAGGGCTATGGTTTCCGGAAGCTCAATCCAAAGTGCCTTCAGGGAGAGATCAAGGTCGTATATGAACAAAAAGAGCGAGAGGATCAAGCTGATGATACTCGCGATGAACAAGGTTATGAGGAGATACGTCATATTAAAATGATACAGTGCCGATCCAAACAGAGCGATGATGATAAATGAAACGAGTAAAACACTCAGGACGGCCAGAAAGTTGCTATTTCTAATGATTTTTGCTCTCAAAGAGAGGATTTTCAGTTCCGATAATATGCGCTCAAGATCTGTACCTGAAGAGCTGCGGTACTCAACGGAGAGTTGACGCGTCCTGTCGACGATGCGTCCGAAGCGGTTAGTGAGGCTCAAAATGATTAAGCCGATTCCGGAAATAAGAATGACCGGACCGATGGCCAATTGTAACGTTCCGATGAGATCCGCCAGTAACATAAGAACTCCTTTTACGCGTAAACATGGATGCTTCTTTTCAGATATTCACGGGCAGATTATAGCCCACATTTTATGGGCTATGCCTGCATCCTGAGCTAAACTGTGTTAGAATTATAACAAGACTCTATACCCCAAGGTTAATCATGTTATTTAATCCTACACCATTGGAAAAATTGGCCACACTTGTTACGGATTTGATTGAAAAACAAACTGCGCTTCAGGCCGAGCTCGAAACACTTCGAAGCGAAAGTACGTTGAGCCGCAGTAATGAACAAAGTAAAGATGCTGAGATTCAACGTCTGCACGGTGCCCTTGCTTCTAAAGATGAAGAGATCAAAATGTACGGTGATGAACTCGCCGCCAAAGATGCGGAAATCGAAGCAATCGTTTCAAAAATCGAAAGCTTGCTTGGATGAAGACCAAAATAACCCTCACTCTTAATGCCAAACGTTATGACATTGATGTAGAGGAAGATTTTGCCCGTTTTTTGAGCGAGCAGATGAAACAGGATTTTGAATTTTACGGAAACAATGATATCAAACTCCTTCTTCAGGCTTATGTCCGTAAAAGCTTCGCTCTGTATGAACAAGAGAAAGAAATTTCCGGATTGATCGATCGTCTCCAAAATTTTTAATACACTCCACAATCCCTTCACAATAACTTTTTATACTGCTCTCATCAAAAGGGAATCTCGAAAGAGAATCCCTAAACAAGGAGTTGATTATGAAAAAGTTTCTTTTGTTGCTTGCTGCTGCGGCACTCACTGCCACTATGGCACAAGCGGACGCTGCATCTGGCCAAAAAGTCTATCTTAAAGTGTTCAAAGCGAAATTCGGGATGAACGGGGTCAAATTTGCCGCGGAACATACGGTTTCGGAGTGGGAAGATTTGTTTGCGGATAATGCAAAAGGATTTATTAAAGAGTACGGTGACAAATTCCCTGCGGCGGCACCGATTTTAACCAATCCGGATATGAAAGACAAAATTCAAGATGTCGGCGATTTTGCCAAACAATACGGTTCTGATAGCGGAAATGTCCCTTCTTGCGGATAATTAAATATCGTCTCGTTCGTGGTGAGCATGTCGAACCATGAACTTACAAAATTTTACCCTTCGACTGGCTCAGGGCGAACGGGTTACTAAAAGGATAAAAAATGAAAACGTTAATTGCGATTCTTGGACTTACAGCTATGTTGAGCGCCGCTGAGGGCGGTGCTTTGTTTCAAAAATGTGCGGCGTGTCACGGTGCTAAAGCGGAAAAAGCGGCTTTGGGTAAATCAGAAGTGATTGCCGGATGGAAATCGGATAAAGTGCTTGATGCCCTCAAAGGCTACAAAGCCGGAACCCGCAATACCAAAGGGATGGGTGCTATCATGAAAGGGCAAACGGCTACGTTGTCGGAGAGTGATATGAAATCTCTTGCGGATTATGTTGCAGGATTGAAATAAGCCTTTTTAGCTGCTGCGAGCTGTCGTAGCCAACGCTAATGTTTTTGTCTCTCTCCCCGCTTAGGCGGGGGTTATCTTCTTTCCAATACGTTTCAGTTGTTCACACCCTCTCTATCTGACATAAGATTTCCTCCATTATTGTTCGGGTTTATTTACCGTTTTTAGCCATAATTGCCCATCATAACAAAGGGACGGAATGTTCAAATCATTATTTTTCTTTTTTCTTCTCTCTGTCACCGCTTTATATGCCGATATCGATGCTGAAAAACTGGATAAATTAAATGTCGAAGCACTGCTGGTCAAAAATCTTACGAGCAATGAGATACTCTATTCCAAAGAGGCGCTGCGTGAAGTTCAGCCGGCAAGTCTGACCAAAATCATGACGGCCATATTGGCGATAGAACAGGGAGATTTAAACCGCTCTGTCGTTATTACGAAAGAGATGCTACAAGTTGAGCCTACCAAAGCAGGGTACAAAGAGGGAGAAGTCTTCGCATTGGACGATTTGATCAAAGCGGCACTGATTAAATCAGATAACGATGCGGCAATGGCCATTGCAATAGCGGTCGGAGGCTCGGTCGAATATTTCAAAGAGATGATGAATGCCAAAGCCGCAAGTATCGGCATGGTGAATACCGTTTTTACAAACCCGTGCGGATTTGACATCGGGAATCATCACTCTACACCTCAAGATCTTCTTACTTTGGCGGAATACGCTATCAAAAATCCTGTATTTAATGACATTACCCGCCTAAATCAGCATACATATTACTCGCTCAACAGCGGTCGGAAATTTGTCGCCCATACCCACAATCAGCTTCTTAACCAGTATGAATATGCTGTGGGAGTGAAAACGGGGTATACCTCAAAAGCGGGGCCGTGCTTGATCGCCCGAGCCAAGAAAGAGGACAGGGATTGTTTGATCATTATGCTCAATTCCAAAGAGAACCGCTGGAAAACGGCAAAAGAGATATTTGAGCAGGTATTTGTCCCTAAGCAGGATGTTTTGGCATCGCTGTAACACTAATCTTTAAACTGCGTCATGATGGCTTTGATATCATCCATATGTTGCAAGAATATATCTACTAGCTCACTGTCAAAATGTTTCCCTTTTTGATCCTGCAGGTATTCAACCGCCCGCTCAATACTCCAAGCTTCTTTATACGGCCGTCGCGACGTGAGCGCATCGAACACATCGGCTATGGCGACGATCCGGCCTGCGAGCGGAATATCATATCCTTTGATTCCGTTTGGATATCCGGTTCCGTCAAATCGTTCATGATGGGTCAGCGAAACAATCCGGGCCGTTTGAAGCAGCAAGGAATGGTGATTCCCGATAATATCGGCTCCTTGATTCGGATGTTTGCGTATCACTTCCCACTCTTCGGGCGTTAGAGATCCCGGCTTTTGCAAAACGGCATCCGGAGTTCCGATTTTGCCGATATCATGCATCGGCGCTGAGAGATAGATGAGTTCGGTGCGGGCGTTGTCGAGTCCAATTTTTTGAGCGATCAGTTTTGCATAGGCACTCATTCGCAAGATATGGGTTCCGGTTTCGTTGTCTTTGAACTCTGCCGCACGTCCGAGCTGGCGAATGACTTCCATGCGTGTAAGGACGATCTCTTCGGTCCGCTCTTGAAGTTTTTGTTCGAGGTTATGCTGATTTCTCAAAAGCGTAATGTGGGTATTGACACGGGCTAGTACGATGGAAGAGTTGACCGGTTTGGTGATGTAGTCTACCGCTCCGAGATGTAGCCCTTCTTCCTCATTTGTATAATCACTCAGTGTTGTGACGAAGATGATCGGGATGTTGCGCGTCATGGGGTCATTTTTGAGTTTTTTGCAGACATCGTATCCGCTGATATCCGGCATCATGATGTCCAAAAGAATCAGATCCGGGATATCTCCGGACGCGATGAGATTGAGCGCTTTTGTCCCTCCTGTCGCTACTTTGACTTTGTAAAAAGGTTTGAGAATTTCGCTTAAAACCATTAAATTTTCGGGAGAATCATCAACGATGAGGATCGTTTCGGGAGTATAGGGGATCATGTGGTTTCCTTGTGGAGTATGTGTTCGATTAGACGGGCCGCCTTGTCAAATTCGAAGCGTTGAATAAACTCATATGCGTCTCTTAATTCCGCATCCGATGCATTGTGCAAAATAGCGGCATCATCATAGGCCGTTGCGTCAGCATTTCGCAGTTTTTGAAGCAGTGTGTCCAATATGGAGTCGGAAATCACAATGGATTCGGCTACGGATTGTTCCTCGGGTATGGTATGGATAAGCGAACCGAGACGTTGTATCTCATTGTCGATATTTTCAAGCACATCATTGTCTCGGTTAATGGGATGATCCGATAGTTCCGCTTCACGGGAAAGTTGGGTCAAATAGGTCATACCGAGCATAGCGGCAACACTTTTAAGGGTATGACAAAGCCGTTTTTGCGTATCGGGCGAATTACGTTCCGAAGAGAAGTAGCGTTCACGGAAATCTTTGTTTTCAGCATAGAATTTTTTTAATAGCCGATGGTAGAGTTGTGTATTGCCGCCGATGCGTTTAATGGCGATTTCACTCTCTATTCCATCGATAGGATAGACGTTTAGCGCAGATTCAGCAGTCTGTGATTTCTCTATAAGGGCGATGTGGCAATGGTGTGCAATTTCCTGAAACAATTTTGTTGAATCAATGGGCTTGGTGATGTAACCGTCCATACCGGCTTGACGGCAGCTCTCTTCATCTCCATCCAAAACATTGGCTGTCATCGCGATAATCGGTATATGAGGGAGTGAGGAATTGCTGCGAATGCGCCGAGTCGCTTCGTATCCGTCCATTACCGGCATTTGGCAGTCCATCAAGACAACATCCGGAGTCGGATGGTGAGCAAGCCAATCGAGCGCCTCTTGCCCGTTGGAGACGATGGAAACGATGATATGCGCCTGTGTCAAAATTTCATACGCAACCTCTTGATTGCTTTCGTTGTCTTCTACGAGCAATGCAGATAGTCCGTTAAGCGAGCCGGAAAATTCTTCTGATTGCTGAGGATTGGGGTGCTGAGGTGATAGTTGGGCATGTCCGTAAATTTCGATGAGGGTATCGAACAGATGAGAGGGAGTGATCGGTTTGATGAGTATTTTCTCAGGCAGATCGATTCCGAATTCTGCCACGAGCTCTTCTTTTTCATAAGCTGTGACCATAATGATCGAAGTGATTTGACGCGAATAGCGTTCGTTGATACGATGATAGAGCTCGACTCCGTCGATCCCTTCCATTTTCCAATCCAATATTGCAATGTCGGCACTGAACCCTCCGTCCAGTAACTGTAACGCTTCATCCGCGTTTTGGCAGATGGCGCTCTCGATTCCGAAGCGTGAAAGCATCTCATGAAAAATTTCCCGTGCGGTTTCGTTGTCATCGACGACTAAAACGTTCAGACGGGGAATGCTCGGAGTATGCGCTTCGGTATTTTCAAAGTGCTCGCTCGGAAGTTGAATTTCAAACCAAAAGGTACTCCCTGCATTGTGCTGACTTTCGAAACCGATGGTTCCTCCCATCAAGGTAACGAGTTGTTTGGCGATTGCCAATCCGAGTCCTGTACCGCCGAATTTACGGGTTGTGGACATATCGGCTTGGGTGAATGCCCTAAAGAGCAACGTCTGCTCTTCCGGTGAAATTCCGATTCCCGTATCTTTGACTTCAAATCGAAGCGTAGGGGCTGTAGTCTCAGTCAAGAGTGAGCGTATTTTAATGACCACTTCTCCCTGTGCGGTAAATTTAACCGCATTGGAGACGAGATTCAGGAGAACTTGTTTGATGCGTAAAGGATCGCCTCTGTAACTTTTTTCAAAATCATTTTCTAAATTGACTAAAAGCTCGATCCCTTTTTGCTGTGCCCGCATCCCGATCATATCGATAACCGAAACAACAAGTTCCTCTAGATTAAAAGGGATCGATTCGATGTGCAGTTTTCCGGCTTCAATTTTGGAAAAATCGAGAATATCGTTGATGATATCAAGCAGCAGATGGGAAGCTTCGGAAGCTTTGGTAATAAACCGCCGCTCTTTTTCAGGCAGGTTGCCTTTAAGTGCCAATTCGGTCATACCGATGATGGCATTCATAGGCGTTCGGATTTCATGGCTCATGTTGGCTAAAAATTCGCTTTTTACCCGCATCGCGGCATGGGCCGCTTCCCTTGCCTCGATGAGTTCAGAGATATCGACGATTGCACCGATCAATCCTGCCGGTGCTCCGTCCGGGTCTGCAAATCCTCGAACCCAATACAGGGTCTGATGATTTTTGCCGTCGCTAAAAGGGATGATCATCTCTTTGTGGGAGGTTCCGATGGTTTGAATGATCCGTTCATCTTCGGCTTGATATTCAATCCGATCTTCCATCGGAAGATACTCTAAATCCAAGACCTGCTTGCCGATGAGGTAGTCTCGAGATATTCCGAATGTCTCTTCATACGCTTTATTAACGCCGATAAAGCGGCAATCGCTCCCTTTGTAAAAAAGAGGATAGGGGATAGTATCGATAAGCGCTTGTTCAAATGCAATTTGATGATTGAGTTGTTGCTGAAGCTTTTGCTGTATGAGCATGTTGTGATGATTGAGTGCTTCGCGCTCTTTTGTTTTGTTGTAGCGTTGAAGCAAGACGATCGTAGGGATCAGTACAAGAAGAAAGAGCAGTGCGATGCCGAGGGTCAGGAATAAGACATTCAGCAGGAGTGTTCGGATGTATTCGACCGCGATATCGGCTCCCACAACATAGGTTTTTCCCTGAGGGGAGACCATCGGTACGAAAACCGAGTGAAATGTCCCCCATTTGTCAGTGTATATAGGACTAAATGCTAACGTGTTGGTTTGAAATGCCTGGATAAGTTCAGGGGCAGGTTCGTCATAACGTTCCCAAAATTTGACTCCTAGTCCCTTTGCACGATCGTCATCGTGCTCATTGGAAATGGTAAAGTAATATCCTCCGTCCTTGTCTTTGACAACGATATAAATATAAGAGGCCTGAAGTTGCCCTGCCAACGTGTTGGCATCACGAATCATTTGTTGAAATTGTTGTGGAGAGGGAGGGATGTCTTTAGTGTATTTGTCTACGTTACTGCGTCCAAACGTGCTATCCGTCGCATAAATCGCTTCCAACAGCTGGGCATCGATCTGTGCTAATTTAAGTTGATATTCCCGTTGATAAATCCCCCAAGCTACAAGAAAGACGATACTCAGATACGCCAGAAGGGTATAGCGGAAGAGGGGGTGTTTGAGAATACTGCGAAGGAAAAATAATGAGTTGAAAGTCATAATATGTCTTTCTCACGATACCGACGCTGCATAGTTTGACCTTTGATGAAAAATCCATGAGGCACATTAGTTAGATTATAGCGAATAAATATTATTTTTAGGGATTTATGAGGACCACGTTACGCATATCTTCGTCCCTTTTTTCTCCTCCGATTCGATCGTGATATTCAGGTTGTACTCTCTGGCAATCATCGCGACGATGTTCAATCCGATCCCAAATCCTCCGACACTTTTATCGGCGCGTGTATAGCGCTCGAATACCCGTTCGATCATCGCATCGGGGATACCGATACCGTTATCTTCGACACATAGAACCCCATCACGAAGAGTAATCGATATAGTCCCTCCCATATGGTTATATTTGATTGCGTTCGAGAGGAGATTATCGATGACACGGGTCGCTTTGGTATGATCGATCGTTAAAAATACGGATGGATCTACGGACAACTGCAATGCGATCTTTTTTTGCTCGATTCGGTGGCGAAAGTACTCTAACCGTTCGTGCAAAAGGTGGCTGAGGTCGAGTTGTACATCCTGCACGGAGAGGTCGTGATTGAGGATCAGATAGGTGAGATCGTCATACAGGGTCGAGATGGTGCGTGAAGCGATTTCAATTCGTTTGATCTTTTTTTGTGCCGAGGGGGGGAGATCGTTGACTTCCAGCGATTCGATGTTTGTGAGGATTGCACTGACGGGAGTATTGAGTTCGTGGGTGGTGTCTTTGATAAAATCATCGAGCAGGGCTATCGCCTCGTTCATCGGACGCAGAATCAAACGAGAGAGAAAATATCCCATACCGACGAGCATCAAAAATAAGAGCGTTCCGAATGTAAGGGTGATTTCAAGCGTTTGTTGACGCCACAGCCCGTCGTCTTGGGTTTCAAAAATCAGATAATACTCCCCCATCCCGTAGGGTGAGAGAGGAACGATCAGATAAATGTGTTTGCTTGAAAGGTAGATATTTTCTTTGAAATCGATTGGAGTACTATTATGCAGACGAGAAACGATGGGTTTTTGATCGTATCCGTAGAGTGCGGTCGTGTAGGCCAAATCTTTCGGAAAGGTTTTGAGATCGCGGTCGTGTTCGAGCCACGCTTTGAGTTTTGGGACATAACTTTCCGATTCGAGTTGCATCGCGAGGCGCTGGGATGAGAGCATCACGGCTTTGGCGTATTGAAAATAGAGGACCCCGATCAGCGCCAGGATCAAAACAGACATGATCCCATACAGGATTAGAAAGCTTTTGAGGGTACGGTATTTAGCGAAATTGATACCCGAGGCGCTTGTGGCTGACAATGGAATCCTTTCCGAGGAGTTTGCGGAGCGTTTTGATGTAGGTGCGTAAGCTTCCGTCACTAGGGGTTTCATCATAATCCCATAGATGTTCCATGATGACTTCATGTGAGAGGAGCTCATTGCGGTGCTGGATAAAAAGTTTGAGAAGTTTATGCTCTTTCAGCTGGAGATTTTGCACTTGTCCCTCAACCGTGAGGACTTGATTCTCGATGTCATAGGTGATTCCCTCGGCGAGGGTAAGGGCATCGGTCGGATTATGGTAAAAGTTGCGTTTCAAGATCGTTTGAATCCGTAATAATAACTCTTTGAGGGCAAACGGTTTACGGATGTAATCGTCCCCACCGCTCTCGAAACCTTCTTCGACATCGCTCATGGCATTGCGGGATGTGATAAAGATCGCCGGTGTGGTATTTCCCTCTTTCCGGTTTGCCTTAAGAAGGGAAAATCCGTCTCCGCCGGGAACGTTTACATCCAGGAGCAACAAGTCAAATTTTTGCTCATATAAAATGTCTTCGGCGGAAGAGGCATCGTAAACGCATACGACGTTAAATCCTTGCTCTTCGAGATATTCGCTGACACTCTCAGAAAGATTCGGGTCGTCTTCGAGTAAAAGGAGTTTTGCTTTGGTCATGTTAGTGCGATTCCAAAAAGTACAAATAAAATAAAGGATATACCGGCTGCAATAAGGGCGTATGGGAGTTGAGTTCGGACATGTTCACCCACTTCGCATCCCGATGCCATCGAAGAGATAATCGTGGTATCGGAGATAGGGGAGCAATGATCGCCGAAAACCCCCCCTGAAATGACGGCACCCATACAGAGTGCAACGGGTGCATCGAGTCCGACGGCCAATGGAACGGCGATAGGGAGCATAATACTAAACGTTCCCCAGCTTGTACCGGTTGCAAATGCGATAATTGCCGCCAGAACGAAAATGGCTCCGCCTAAATAGGCCGAAGGCAAATAGCTTCCGATAAAAGAGGCCAGATATTTGCCTACTTCCATATCCGAACTGACTCCGCCGATGGCAAAAGCAAACAGTAAAATAGCGGCAATCGGAGCCATTGCTTTTGCCCCTTTCAGTGAGGCTGAAAAAAAATCATGGGACGTAAGAGCATTTTTAAATCGATAATATCCCCACATAAGTATCAGTGTAATAATGAGGGTATAAAAAATCGAGGTTGAACCGGACCCTTTGAGAATATCTCCTCCTCCGGTGATGACCATGAACGCGATAACCCCTCCGATCATCCATACCATCGGCCATAAAAAGAGCCCAAAGTGACCTCTCTCATCCTCGCATTCTATAGTATTCGGGGGAACAATGGCTGCGTTACGCATCGGTCCGATATCGATTTCAAACCAAACGGCAATAAAGGTAATGATCAGGGCAACGAATGCGTAGAAATTAAAAGCTATCGACTGAACGAGCCATGTTGCGCTCTCACCTCCGATCAGTCCGGCCGTGATTTGTCCTCCGATGAGTCCCAGTAAAAGGGCTCCCCATCCATTTAGCGGGATGAGCGAACATACCGGTGCAGAGGTGGAGTCGCAGACAAATGCCAGTTTGGCACGGCTGATACCGTATCGGTCGCAAAAAGGGCGTCCGATCGCTCCGGCAACGAGAGAGGTTATGGATGACTCGATAAAAACGATAATACCGGCGATAAAGCTGGGCATGAGTGCACCCCGTTTGCTGTTCACCCAGGAACGTTTGACGCTCAGTTCATGGACCAGTCCGTCCACACCTCCGCTTCGCTCTATGAGTGCCATGACAGAGCCGACCATGATGGCAAACGCGAGTGTTTTGAGCACCCACCCTTCACTGAGCAATCCACCAAAACGCTCAGCCGTTAAAACAAGTGCATCGATAGGGTGAAAGCCTGCAATGATAAACTCGCCCGCGAGAACGGCCATTACTAAAGCGATAAAAACGGAACGGCTGAAGAGGGCGAGAAGGATAGCAATGAGCGGCGGGAGTAACCCTAAAATTCCATATTCTATGGGAAATCCTTACAGTATCATCTGAAGACGCATAATACCGGGACGGTCGAACTGTTCTTTGTAGTATTCACTTCGTTTTTCATCAATCACTTCGAAACCAAGTTTTTTGAAGATCATCTCTGTCTCTACCATGCCGATTTCGACGGAGGTTTGAACTTTACGGTACCCTTTTAAGCGCGCGGTAAGCATACTTTTACTGATCAGTTCTTTGAATACATCGATGGTTTTAAATTCCGGCTTGACCAACATAAAATCAAGTACAAAGGTTTTGTTGTCGACATCCCCTTCGCACAGCAGATAGGCAGCGATACGTTCGTGGTAGGTTTCGTCAAATCCGATCTCTTCGAGTGCTTTTGAAAAGATTTCGTGGGTTGCGATACGGGGTTCATAGCCGCAAATCGTACCTACGGTAGTTGCACCGCTAACCGCAATAAAAAAGTTTGAGAAATGACAGTAACTTTTGGTTGTCGTGAGGGCTAAACGTTTTAGATGTCCGAGGAGTAACTCATTATCCGAGGTATTAAAGACCAAATCAAACAATCCGATCTTCTTCCCGCCACGCGAACCCTCGATTAATGCTTGGGCAATAATGTCAATATCCGCCTCAGATGCTTTACGAACGGTAATTGTCATCAGTGCCTCACTCTTGCGATTTTCAATATGCTATACTACCTAACTTTAAAATAAACTAAGACAATGCTATGTTAAAAACAATTCCAATCTTCTTTAGCTCTTTTTTCTTTTTCACCCTTCATGCTTCGGAACAATTAATAGTGGTGCTTTCCCCTGAGCTAAACTCGACTGCTGCGACGATGCAGCGATATGAGAAACATACGGCTTGGGAGAAAATCGGCGAAAAAATTCCGGTTACATTGGGTCGAAGCGGGTTAGGGTATGCGAGTGGAAAAACACCTCTAAAAAATGAGGGGGATGGCCGTTCTCCTGCAGGGGTATTTAGGATCAGTTCTGCATTTGGCTACGATGAACATCCCAATGGGTTGATGCCCTATTATTATGCTGATGACAAACTGATCTGTGTTGATGACGTTGAAGACTCTCGTTACAACACATTTGCTTTTCTTGATCCGCGCAATCTTCCGAAAAGTTTTGAAACGATGCGCCGTAATGATGAGGTATACCGTAACGGAGCAGTAATCGGATATAACACGACGGGGGAAAAAGGGAGAGGTTCGTGTATCTTTATCCATCTCAACCACAGTGATCATCGCCCGACATCCGGATGTACGGCAATGGAGGAAGCACCGCTCAAAGAGCTGCTCGGGTGGTTAGACCCGCAAAAAAATCCTCAAATTTTACAGATACCGATGAGTGATTGCGCAGAGTATCAAAAAGAGTTTGAGGGAATTAAATGTGAGTGATGAGGAAAAAAGCGCGGTGACTGCGCGTGGGCTTCGCGCTGAGCGAAACCCAGTGTTAACGTAGCCAACCGGGATGCATTCCGATGGCGTATTAAAATAAATTAGTTATTTACGACGTCCACTTTAGGCGTAGTCGCGGTGGATGCCGGAAGCATCGGATAAATAATCGTCGGTTTTCTGCCGTCGAGTGATTTTAAAAATGTTTGGATTGATGCGATTTCTTCGTCATTCAAATTAACACCGAGTTGGATACGACCCATCTCTTTAATCGCATCAGGAAGTGTTGCCATTTGACCGTTATGGAAATATGGCGCAGTTTGAGTTACGTTACGCAATGTCGGTACACGGACCATTCCGTTTTTATCCCCTTTGAAGTCCCCTACGTTCATATATTTATACGGTGCTACAACACCGAAAGCTTGCATCGTCCCACCTAGAGCGATGTCGTTATGACACGTTGTACACCCTTTGTCGATAAAGGTTTTAAGCCCTTTTTGCTCTGCAGATGTAAGCGCTTTTTTGTTGCCGCTTAGGAAATCATCATAGCGTGAAGGGGTTACAAGAGTGCGCTCGAATACCGCAATCGTATCGGCTACTTTTTCAAATGTGATTTTGACATCTTTTCCGTATGCTTTTTGGAACATTTTGACGTATTCAGGCATTGAGTTGACAACACCGGTTACGAAATCTTTCGGGGCAGCCATTTCAGGTCCGGCTTGGATCGGTCCTTGGGCTTGGTCTTCGAGATGCGGGCTGCGTCCATCCCAGAATTGTTGGCTATAGAATACGGCATTGTATACTGTCGGTGAACTCAAACCGTGCGGATTAGCTGTCCATTTATGGCCGATTGCGGCACTCATACCGTCTGTTCCGCCGATAGCAAGGTTATGACAGGTATTACAACTGACCAAACCGCTTTTAGAAAGTCGAGGATCAAAATAGAGCATTTTTCCCAGTTCCACTTTCGCTGAAGTGGTCGGATTTTTAGGATTTGAAGTGAGCTTTTCAAGTGCTTTCGGATTGGCAGGAATCGGTTTCAACCCAGCTGTTTTTGCTTCATCGATGAGGGAAGCTCCCATGACAGATGTGGCAACGATTGTGGAAAGAATGAGTGTTTTCATGGTGAATCCTTGTGTTTTTTGGATTAGATTTATAATTGTAGCACATAAAAATAAAGGAAATTTTTTTTCCAATATCTAATTTATTTCTTGCATAACGGTTGAACGTTTGGACTGTTCGAGCCGCCTGCACGCCGATTCAAACGCACCGGATTCCCCGATCACGATACAATGCCCTTTTGCCCGTGTCAATGCCGTGTAGAGGAGTTTGGTGTTAAGCATGATATGGTGAGAAAAACTCATAACCATTACGACCCTCTCGTATTCCATCCCTTGTACTTTATGGACACTCAGGGCATAGGAGAGATTGAGAAATTCACTGATTTGCTCGTATTTGTATTGGACAATCAGCTCTTCATTGGGATAAAAGACATAGCAGAGCTCTTCTTCTTCGTCGAGGCGAAAGATCAATCCGCACATACCGTTGAAAATTCTTCTCTCAATCGGCTCTTCCCCACTTTTAAAACCTTCAGGCGTGTAGGAGAGAATATTTTCATTTTTGGTATGAACCACTTTATCGTGGAGCCGAAATTCCCCTTTGAAGGTAGTGATTTTCTTTTTTGGATTCGGATTAAAATAATTTTGGAGGAGCAGGTTGAGATTGTCAACTCCCAAAGTATTTCCGCGCATCGGAGAGATCACCTGAAACGCGTTGAGGTATTCACGTATCTGTTTGGTTTGGAGCTTTTCACGCGATAGAGGCAGATATTGCAGTGTCACTTCGGCAACTGCAGCCAAAAGGTTGTGGTTTTGAGTATGGATTGCTTCGTCGTATTCCGTACCGCTCAACATATTTTTGAGGGCATGGCGATTGGAAAGTTCGACAGGGATAAAAGTAAAGTCTTCATACTCGTCCTGATAGGGGGGGATCATTCCTTTGCGTATATCGTTGGCGATGAGGGCGATTGCTTGTTCTTCGCGTTGGCGATAGATTTGGGTCAACATCACTGTAGGTGCTAGTTTGAGGGCAATCGCATCACTAAGTGGGCTGCCTGCACCGATCGGTGGGAGCTGTGCATCGTCACCGACGATAATGACGGTTGCATCCCTCTCTACTTTTGCTATCAGTCGTGCAAAGAGGAGCGAATTGATCATCGATGCTTCATCGATGAGAATCACTTTATAGGGCATAGTGTCTTGTGATTCGAATTTCACCAATAAGCTTTGGATCGTGGCACTTTGATAACCGCTGCGTTCACGTATCCGCTGAGAAGCGATTCCGCTGAGTGCACAGGTCATGATGAGGTTTGGATCATAACGGGTGCATAGGAGATCGAGAAGCGCTTTTGCCGTAGTACTTTTCCCTGTCCCGGCATACCCGACGAGAAAGATTAATCCGCACCCTTGATTGATGAGTTCCAGCGCCGAATACTGCTGTTCTCCGAGAGTGAGAGATTGGCTCTTTAAAAATGTTTCCAGATCATCCGTGAGAGGCTCGTTTTTGCTTTTACCCCGACGTTTAAATTCATTAGTTAAAAGTATTTCAGCTTCGTAGATACGGGTAGGGGAGAGTTTTAAACTGGGCAAAAGTGTAATGCTCCCTTCCCGCAGACGATCGTCGAGTGCTTCATCGTACCGGTCATGATGGCCGAGTGATAAAAGTTGATCGAGTTTATGAAACAGGGCGTCTCTTTCGATACAGCTGTTTCCTTCTTGGTCGCAGTATTCGCCGAGAGTGTATTCCATGGCTGCCTGGATGCGTCGGTCATCATCCGTTTTAAGTCCCATGTTGAGTGCGATTTCATCGGCTTTTTTAAACCCGATACCGTTGATACGCATCAATCCGTACGGATTATTTTTGATCGCTTCGATAGGATCTTTTACCTCTTTCATCGCCCCTGCAATCAGCCGAAGCAAAGCGGGAGTGACGCCGAATGGAGCTAAAAACTCCCCTAAAAGACGCATGGAACGGAACTGTTTCCATCCGGTAGAGAGTTTTAGGAGACGCTTTTCGTTCATCCCTTTGATCTCCATGAGACGCTCGATATCGTTGTCTAAAATATCGATCAGTCCGTCTGTCCCGTATTTTTCAATCAGTTCGGCGGTGAGTTTTTTGGTAAACCCTTTGACGACGCGGTTGAGAAAAAAGAAGAGTTCGTTTTGATTGACGATAAGGGAGTGGGCTTTAAACGTTCGTCCATACTGGCGATGTTCTTCCCATGAACCCTTGAGCGTGACAGCGGCATTTACGAGATGGTCGACATCGCTTTCGTAATAGTGGGCACTGATTTTATCTCCGCTTTTGAGTGCGGCGATAAAGAAACCGTTATTTTGATAGATGATCCGATCGATTTGACCGATGAGGGTTTGCATCAGGCTTTTACGCGGAGGTTTCTTTCCTCTTCTTGTGACTTATACAACTCGGCACACCCGCGGGCTAGTTCACGGATTTTGAGGATGTAGTTTGCCCGTTCCGTGACGGAGATCGCTTTACGTGCATCGAGAGTATTAAACGTATGGGATGCCATCATGCACAGATCGTATGCCGGAAGAGGAAGTTCCGCATCAAGGCATCGTTTGCATTCGGCAGCTTTGGCTTCGAATTCGGCAAAGAGCATTGCGGTATCGGCAATTTCGAAATTGTATTTGCTAAACTCGATTTCCCCCTCTTTGTGAATATCGCGGTATAGCGTCTTTCCGAATACGTTTTCGCTCCATACGATATCGAATACGGTATCGACCCCTTGCAAATACATAGCCAAACGCTCTGTACCGTAAGTAATCTCGACGGCGACGGGATCACAGCTGACCCCCCCTACTTGCTGAAAATAGGTGAATTGGGTGACTTCCATACCGTTAAGCCATACTTCCCAGCCCAGTCCCCATGCTCCAAGAGTCGGAGACTCCCAGTTATCCTCGACAAAACGGATATCGTGATCTTTGAGATTAAGTCCCAAATATTCCAAACTTTTGAGATACAGTTCTTGTATATTCTCCGGACTCGGTTTGATCAGCACTTGAAACTGATAGTAACTTCCCAAACGGTTCGGATTTTCTCCGTAACGTCCGTCTGTCGGACGTCGGCTCGGTGCGACATAGGCGACTGACCACGGTTTGGAATCGAGCGAGCGTAAAAAAGTAGCGGGGTGAAAGGTTCCTGCACCGGCGGCAATATCGTAAGGCTGGACAATCGCACATCCTTGATCATTCCAAAATTGTTGAAGTTTTAAAAGCATATCGCCAAACGTAATCATAACTATCCCATAAAATAAATTGCGCCATTATACCAAAAACAGTTTCTAAAGGGATTCTTAAAGCAATACACTCTATTATTAAAGGAAATATAAGAAAGGCGACAGGATGAAGAATTATTACTTTATTTTATTTTTCTTTATCACTGCGCTGTATGCTCAGCCTCCATTGGAAAAGGTATCGGTTAAATTGCAATGGGCAGACCAGTTTCAATTTGCCGGCTATTATGTCGCAAAAGATAAAGGTTTTTATAAAGATGCCGGGTTGGATGTCTCAATCCAAAAATTCGATCCTAAAGTACTTGCTATTGATGAGGTAATGGCAGGGCGGAGTACGTACGGTATCGGTAGATCTTCACTGCTGATCGATCGGATGGAGGGGAAAGATGTGGTTGCTTTGGCCGCAATATTTCAAAGTTCCCCGTTTATTCTCCTTTCCAAGAAATCATTGGATATAAAAACTCCGCGTGATCTTATCGGTAAACGGGTCATGATGACACGGGATTTTCAAGATACCATCTCAGTACGAGCCATGCTCAACTCACAGGGAATAGCGCTAAATCAATTAAAATTTTTAGATCACAGCTATAACCCTATGGATATTGCGAACGGCAAAACCGATGTGATGGCATGCTATATCTCCAATGAACCGTATGTACTCAGGGAAAAAGGGATAGAGACCAACGCTATTAATCCGGAAGCGTACGGATTTGATTTTTACAGCGATATTTTATTTACGACGGGGTCTGAAGTTCATCAGCATCCAAAAAGAGTTCGTGCATTTGTCGACGCTACGCTCAAGGGTTGGGAATACGCATTTGCCCATATTCCCGAAACAGCACAGTTGATAAAAGAACATTACGACGGACAACATAAATCGAAAGAGAGTCTCATCTATGAAGGTGAAGTATTAAAAGAGCTTGCTTATCGGGGAAATGAGCCTCTAGGTGCAATGACGTTGGAAAAATTCCGTCGTATTTCAGATATTTATAAAGTGATGGGATTGCCTCAGGATGAAAAACGTTTTGAGGGATTTATTTATGAAGATACTACCGATCAATCTATTCCTTTGAGTGTGGATGAACGCTCTTTCTTACATATAAATACGATCCGTTATACCTCTACGGATACGTGGCCCCCATTTAATTTCTATTCGGATCATGATGATTTTAACCTTCAAGGTATAGCCGTTGATTTTTGGAAACTTATTGTAAAACGGACAGGTATGCATACCGCATATGTATCATCTCCCTCTTGGAACTGGATGCTTGATGCGATTAAAACAAAAAGTGCGGATGTTGCACTTGGCACTTCGCTCTCTTCCGACAAAGAGCCGTATGCCCTTTTTTCAAAACCGTATGCTTCTTTCCCTAATGTCATCGTGACCAATAAAACGATTGATTTTATCCCCGGATTGGAAGCGTTGAACGGAAAGCGGGTCGCGATCGGTCAAGGGTATGGCATCTCAGCTATTATTGCGGCGCATTATCCGAAAATTACGATTGTCGATGTTGAAAATACGCGTGAAGGATTAAAACTTTTGAGTTCCGGACGTGTTGACGCTGTTATTGATATTCTCCCGGTCATAGCCTATTTGATTAATGCCGACCATTATTTGGATCTCAAAATTTCAGGAACGACCCAATTTAATTTAGATGTTCGAATGATGATTCGCAATGATTATCCGGAACTCAAATCGATTATCGATAAAGCGATAGACGGGATCAGTATCGCCGAGCGGCAAAAGATTTTTAACCGCTATATTGCTATATCGTATGAAAATCGGGTTGATTACAGCTGGGTGTATCGGATCGCTGCATTAGCAACGATTATAATTTTGATTTTTTTGTATCGCCAATATGAAATGGGAAAATACAATAAGCGGCTTTTGAAAATAGCAACCACCGATCCGTTAACCGGACTTACAAATCGTATCCGGCTGGATGAAAAATTAGTGGAATGTCATCAATCGTATCTTCGGACGCAGCGGACATATGCCGTGATGATTATCGACTTGGACAATTTTAAACGGGTCAATGATACATACGGCCATTTGGTCGGTGATAAGACATTGGTCACTTTTGCACAGATAATACGGAACAATGTGCGTGAAATG
Source organism: Sulfuricurvum sp. (assembly GCF_028681615.1). Taxonomy (NCBI): domain Bacteria; kingdom Pseudomonadati; phylum Campylobacterota; class Epsilonproteobacteria; order Campylobacterales; family Sulfurimonadaceae; genus Sulfuricurvum; species Sulfuricurvum sp. Next base: position 139,524 of record NZ_JAQUHV010000002.1, read on the forward strand.
GATCTTGTCGGTCGTTGGGGAGGGGAAGAATTTATGATCATTTGCCCGGAAACCAACATTAACGGAGCGGATCGTCTGGCGACAAAAATCCAGGAATTGATTAATTCGTATGATTTTCCTCATATTCATACGCTTACCTGTAGTTTTGGACTTAGTGAATGTCACAAAGGTGACCGTGTCGAAGATGTTGTCGGTCGAGCCGACGATGCTTTGTATCGTGCGAAAGAAGAGGGACGAAATCGGATTTATCAAGGCTGATTAGTCCAGCTTACAGATGATATCTCCGATCTCTCTTCCCAATGATGCTGCGACAACTGAGCATTTTACTTTGAGTAAGAAGCAGATGTTATGCCGTTTTTGCGGGGTCATACACTCGTAGTTTCCCATCCCTTTTGCGATAATCAGATCCGCGGTTTCAAAGAGGTTTTGGGCTTCGGAAGATGCCAGCTCATAGACAAATCCGGGAGTCGGGACGCCGCTGTCCATTACGGTGCAAATAGAGTCCATACCCGCTTCGAGAGCTTCTCGCATTGTTACATCGTTGATGATCGGATTCCCGCGAACCATATAGGTAAATACTGTATGGGGATAGAGTTTTTGAAGGGATTGTATCGTCAATCCATCGAAGATATGTTCACCTGCATTGTCACCGATATAGAGGACGGTTTTAGAACGTTTTAGAGTCTCCGATAACTGTGTACTGTCATCATGGGAAAATGGGGTGGTAAATACGGAATTGATTGCTTCATGCAGGTCGAAACTCACTTCAGCAGCCAGATCGATAACATTGCCCACTACGGCAGTTTTCAGTGTCGCTATAAACGGATCATCGCTTTGTGTAATACTCTCTTGCAAAAACGGTATGTATGAATTGGCTTGCTGCGTTGCGTGCTGTTTTTGATGTTCGTAGAGATCGTTAGTGTCCGCTAATACCGCCATATGTTCATAAAGCGGTGCCGCAACGACGGGAGGCGAGAGGGTAAAGTCTGCATTTTGGAGTGATGTTTCTACGTACTGAACAATACGTTCACTCAAAGCTGCATCCGCATGGATTGCTTCACAAACCCGTTTACTTTGGGCTGTGATACACCCAATGCATTCATTTTGTATGGTCATTGCGCTCCATACTCATCGATTACTTTTCCCCACATGAGCTTGTATTTACGACGCATAAACTCAACTTCTTGTTGGGAGAGACGGAGCTGTTCGGTGAGGGTTGCGATTGTTTTACGATCTTCATCATAAAGCTCTTGAAGTGACCCGAGGGCCTCTTTTAGAAAAAGATTTTCATTTTTGATCGACTCTATCGTCTCTTCTTTGGCAACAAGCACTTTTTCATGAAGATTGATGATCGTACCGATTGTTTTTTCGACGAAACTCGCACCCAGTGTAACATCAGCATGGGATTCACTGAGCTCATGCAGACTCGATGGGACAATCCCGGCCATGCCGTGACCCGGATCGATAAAGACTTCCCCATCTTCCACAACGGTAGTCAGTTTGCCTCGGACAATCAAAGCCTCAACCGCACTGCGATCGAGGTGTGTCATATGAGCGTAATCATCAATACTCATCCAGTGCCCTTGCATTTGTTACCACCTGCCGTGTTAGATTTTTGATTATAACAAAAGTTATAATATTGTCTCTATTTCCAATGAATCCATCTCAACCTTTTTCGCTTTGCTGATTCGATCTTCTTGAAGTTTCATTCGTAACTCTTCATTTTCCAACGCTAAAATCTGCATAGCAAGATAGGCGGAGTTAATTGCTCCCGCTTTACCGATAGCGACAGTAGCTACCGGCATTCCTGCAGGCATTTGAACAGTTGAGAGAAGTGCGTCGATTCCGCTAAGGGCCGAAGCACTCATAGGGACACCGATAATCGGTTTGATCGTTTTAGATGCTAAAACGCCTGCCAAATGTGCTGCCATTCCGGCTGCTGCGATAAATACCTGAGCCCCTTTCGCTTCTGCGGCAAGGACATAATCTTTTGTACGTTCAGGACTACGATGTGCGGATGAGATAATCAGTTCAAACGGAACACCGAATGCTTCAAGCGTTTCTGAGCACGATTTCATTACATCGAAATCGCTTTTGCTCCCCATAATAATTGATACGAATTTCATTGAATTGACTCCTTAGATTTTAAAATTAACATTTTGTTACGGTTCCCATATCGTCCGTCGCAGGGATGCGGAAGAACGTAAATGGCGGTAGAGAAGCAGGCAGGGTAAAACGGTTTAAATTGCCGCTGTGTACCTGATCCCAGATTTTGCCGTTTTCAGCAAGCAGTTTTTTGAACGAAATACTCCATTGTCCCTCGATTTTTTGGATGCTTCCGATTTCGTTATCTGTTTCGACGAGTAACGACTCATCCGGGGTAAGTATCTCCATCACATCACCAGGGAATGTTTTGTATTTGCATTCATAAAACAGACCGCTTTCATCAACAATACCGCTCACTTGACGAGTCCCCATCATCATCGAAAAATCGAGATTTTGAGTATCATGTTTTTCAAAGGGGCGATTAACGAGATAGGCATCGGTGAAACCACGGTTTTGCATGGTTCCCAACTCTTGTTGATATGCATCGGGATCACTCTTTCCGGCATAGTAATCATCAATCGCACGCCGATACACTTTAGCCGTGATAGCGGCATAATAAGGGGCTTTTGTACGCCCTTCGATTTTGAGTGAATCGATACAGCCCGCATCCAAAATTTCTTGAATATGGCTTGCTAGATTAAGGTCTTTGGAATTCATGATGTAGGTTCCAACCCCTTCGTCTTCGACGAGTTTAAACAGAGTCCCCGTTTCAGGATTGGCGGCGTACATTTCGTACGGGAAACGGCAGTCGTTGGCACAGCTACCCCGATTAGGTACTCGTCCGCTTTGGAGTGTTGAGATCAGGCAGCGTCCGCTGTAGGCAAAACACATCGATCCGTGGACAAATACTTCGATTTCCAGATCGGGAAGTTCTTCTTTGATTTGTTTGAGATCTTTGAGCGAAATCTCCCGTGCCGCAATGATGCGGCGCGCACCCATGTCGTAATAGACCTGTGCATCGAGTACATTCATGACATTGGCTTGAGTTGAAAGATGCAGAGGAATATGGGGTGCGATTTGATGGGCAAGTTTTAATACACCGGGAGTAGCCACAATAAATGCATCCGGCTCCAGCGAAGCCATCGTAGCGATATGTTCTTTCAGTAATTTCAATTGGGAGTTGAAAGGAAATCCGTTGATCGTTACATAGACTTTTTTCCCACGCGTATGGGCATAATCGATCCCCTCTTTGAAACTCTCCAAATCGAATTCTTTGCCGGAGCGAATACGGAGTGAAAAATGGCTCACCCCTCCATATACGGCATCAGCACCGTAATCAATGGCGATTTTGAGTTTTTCAAGGTTTCCCGCAGGCGAGAGAAGTTCGACTTTTTTCAAAGAGAGTGGCTCGATTCTTTATAAAATTTTAGGGAATTTTATCGAAAAAAAGGTGTTGATTGTTTGAAAGTAGAAAGTTAGCTATTGATTATGCCTTAACAACATACGAAGAGCAAAGTCGCGTGCTGCAGTGCGTCAGCATACCGACAGCGATTTGTTGTAAAGGCGATTTTTTTTTATAGTACTTTTCTTGTTAAAAATATTATTTTTTCCCGAAAGAAGCGAGCAATGCCTCGATATCGTCACTGCTGACAATATCGTCGTTTCCGGTATCACCCGGGAGATGAACAGCGGACGCAACCCGTTTGGAATCATCGATTTTTCCGGAAAACAGATGGTTCATATAGGTTGAGAGTGCACGCATAACGTTGATAACCCGCTCGATTTTTTGACGGTGGATATCCTGATACTGCATGATATCCATGACATTCATAATCGTGTCTCCGCCGTTTTGGAGCATCTCAAGGATTTCATCCATTGTGAGTGAAATATCTTGATTTTTGCTCAGTTGAGCTTTAAAAGCTTCAACGTGAGGGAATTTAACACTGAGCGTCTCAAAAAGTTCGATATTGCTTTGTATAACCGTTTTGACGGATTTAACTTGTTTTTCACCTTTACCGAGATCGTTGCTGATCCCCTCGATCAAATCAAATATTTCAGACGCTTTTTCTTCACTCTCTTTGGTTACATCATCGAGCTGATGGACCATTTTATTCTCATCCGTTGGCGGTGGGGGCGGCCAACTGTGCAGTGCGGAAACACGATACTTTTCCGGATCCGTTTCGTTGTAGGGCTCTTCTTCGCTTACCGTATCTTCTTCATTTTTGACATCTGTGCTCGAAAGTTCTGTTTCTTCATAGGCTTCATCCAAATCTATATCACCGCTCATCAGTGCATCTAACTCTTCTTGCGTCATGACCCATACCTTAACGATTAAATTGCACTATAATAGCATGTAAATCTTTAGTTTCAATGGATAAAAGATGAAAGTTGATCTTCATAATCATACTGTTTTATGCAATCATGCCAGTGGTACCGTCAATGAATACGTAGAGGCAGCAATAGCGTGCGGCACAGCGTTTTTCGGTTTTTCAGATCATGCCCCGATGCATTATGATCCAAAATACAGAATGACATTTGAACAAATGGAGCTGTATGAATTTTGGGTAAGAGAAGCGCAACAGCGCTATGAAGATCAAATTACGGTTTTGCTGGGATATGAAATCGATTTCCTTCCCGGCTACATGGAAGAATCGGTTTTAAAACGTCCATGCGATTATTTAATCGGCAGTGTCCATTTTATCGATGATTGGGGATTTGACAACCCAGAATTTATCGGGCGGTATGAAGGGGTCGATATTGATGATGTATATCGACGTTATTTCGGACTCGTGGAAACGATGGCGAAGAGCGGAAAATTCGATATAGTCGGCCATTTGGATTTGCTCAAAGTTTTCAAATATCTACCGACGCAAGATATCCGTATGTTGGCAAAAGAGGCATTGAACGCAATAAAAAATGCAAATATGACCGTAGAGGTTAATGTTTCCGGATATCGAAAACCGATAATTGAAGCGTACCCTTCGCCTCTTTTGCTTCAAGAAATTATCGAGAGAGAGATTCCGATTACATTCGGTTCAGATGCACACAATCCTGAACAGGTCGGGCTATTTACTCAAGAGGTAGAAACCTTGGCACGTTCGGTAGGTTACGACAAATGCGCTGTTTACAGAGGGCGTGATAGGGATATGATTAAATTTTAATCATCGAAATCCCTTCTCTTTTTAGTCTTTTTTGATATACTACTTCACTTTTATTTTTTTCAGGAGATAAGCATGGGTAAATTCGTAAACAGTGTCGACGAGTTTTTTAGTTTTTGTAAAGAGAACGACGTTCAGTTTGTAGACTTCCGTTTCACCGATATGAAAGGGACATGGCACCATGTAAGCTATCGCTACAGTGCGGTAAACGCAGGTCATTTTGAAAACGGTCTTCCATTCGACGGTTCATCAATCGATGCTTGGCAGCCGATCAACCGTTCAGATATGCTTTTAAAGCCGGATGCTCCATCTGCATTCATGGATCCGTTTACTGCCGATCCGACCGTTATCGTATTCTGTGATGTATACGACATCTACAAAGGTCAAGCATACGAAAAATGCCCGCGTTCAATCGCTAAAAAAGCACTTGAGCATCTTGCAAATGCAGGTGTCGGTGACGTTGCTTATTTCGGTCCTGAAAATGAATTCTTCGTATTTGATGATGTAAAAATTCGCGATGAGATCAACTGTTCATATTATGAAGTAGATTCTGAAGAGGGTGAGTGGAATGATTCAAAATCATTCCAAGACGGTTACAATACAGGTCACCGCCCACGTACAAAAGGGGGTTACTTCCCGGTAGCTCCGATCGACACCATGGTTGATCTACGTGCAGAAATGATGATGGTTTTGGAACAAGTCGGTCTTGAAGTTGTTCTTGGTCACCACGAAGTTGCGCAAGCACAAGGTGAAATCGGAGTTGTTTTCGGAACTCTTGTAGAAGCGGCGGACAACGTCCAAAAACTTAAATACGTTATCAAAATGGTTGCACACCTTAACGGTAAAACCGTTACTTTCATGCCTAAACCACTCTATGGAGACAACGGTAACGGTATGCACGTTCACCAATCAATCTGGAAAGACGGCAAAAACACATTCTATAAAGAAGGCGGTTACAGCAACTTGTCTGAAACAGCACTTCATTATGTCGGCGGTATCTTTGCTCACGCACGTGCGGTTGCAGCATTTACCAATCCGTCAACCAACTCATACAAACGTCTTATCCCAGGTTTTGAAGCACCGTCAATCTTGACATACTCTAGCCAAAACCGTTCAGCTTCTTGCCGTGTTCCATACGGTGCGGGTGAAAAAGCGACTCGTATCGAAATGCGTTTCCCGGATTCAACTTCATGCCCATACCTTGCATTTACTGCAATGTTGTTGGCTGGACTTGACGGTATCAAAAACAAAATCGTTCCAATCGGACCGATGGATGAAGATTTGTTCGAACTTTCTTTGAATGAAATCCGTGAAAAAGGGATTCCTCAAATGCCACACACATTGCGTGGTGCATTAGAAGCGTTGATCCGTGACAACGATTTCTTGAAACCGGTTATGTCTGATCTCTTTATCGATACGTATCAAAACTACAAATTCGAAACACAAGTATGGCCTGACGAAGCTCGTCCTACTGCATTCGAATTCAAATCTACTTACTCTTGCTAATTGGAATGATATAAGCCTAAGGGCTTGTATCACATATCTATCCCGTTTTTTCTAAAAATTGATTTTGTCATTAAAGCTTAAGCTTAATTTGACGATAATGTATAATCTTTAAACTGTGTGGAATTGAGCACAAAAAATATAGGAGTTTCTATGAAACGTAGCGCATTTACCCTTGTCGAGTTGATCTTTGTCATTATTATTATCGGAGTTTTGGCTGCTACAGCTATCCCAAAATATAAAGATCTAAAACAAAATGCAGAAGTTAAAGCTGTAGTAAAAACTACTATTGATGGGGCATCAAGTGCAGCAAGTGCTGCAGTAAATGCGATCGATATGAATGACGGCAATGCTTCAGATACCAATTTAAGTGATCTTGTAGCTATTACGGGTAAAGGGTGGTCATATACTCCATCAGCAGGTGCAGGGACCTACACTTACAAAAATACGCCGACAGGCAATGAAGCAGCATCTATAGTATTTAGTGCTACTGGACGAACAGTTACCTATTCGTTTACATGTAATAATTTCAAAGATGCAACCAGTATATCAAAATGTAAAGAAGATACCAATACGTCTGGTACTGCAACTCCTAAAACCATCAGCTTCTAATAAGTATGAAAGCATTAGTTCGCACTGGTTTTACCCTTGTTGAGCTGATCTTCGTTATTGTCATCATCGGGGTTCTCTCGGCGGTGGCAATCCCAAAATTTGCCAACCTCACCGATAATTCCAAAATCGCTGCTGAACTTGCTACCGCTTCATCAGTCCAAAGTGCACTCGATGCAATCCACAGTGAATGGATTAGCAATACGTGTGATTTTGATTGGGGAAACGGCAAAAATACCGCTACTACTCCTCTAAACGCTTCCGGTTATCCTGATTCACTTGGATCTGACAGTGCACACCCATTCGATTATATTTTAAAAAATACGGATAACGGAGACTGGATTTTGGTAGGTGGAAAGTATTACGGCCCGGCTACCAAAGATGGAACCAGCACTAAAAATCGAAACATTGCCCATAAGCCGGAGGGGAACGATTATTGGGAATACAATGCTACGGCTGGAACATTTACCCTCATAGATGTCAATTAAATAAAAAAAGATTAAAGTAGAACGCCCAAACAAGAGAGTTTGAGCGGTTGGCGAGAGAAATTATTCAGTAGGTAAGTGAGGGCCTGCGGCAGAGAAGTCGAAGCCATTGTCGCCATCGGTGTATTTTTTAAAGTTTTTGATGAAAAGTGCTGCCAAATTATCACGTTGAACGAGATAGGCATCGCGATCCGCCCATGCATTACGCGGATTTAGGATCACAGGATCGATTGAACCGAGTGTTTTAGGGATGTGGAATCCGAAGGTATTCGTGATATCAAATTCGCTTTCATTGATCGAACCGTCTAAGATAGCGTTAATGCATGCGCGGGTGTCTTTGATGCTCATACGCTTACCGACACCGTATCCGCCGCCTGTCCATCCGGTATTGACCAGATAGACATTAACACCGTGTTGATCGATTTTTTCACCTAAGAGCTTTGCATAGACAGTCGGATGCAGCGGTAAAAATGCTTCACCGAAGCATGAACTGAAGGTTGCGACAGGCTCGGTAATACCGCGTTCGGTTCCGGCTACTTTAGCTGTATATCCGCTGAGGAAATAATACATAGCCTGCTCTTTAGTGAGACGACTTACCGGAGGCAATACACCAAATGCATCGGCAGAGAGGAAAATGATATTTTTTGGATGAGCAGCCATCAATGAAGGTTGATGATTATCGATGTGTTCGATCGGATAAGAGACACGAGTGTTTTCCGTTTTAGAACTGTCAGTGTAATCAACGATACCATCTTCATCGTAAACGACATTTTCCAATAATGCGTTACGACGGATAGCATTATGAATTTCAGGCTCGCTAGAAGGATCGAGATTGATTACTTTTGCGTAACACCCTCCTTCAAAATTGAAAACGCCCTCATCATCCCAACCATGTTCATCATCGCCGATGAGTGCACGTTTAGGGTCAGTCGAGAGAGTTGTTTTACCTGTTCCGCTTAGCCCGAAGAAGAGACATGTGTCACCAGCCGCTCCGACGTTAGCCGAACAGTGCATAGAGAGCTTCCCTTCGAGAGGGAGCCAGTAGTTCATCATTGAAAAAATCCCTTTTTTCATTTCACCGCCATACCATGTACCGCCGATGATGCACAGATTGTCTTCAACGCTGAAGAGGACGAAAACCTCAGAATTCAGCCCATGATGCTGCCATTTTTCATTGACTGCTTTACAGGCATTAAGAACTGTAAATTGAGGTTTGAAGCTTGACAGTTCACTTTCATTCGGACGGATAAACATATTTTTGACAAAATGCGATTGCCATGCGATTTCAGAGACAAAACGGACAGAACGTTTGCTGCTGGCACTGGAGCCGCAGAAAACATCCGTGATGTAGAGATCTTTCCCGGAGAGTTGTTCGCGGGCAACGACAAGAAGTTCATCAAAAACCGCTTTATCGATTTTTTTATTGACATCACCCCATGCGATGTATTGATTTGAAGGGTCTTGATTGACAAAGTATTTGTCTTTCGGACTTCTGCCGGTAAAAATACCGGTATCGACCATGGTTGCACCATTATCGGCAAGCTTACATTCACCTTTTTCCAGTTCGTGTCGGATTAATTCGTCGTAACTGAGGTTATGGAAAAGCTTTCCACTATTTTTTATGCCTAATGTCTCAATCTCTGCAGAAATCATGGTGTTGTTTTACCTTTTCGGGTTCATCGCCGTACTGTACAACGATGAAAATTTAAAGCGGATGCTTTATTTGTGCTGCGAATTATACGACTTCAATTTATAAACGAGAATTAAAGTGGCGATTTATTTAAATTGTGACGCCAACTCCGTTAAAATTTTGGGTGCAAGAGCTTCGCTCCCATTGTATTTTTGGAGCTTTACACCGACATTACTCATGCTTTTGGCCGTATTCTTACACGCCATTTTTACAACAAGATAGTCACAATCATCGATTGTGTCGGCCATTGTATCATGCGCTTTGATATGTTCCAAATCGTCCGCATCATGATCGCATGTATGATGTTCATCATGATCGTGGGGTTCTTCACCGGCTACTTTCGGATTGGCCCGTAGCCCTTCTAATGTAAAACTTTTAAACATTCCGCCATTTACAGTATAGACCGCAAAATAAGGGGTATGTCCGGCATTTCCGGCCATTTTGAGATTTTCATCCATAACGGGTACAGCGATTTTCATTGTATCTCCTTCTTTTATAGTGAATATTATGCCATATTGATCTTAAATACCCCAGAATAAAATAATATTGCTAAATAGTGTTGAATTTAAACGTTTTATAAGATTTGTAAGTCCATAATGATAGTCAGGGTTACGAGTGTAATCACTATTTCTAAACTTCAAAGGAGTAAACCATGAAACGTTCAGGTTTTACTATGATCGAGTTGATCTTCGTTATCGTTATCTTGGGTATCTTGGCGGCGGTAGCTATTCCACGTCTTGCTGCAACACGTGACGATGCGAAAATTGCAACTAAAGTACAAGAAGGGACTGCAGTTATCACTGAATTCGGTTCATACTATACCGCGCACGGCCATTTTGCAAAAGTAAGTGATATGACTAATGTCAAATTGACGACTAGTGATGGTACTAGTGATGCGGCGGCTGCAGATATGAATCAGACAGATTTAGCAGCATACTTGACGGATGGACAAGGGAATATATGTATTTCGTATAAAACATTGTCAAATTCATTGGATGGCAATCTAACGGTGAAATCAGAAAGCAGTACGTCTGCAATCTGTGACGGTATCAGAAAATCGTTGAATGATAAAAACATTTCATCAGCTGCAGGTATCACCCATAAATTGGGCGGATCAAACGTCGAGTATTAATCGAAAATGTTCTTGGTTGCACTGCCTAGGCAGTGCAACTGTCAGTGGAAAAATAATCAAGATTAATTTTTTAGTGACAGAATGAGAAATGAAAAGGATAAATATGAAATATAATCTTAACCGGTCTGGGTTTACCATGATCGAGTTAATTTTTGTCATTGTTATCCTGGGGATATTAGCGGCTGTAGCGGTTCCGCGTCTGGCGGCAACGCGAGATGATGCACAAAATGTGGTAATGGCACAGGGTATTATGACGGGGGCAGGAGAGATCGGATCGTATGTCGTTGCTCACGGGGAGAGTAATGAGAGTCTCGCGGTGATGTCGGGAACGGTTGCTTCGTTGGTCGCTGCTGGAAAAGCCGATATTGATACGGCGAATAAAGCGGCTTACTTTCATATGGGAAATGTGACACAGTGTGTTATAATGGATATCAATAGCAGTACAAGCGATGAGAATCTGACTCTATCCTTTGGAGATGCCGGAGGCGATAGTTATTGTCTAGGATTGCAAAGTGTATTGGATGTACGCCAATATCCTATTAAACTGAGAGGGGCTACAGTTGAACACTAAACGATTTGGATTTACGATGATCGAGCTGGTATTTGTCATTGTTGTATTGGGCATTTTGGCGGCTGTGGCGATTCCGCGTTTTGCAGCAACTCGGGACGATGCACAAATCGCAAAAGGTCGCAGTGATATTTCGGCAATACGAGCTGCAATAGTGAGTGAGCGGCAGACACGTCTGCTTCAGGGTGATACCCGATATATTAGTCAGTTGCATAGTTCAACATCATCACTCTTCGATGGGAACGGTTCATCTCACCTTTTGCAATATGGAATTTCAGTTGGAAATGAAAATGGACATTGGAATAGCCCAACTTGTACTGGAGCAAATCCAAATGTCTGTACCTATGACTATACAGTTATGGGTCAGAATGTTACCTTTACGTATTCGCAGGCCGATGGTAATTTTAGCTGTTCTAGAAGTGGATCTACAGCTGAAATGTGTAAAAAACTAATTGATTAATCTGTTCTATATTCATATTAAATAAAAAACAATAGGTTATATGTATTTTTACCATATAGCCCTTTTGGGCTCTCCGCTCGAACCCCTCACCTACCATTCAGATGATTTTTTATCCGTCGGCAGAGAGGTTGAAGTTACTCTCACTAAGCGAATACAGCAGGGTGTTGTTATCGGCGAATGCGAGAAACCTGAATTCACCACACAGCCTATCGGTATGACCCGACCGTTTTTTTATTCGGATGCCCAAATACAGTGTGCACGGTTTATATCGGAATATTACGGATGTGCTTTGGGTGAAGCACTGAATCTATATGTCCCTTATTCTATAGAGATTGAACCGATTCGCAAAGAAATATCTTTACCCTCGATCAATGTCATCCTCTCAGAATCCCAAGCGAAAGCTCTAGATTTTATCCGTTCTCACCCTGTATCATTGCTTTTCGGTGATACGGGGGCGGGGAAAAGCGAAATCTATATGCGGCGAATGGATGAGATTCTGAGCGAAGGGAAGAGGGCACTATTACTTCTTCCTGAAATATCTCTCACGCCGCAGATGGAGTCACGATTTCGTGAGCATTTCGGGGATGCCGTAGTGGTGTGGCATTCAAAGATGACACCAAAACAGAAAAAGGTGACATTGGAAAAAATCTACAATGGAGAGGCTCATATTATTGTGGGCCCTCGTTCGGCTCTCTTTTTGCCGATATCGGATTTGGGACTGATCGTCGTGGATGAGGAACATGATGAGAGTTATAAATCCTCCTCCCGTCCCCGTTACAATGCCAGAGATATGGCAGTGTATATTGGGAGTCTGCTCAAAATTCCGGTGGTATTGGGGAGTGCGACACCGAGTCTGGGGAGCTATGCCAAATATCCCTTTTTTCGTTTAAGAGGAGGTTTTTATGAATCCAAACGGACATTCGTATTTGAGTTTTCTTTGGAAGCATTGACTCCGAGTATTGACCGTATCATAATGAAAAATTTTTCGGATGGGCATCAGGGGATTGTTTTTATCCCTACCCGAGCCAATTTTAAATATACGGTGTGCGAATCGTGTGGATATCATGTCGAGTGTCCGTTTTGTAGTGTCGGGATGTCGCAGCATAAAAATTCTCGCGCTCTAAAGTGTCACTATTGCAATTACACCGAAGTATTGCCGAAAGTATGTCCGAAATGCCAAAGCGGGGCTCTCCGGACTACAAGACTAGGGACGGCAGAGGCGGTAGAACATTTTAGCCGATTAAGTGAAACATTAAGAGTTCAGCAGTTTGACCGTGATATCATCACAACTCAAAATAAACTTATCAAAGTTCTCGAAGCGTTTAACCGCCATGAGATCGATCTGCTCGTCGGGACGCAGATGCTCTCCAAAGGGCATGATTATCACGATATCGCCCTTGCCGTTGTGATGGGACTGGATAATCTCCTCTCACAATCCGATTACCGTGCACGGGAAAAGGCCTTATCTCTTTTGGTTCAGATCGCCGGACGCAGCGGTCGGAAGCAAAATGCGACCGTATTTGTCCAAAGTTTTAATGAACACTTTTTTCGGGAATATTTGGACGATTATGAAAAATTTTTGATCGATGAACTAAGAATCCGCAATGACCGTTATCCTCCGACGAAGAAACTCGCCCGTTTGCTGTATGCACATAAAAATGGACTCAAGGCGAAAGAGGCGATGGAAGAGGCAGTGGTACAGCTCCAGAGGATTGACACTGTCCAGATTGTCGGATTCGGTGCATCGGCGATTGAGCGAATCGCGGATAAATACCGTTTTCAGATTTTGCTTCGAAGCGATAAAAGTACCGATCTCATACGGGCGATCAAACATGTCAAGTCATCAATGATGGAGATCGATATGGACCCTATAGAGTTTACGTAATAATTTTATTTTGTTTGCTCTGAGCTTGTCGAGGGGTAAAAGATTATGGTTCGACAAGCTCACCATGAACGGAAATAGGGTAATCTTATATGGTATAATCTCCCCATGATAACACGCTACCCTACCAAACAAATTTTTGTCGGAAATGTCGCCATTGGCGGAGATGCCCCTATCTCGGTACAGTCGATGACTTACTCACGTACCGCTGATGTCGCTGCGACTGTGGAACAGATTAACCGTCTCCATTTCGCCGGGTGCGATATCGTCCGCGTTGCGGTGCCGGATGAAGAGGATGCCCGTGCTCTTAAATCGATCAAAGAGCAAATTTCGCTCCCCTTGGTCGCCGATATCCATTTTAATTATAAGCTTGCTCTTATTGCGGCAGAGACGGTGGACTGTATAAGATTTAATCCCGGAAATATCGGTGAAAAATCCCGTATTCGTGAGATTGTAAAAGCGTGTCAGGAACGCAAAATACCTATCCGTATCGGTGTCAATGCGGGGAGTCTGGAAAAAGAGTTTGAACAGCGCTATGGGCAAAGTGCGGAGGGGATGGTCGCATCTGCCGAATACAACATCAAATACCTCGAAGACCTCGGCTTTACGGATATCAAAGTCTCTCTCAAAGCAAGCGATGTCCAGCGTACCGTCGAAGCCTATCGAATGCTTCGTCCTAAAAACAACTATCCGTTTCATCTCGGTGTGACCGAAGCGGGAACAATCTTTCATGCGACAATTAAAAGTGCGATAGGATTAGGAACTCTTTTACTCGAGGGGATCGGCGATACGATGCGGGTTTCAATCACCGGAGAACTCGAAGAAGAGATCAAAGTAGGGCGTGCTATTCTCAAAGACAGCGGAGTGGCCAAAGAGGGGCCGAATATCATCTCTTGTCCGACGTGCGGGCGTATCGAAGCGGATTTGGTCTCAGCGGTAGCGGTGATCGAAGAACGTACCAAGCATATTAAAAAACCGCTTGATCTCTCCGTCATGGGATGTGTGGTCAATGCAATCGGAGAGGCCAAACACGCCGATGTTGCTATCGCTTACGGCAAAGGTTCAGGTCTTGTCATGGTACGCGGTGAAGTGGTCGCGCGACTCGATGAGGATAAACTGGTCGACCGTTTCGTCGAAGAGGTTGAAAAGATGGAAAAAGAGGAAGACTAAATGGAAGAATCGTTATACAACCTCGCATTTGAACGATCTTTACTGAGTTCCATTATTTTTGACCCTGCCCAATTTGATGATTTTGATGCGGTGTTGACCCCGGAGGATTTTTATCTTTCTGCTCATCAGGAGATCTACCGCGCAATGATGAGTTTGGCGCATCGCGATCTTCCGATCGACGAAGAGTTTATCCGAAAAGAGCTTACCGCTAAAGGGAAATTCGATGAACGGGTGATGGTTGAAATCCTCACTGCCAATCCGATCGCCAATACCAAAGCATATGTTCAAGAGATCAAAGACAAAGCGATCAAACGTCATCTGCTTACTCTGACAACTGAGATCAAACGGGTGACACTCGAAGAGGAACTGAGCGGAACCGATGTCGTCGATTTGGTTGAGAAAAAGCTTTATGAAATTACCCAAAGTTCTCAGGCAACCGATTTTAAAGATGCCCCGGCTATCGCGGATGAGACATTAGCCTACATCGAAGAGATGAAAGCACGCGGTGATTCCGTTCTCGTCGGTGTTGATACAGGGTATGCGGAACTCAATAAAATGACGACGGGATACGGTAAAGGGGATCTCGTCATTATCGCTGCCCGTCCGGCGATGGGGAAAACATCGTTTGCCCTCAATATGGTCCAAAATCTCCTCGACAAAGGAAAAGGGGTTGCTTTTTTCTCGCTGGAGATGCCGGCGGAGCAGTTGATGTTGAGACTGCTGAGTGTCCAAACGTCGATTCAGCTTCAGAGGCTGCGTGTCGGGGATATGAATCCAGAAGAGTATAAACGGTTGAATGATGCGGTGGATAAGATGCGTCACTCCAAACTCTTCGTAGATGATCACGGTTCAATCAATATTCATCAGCTCCGTTCCAAACTCCGAAAGCTCAAAAGCCGTCATCCGGAGATCGAAGTAGCCGTCATCGACTACCTCCAAATTATGAACGGCACAGGGGGGAAAGATCGTCACCTCGAAGTGAGTGAAATCTCACGCGGACTGAAAATGCTCGCCCGTGAGCTGGGGATACCGATCATCGCCCTCTCTCAGCTCAACCGTGGTCTTGAATCGCGCTCGGATAAGCGTCCGATGCTCAGCGATATCCGTG
The DNA here is from genome assembly GCF_028681615.1 of Sulfuricurvum sp. Lineage (NCBI taxonomy): Bacteria > Pseudomonadati > Campylobacterota > Epsilonproteobacteria > Campylobacterales > Sulfurimonadaceae > Sulfuricurvum > Sulfuricurvum sp. The sequence continues at coordinate 155,335 of NZ_JAQUHV010000002.1, forward strand.
AGTCGGGATCGATCGAGCAGGATGCCGATATTATCCTCTTTGTTTATCGCAATGACGTTTATCTCTACAAAGAAGAAAAAGAGCGGGAAAAAGAGGCGATTAATGCCGGAAAAGAGTTTATCTCCAAATACGTCGAAAAAGAGGAAGAAGAAGCTGAGATTATCATCGGTAAACAGCGTAACGGTCCGACCGGGCATGTGAAACTGATGTTCCAGAAAAAATTTACCCGTTTTGTCGACAAGCCGACTTTCGGTGCGGCTCAGATCGTGTATGAAAGCATCGATATGAAAAGTGCGACAATGAATTTAGACGACGAGAGTGTCGGGAACGTTTCAATGCCGATTATTTGATGTCAAAATTAGAGCGTGTCGATTTATTTGATTTTAAAAGCGGTTTACTCTTTTCCCTCATTTTGTTATTTATAGCTTCTCTTTCCCTCGGTTGGGAATATTTCCGTTACAAAGATTTTGTCAAATTTGATGATCCACTCGTCCGTGCTGAAGTAATCGATCAAGAAGTTCGGTTGATTTCAGAGAAACCAAAAACCTCCATAAAATTTAGGCTCGAAAACGGTGCGAATGTTCGATGTATTATGAGCCCGTATTTACGGGATTTGCGAGGACGTGAAGTATTACTCGAGCTACAGATGGCCAAGGTCAGTTTTCTGGATTATCTCAAAGGCTTTCGTACCCGCGGGGCTATCTATGAAGTGTATCCTGCTCTGAGTCTAAAAGAGCGATGGTACCGGCGTATTGCATCCCAACATAGCGATCAGAGCATGAAAGAGCTTTATGGGGCATTGTTTGTCAACTCGCCGATGTCGCAAGAGTTTCAAAGCTTGGTGGGGGCGATGGGATTGAGTGCCGTACTGTCGATTAGCGGATACCATTTTGGAATATTGAGTTTGGTAGCCTACTTTTTCCTCAGAACTCCGTATCGTTTCGTTCAAAATCGCTATTTCCCCTATCGCCACGGTAATCGAGACCTTTTTTTAGTTGTGGCGGGACTGCTTTTTACCTATCTTTCTGTTTTGGAATATAATCCGGCAATGATTCGGTCGTTTGGGATGATCGTAGTGGGCTATTGGCTCTATGATCGGGGAATAAAGATTGTTTCGTTTCAAACTCTAATCATTGCGATCGGATTATTACTCGCATTTTTCCCGAGACTTTTTTTCTCTTTATCCTTTTGGTTTTCTTCTTTCGGAGTACTCTCAATCTTTATTTTCATCCGCTATTATGAACATTGGAAGCCATGGCAGATATTTTTGGCGCTTAATCTTTGGTGTTATTTGGTCCTTTTACCGATTTCACTGGCGATATTCGGAACTTTCAGCTGGTGGCATATTGGATCAATTCCGATCAATCTGATTTTTAATCTCTATTATCCGGCGGTATTGGTGCTGCATTTAACCCCATGGGCGGATGTGTTTGATTCTACATTGATCAAAATGTTTGATTCAGGGGAACTACGAAATGTGGTTATTCCGATGTGGGTCGGAATCCTAAGTATTGTATTGGCGCTCAGTGCAATGCGTTGGAAAAGTTCGTTTTGGGCGTTAGGAGTTTTGGGTTTCGCTACGTTGGGAAGCGCGGTTTATCAGATAGCATAGTTTCATCCCGTAGATAACGATGATCCAGGAAACATAAATCCATAAAAAGAAAAAGATGAGTGCCGAAAATGATCCGTACATGGTGGCATAGGTTTTGTTGTAAAAGACGTATTGGATAAAACTGTTTTTTGCCAACCCCCAGACAACGGCCACTATGAATGAACTGATGGTTGCAGCTTTTGTGGTAACATCGGCATTGACAGCAATGTGGTAGATTACGAAGAAAATTCCCCAAAGCAAAAGAAAAGGAAAAATAGAGAGAGCTTGAAGTAGAATCCCGCTGACATGGGCAATTAAATAGGCCTTTAAACTCATCGATGTGATAAGGATGATCGGGGCGAGGGTAATTAAGGTCCAGTAGGTTGTAATTGCATCCCAAAGTTTTCTTTTCGGTGTTTTGAAAATTTTACTGACAATGTGCTCAAAATTTTGGAAAAAAAGCAGGGATGAGACAATCATTGTTGCAAACCCGATCACCCCGAGCTGTACCGAATTTTGGAAAAACGATTCGAGGTATCCTGCAACTGCGGCAGTTTGAACCGGCATCATATTTTCGAAAATAAAGATTTGGATTTTGGCGTATTGTTCTTCAAATACGGGGACGTTTGCAATCAGACTGAGGGAGATAATCAAAAGCGGTACTACCGTGAAAATCGTATAGAAACTAAGACTGGAGGCATAGACGGTAATTTCCCGATCAAAAAGCATCAGGAAAAAAAGTCTTATATGTCTTAGGACCGCTTTAAGATTCATTGATTACTCAAGTCCCATTTTTAAGGGATTGAGGATATTATTGGGATCGAATGCCCGTTTGATCGATTGGAACAGTGCCATCTCTTCGGGGGTGAAGGCCATCGACATATACGGTGCTTTTGCCAGACCGATTCCGTGTTCGCCGCTGAGTGTCCCACCCAAATCGATAGTTGCCTGAAAGACTTCACGGATCGCTTCGTAGCCGATTTTGACCTGTTCAGGATCTTTGCCGTCAACCATAACGTTGGTGTGGACGTTGCCGTCTCCCGTATGGCCGAAACAGGGTATATTGATATTGTATTTTTTGGCTATTGCGTAAAAACGTTCGAGCAGCTCGGGAAGTGCCGAGCGGGGAACGGTGACATCTTCATTGATTTTTTTAGAACCGTAGACGGAGAGTGATTGGCTGGCATTACGGCGGGCAAACCATAAATCACTTGCTTCTTGTTTGTTTTGGGCAATTTTAAATTCGCTGCATCCGTTTTCACGGAACACTTTTTCGACAAGAGCAAGTTGAAAATCGAGGTCTTCTTCGAGGTTGCCGTCAACATCGGTGACAAGAATCGCTCCAGCTTCAATCGGAAGCCCTTTGTGGTAAACCTGCTCCACCGCGCGGATAGTGAGGTTGTCCAAAAACTCCATTGCGACAGGGGTTACACCGCTCGCCATGGTTTTGTAGACCGCTTCCATTGCGGTGTGGACGGTCGGGAAAATCCCCATCGCGGTTTTGGTCATTTTCGGTTTGGAGAGGAGTTTTAGGGTCACTTCGGTTGTGACGGCCAGTGTCCCCTCGGAAGCGATCAAAATCCCTGTGATGTTGTATCCGGCCACGTCTTTGATCGTCCGTTTGCCGGCTTTGATGATATCGCCGTTGGGAAGTACTGCACGCATGGCCATAACATAGTCTTTGGTAATACCGTATTTGGCTGCACGCATACCGCCGGCATTTTCATTGACATTTCCTCCGATGGTGGAGTATTCCTGGCTTGCAGGATCCGGCGGATAAAAAAGTCCTACTTCTTCCACCGCTTTTTGTAACTCCATATTGATGACACCGGGTTGGACGATGGCGACCATGTTCTGCATATCGATTTCGAGAATTTTATTCATATGTTTCTCGAAGGCTAATACAATACCGCCGCTGCTTGGGAGTGCGCCGCCGGTGAATCCGCTGCCGGCACCGCGGGGGACGATGACAATGCGGTGTTCGTTGCAATATCGTAAAATATCGCTTACGTCTTGTTCGTGGCGTGGAAATAAGACTGCATCTGGTTCAAATCGTTCCCGTGTTGCGTCATAACTGTAGGCAATGAGGTGAGCTTTATCGCTGTAAACATTCTCGTTACCGAGAAGGGAGGTGAAAAATTCTATGGCAGGAGCGGATAGCATCGCTTATTCCTTAATCTCGAAATTGCGCAATAGTGCACTTTTATCACTAAATTTTGCTTTGTACAACTCATATAGCTCTTTATTATGAGAATTTTTTAAAGCGATTTGCTCCAGATAATACGGTTCGTAGCTTTCTAAACGTGAACTTCCTTTTCCCCACCATGCCGCACGGATAGTCGGAACACGGGTATAAAACGGAGTCATCGATTTTTCCGCTTTTTGCAAAGACGGGGCAGTTTGCAGTAGAGCAAAGGTTTTACAATCAAGAGTAAAGAGGGTTTGTGCACTTTGAATGTAGAGTAGCCCTACCGAGTTGGCAGTACAATAATCACTGAAATCTTCTACGAGCGGAGTAGGATGCCCTTCATTGGAAAGATACGCGGCATAGTTATCCGGATGGACCCATTCGATACCGGAAATGCTTTTGGTGATACTGTCGTACGCATCGTCATTTGGCGCGATAAGAAGCGCGCGTTCATAATCATAGGCTAAAACAGCGGTATCAGCGGGTTTTGGTGTCCAGTTACCGCTTGGAAGCGAATTTTGTCGAAGACCGTCGTATGGGCTAAGACGCAAGATCGCACGCCCATTAGCAGGGTTAGTTTGTTCAACGCGTGCATTGGCAATAATAGTACTGTGGGTTGCATCAAATTTTCGGAGAATAAAGCCACTCATTCCCTCTCTAAGATCTTTTGCAGTAATCGTAGCACGGTCATGGTCTACATCAATCAGCGGTGTGCTGATAGATGAAGCGCTCAAAACGCTGCAAGAGATAAGTGTGATAAGCCAAATGCGCATCGTGGTAACCTTTTGGTAAAGTAATTAATAACGATTATAGCTTAACACATCTTTGTAAATGGAATTTTTGCTATGATTTAACTCTTTTTTCGCTTTTCAAGCGTATTTTGATCAAGGATGAGAATGGGCCGAATTTTTCTATTGCTTTTATTGCCTATGCTCCTCTTTGGCGCCTCTGTCAAATCGTTTAAATGGAATAACGGTGAAAGTTTCCTTACGTTTTTAGAACGCTCAAAACTCCCTTCTTCCCTTTATTACAACCTAGATAAAGATGATCAAAAACTGACGGAAGATATCCCTTATAATGCAAATTGTCAAATGCTTGTGGACGATAAAAATCTAATCCAGCAAATTTTGATTCCCGTCAATGATGAATTGCAGTTACAGATCTACTATACCCCTAAAAAACGGTATGAACTCCAAGTTATTCCTATTGTAAGTCAGGAAAATACGGAAACATTGTACATACCGATTCAAAGTCTTCCGTATGATGATATTGTAAAAGCGACGGGGTCTAAAAATCTTGCTTCGGAATTTGTCAAAATGTTCAAAGGAAAAGTCGATTTCCGACGAGGGTTTAAAGTAGGTGAGCCGATAGTGCTGGTTTATACCCAAAAATACCGTTTGGGGAAACCGTTCTCAATGCCTGAAGTACATGGAGCAATGGTCGAAATAAACGGAAAACGGGTGACAGTTTATCGCCATACCGATGGCCGTTTTTATGATGAAAAAGGGGCCCAGTATGAGAAGTTTTTGTTTAAGATACCTATCAATAATCCACGTATCACTTCCGGGTTTACTAAGAGCCGGTATCACCCGATTTTACACCGCTATCGCGCTCATTTAGGTGTTGATTTCGGTGCCCGCCCCGGAACGCCGATCTTGGCAACCGGAGATGGACGTGTCTGTTTTGAGGGATCCTCTCGCGGGTATGGCAATACTATAAAAATTCGCCATTCTAACGGATTAACGAGTTTATATGCCCATCAAAAATCTTTTAGAAGTGGTATCCATAACGGTTCCTCTGTTAAACAAGGCGAAGTAATCGGTTATGTCGGTTCATCAGGTCTCTCGTCCGGTCCCCACTTGCATTTTGGGATGTATGCAGGGAGTACCGCTATTGATCCGCTCAGTGTGATGAAGAAAACAACCGAAGGCTTTAGCGGTAAAGAGCGTAAAGCGTTTCTTGCAATACGGGATAAAATGGATCGTATTTTCAAAAATGTTCTTCAAACAAAACCGGTCAAAAAACCGTATTTTAATTTCAATAAAACGTATTATGTTGACATTAATACTTTCAAACCTAAACCTTTTTAGAGCCATTCAATGATCAAAAATGTGAGAATAGTCGAGTGTGAATACTCCGAATATGTCAAGCCGAAACGGATTGAATATGTTCAACATGATCTTCCAAAAATATGGGACATGGTTGAAGTACATGACAGTGTCGCTATTCTTTTATATCATGAAGAGCGGGACTCATTGGTGGTTGTAAAACAGTTTCGTCCTCCCGTCTATCTAAAAAACAACGATGGGTACACTTATGAACTGTGTGCCGGAATTGTCGATAAAGAGAAGTCACTTGTTGAAATCGCCCATGAAGAGATACTCGAAGAGTGCGGCTATCATGTTCCGATAGAGCAGATTGAACGCATAACATCTTTTTATACTGCTGTAGGATTTGCCGGATCGGTGCAAACACTGTATGCCGCCCGTGTCAATGAAGCCATGCGCGTCAGCGAGGGTGGAGGAGTTGATGTTGAATCGATAGAAGTTGTAGAGATTCCGCTTAGCGAGGCCAGAGGATTTGTGATGGATGAGACCAAAGCCAAGACACCGGGATTGATGTTTGGGTTCGGATGGTTTTTGGAAAATCAACTGTAGTTCCCGCATGATGCGGGAAAGGACGAAACAGTTTAGGGTTAGAACTTATAGCTGAGAGTTGCGTAGAGATTGCGCCCCGGTTCATTGAGCACAAGAGGCTGAGCCCCTTCCATCAAGGTTGTCAGCCCGATATAGCTGTTACTGACTGCATACGTACGATTAAAGAAGTTATTAATCCCTGTACTGAGAGAGAACCCGTTACCGAAATCGGTAGCGTATTTGAGATTGAGGATTCCGTAACCGCTGATCGCTTGTTCGCCGTTGTTTTGATCATAGGTTTGTGATTTTGCTGCAATCCATTCGGCTGCCGCATAATTTTTTGAATCATCAAATACTAATGCAACTCTCCCTTTCAACGGCGGAATATCGGCTAAATCTTTGTCTGTTTGGGGAGCTGTACTCAATACATCGAGCTGTGAAGTATCTTTTTTCGTCCCTTTTTGATAAGCGATCCCTGAACTTAATGACCATTCATTGGTGATAAAATAATCGGCTGTAATGTCACCGCCGACAATTTGTGCATCGATATTGGCATAAGAAGTATTTGTTCCAACACCGGTTTTATAAGCATAGATATAATCTTTTAAATTACTGTAAAAGAGTGTCCCTTTGAGATGCAAATTACCCAAAGTCTGTTCAACTCCCATATCGATTTCACGGTTGATGGTTTCGTTCAGGTTTGTGTTACCGATACCGCCTGCAAAATAGAGTTCTCTTGCATCCGGTACACGGGAAGATTGTCCTAATCCAACAAAGAAATTGCCGCTGTTGCTGTAGTGATAGCGACCTAATACATTTGCGCTTAAGTCTGAGAAATCCCGATCTTTCGCACTGGCCATTAACGATTGATCCGCATCGATACTCGTATCATCATAGCGAAGGCCGCCGCTGATATCCATAGCTCCGAAAGATTGGGAAGCTTTGGCATAAAGACCGACGTTATTCGTATCGGCATCAGGGATTTGGACGGTCGCATACGGATTGATCCGGTTCCCTTTTGTTCCGTTCCAGTTGCGGGTAGAAAGATCGAGTCCAAGTGTTATGTCGGTTTCATTGGCAAATGTGCTGTTTTCAATACGGACTCCTTTGATCGTTGCATCCACAGGGGAAACCATTGTGGTTGCCGCACTTGTAGCTCCTGCTCTGAAATCGGTTCCCATTTCATGCTCGACTTTGGAATGATAGGCTTCTATCATCAGTTCATGCGAAAAAGTTCCTAAATCGAATAGTTGGTATTTGGCTTTAAACATATCCGTATTGTCTTTTAGTGCGTCCATCGGATAGCGGGGATAGAGGACATCATCGGCACGGTCACCAAAATAGCTTAGTGTGAGTTTCTGATTGTCGCCGATATTGCCGACAACTTTTGCCCAAAAGTTTTGGCGTGCATAGGCATCATCATTTTTATGTGCGGCGGAGTAGCGTTGCCCAGGCATCGATGCGCTATCGGCTTGTTCGGTCATGGTTTTTCCGTTGCCGTCTTTGTATTGGCCGCTGGTTTCACGGCTGTATCCGACGAGTGCTTGTACGGAATCGTTACCCCCTTCGACAGTCGTAGAAATTTTACGGTAATCATAGCTGCCGAGGGTAGCAGAAACTTCTCCGTGCAGCCCTTTCTCCGGATCTTTGGTGACTACGTTGATTTTACCGCCTAGACTTCCGAACTGTGTGACGTCAAACGGACCTTCTAGAACTTCAACTGCGGCAATTTGGCTTGAAGAGACGTGCATAGCGGGTGGATCCATACGATTTGGACAGGCACCGCATACTTTGGCATCATCAATCGTTATATTGAGATTGTCTTTTTTAAATCCGCGTAAAACAATATCGTTTCCGATTGCTGTTGTGCGAACATGGGTGATTTCAGGCAGAGCGCCGGAGAGCATTTCTCCCAGATCGCTTTGACGTGAAAATTGGACGATTTCATTTGCTTCGATTGTTTTGTTATCTGATTTTTGGGTATCGGCTTTTACCGTAATTTTTTGGATAGTGACGGGTTCGGTAGCGAGCGCAGCAACTGCCGCCAACGAGAGAAGAGTATAGATCTTCATACTTGAAATCCTTAAGATAATTATGAAGAAAGTGTAGAAAAGAAGTGTTACATTAGTGTTAAGCCGATGGTGAAAATCACGTAAATCCGGGCTTTTACTTTTTATGTTACACTTCTTCCCATGAATAAAAAACAAATACTTTTAACGATCATTCTTTTAGCCGCTTCAGGCTATTTCCTTTTTAACGGCTTTACCCTTTTATTCCATTCGTAGGGACACCTCTTCCGGGAACTGCATCGTTACACAGTGGAGAGAGCCGTGCTGTCGGATGAGTACGGAGCAGTCAAGAGGGATGATATCGCGCCCTCTAAACGCTTTTTTACAAATCTCGATTGCCTCAGTATCGTGCGGGTCATTGTATACCGGAAGTAAAACCGCATCGTTGATAATCAAAAAGTTGGCATACGTTGCGGGAAGACGTTCGTCATCGTAAAAAGCCGGATTCGTCATCGGTAACGCGATGAGGTTAAACGGTTCGCCCTCAACATCACGCAGAGCTTTGAGCTCATCTTCCATTTTTTTGAGTGCTTCATAATGTTCATCGTTTTGATCGTCGCATTTGACGTACATGATCGTATCCGTATCGATAAACCGGGCCAAGGTATCGATATGGCTGTCGGTATCGTCACCGGCGAGATAACCGTGATTCAGCCATAGTATCTGCTCTACGCCGAAATGTTTTTTCAGCTCTTTCTCCATCCCCTTTTTATCGAGATGGGGATTTCGGTTAGGATTGAGAAGGCACTCTGCCGTAGTGAGCAATGAGCCGGCACCATTTGTTTCGATACCGCCGCCCTCTAAGATCAGGTTCACTTTTTCCATAGGTGCACCGTAAATATGAGCGATAGAGGAGCTCATCGCATTGTCTTTTGAAGCGTCAAATTTTCCGCCCCATCCTGTGAACGTAAAGTCAAGCAGCAGCGGTTCGTCTTCATCTTCGTCGATCACACTGAGTACGCTGCAATCGCGTGCCCATGTATCGTTTGTTTGATACGCTATGAAAATGAGATTATCATGGGATTGGAAGTACCCTTTGACAAGCTCAACATCATCACAGATAACAAGGCAGGGTTGATAGCGGGCAACAGCGGTTGCTATATTGACAAAACACGCTCTTGCTTCTTCGAGGTAAGGTGCCCAATCGCTTTGCGGATGGGGAAAAATGAGCTGGACAAAACTTTGGGGTTCAAATTCGGCTGGGAAATAACGCATTAATTAACCTTGATCTATAATTTCACCATCTAACCCTTTAGGGAACACATGGCATCGATTAAACTTAGCCGCGAGGCACTCATTCATAATCTTGACATTATCGCACACCAAGTCGGTGGAAAAGATAAAATCGCAGTCGTTTTAAAAGATAACGCGTATGGGCACAGTGCTGTGATGATAGCAGAAGCAGTGTCACACTACGGTGTCAAGCAAGCAGTCGTCCGTCTTGAGCGGGAAGCGGATGAAATTGTAGATTTTTTTGAGAATGTTTTGATCCTTGGACAAATAGCGACGCGAGCACATCCAAAAATCAGTTATGCGATCAATTCATTTGAAGAAATATCAGCGTATCCGAGCGGAACGCGAGTAGAGCTTAAAATTGATACGGGAATGCATCGTCATGGGATTGCTCCGCAGCAGTTGGGAGAAGCTTTTGAAGCAATGGCACAAAAGGGGTTGGTCTGTATCGGGGTTATGAGCCATTTAAGAGCCGCGGATACACTCAGCTCAGAGTGGTTTTGGCAGCGCAGAATATTTGATGAAATCAAACAAGAAGCGTCTGAATTAGCAAAAAAGTACGGATGGAATCTTAGATTTCATATTTCAAACTCTGCCGGAACCTTTCGCTCATCCGAATGCACGGATGATATGGTACGGGTCGGAATCGCACTGTACGGGTGTTTGGAAATGGACTCAACTCTGCCGCAGCCTGAACTCAAGAGCGTCCTTTCTCTGTGCGGGGATAAGATTGCTACAAGAGTGCTAAAAGCGGGAGAGCGGGTCGGCTACAACGGTATTTACGAAGCGTGTTCTGATGAAGTGGTCAGTACCTATGATTTGGGATATGCCAACGGGCTGGATCGGCTTGCTTCTAACCGCTATGTAACCCCGCAGGGGGTGCCCCTTCGGGGACGTATATCAATGGACAGTGCAAGTTTTGCGAGCGATACGGATGAACTGGTGATTTTTGATAATGCCAACGATTACGCCCGTGCGGTCGGAACCATCGGGTATGAGATATTGGCATGTTTGGATAAAGATTTAAAAAGGGAATGGATTTTCTAAGTATTTATCTTAATAATGGCATCGGCAAAAATTGCGCCGTCGAGACGCATATCGATCAAACTTTCCAAATGGTCCATATCTTCGACATATCCCAACACTTTGGCATCAAAGAGATAATGTTCCGCGACGCTTTGGATTTCAGGTCCGTTTTTAGGGCTGACAATGAGGTATGCCGCCCCTAGATTTTCACCGAGGACCGCATCGGTAATCGTTTCGATATGAAGAGCAAAGCGGACACTGTTTTGACGCAGATAATCGATGATATCGAGATTTTCAGGGGCAAAAAATAAGGTGACGACGGAATTTGCCGGTGTGAGACGTACGGCTTCGATCGCATCGATATGGTAAAACGTCTCAGAGGGAATGTACGGGTGACCGAATAACAACATTTAGCTCTCCAAACATTCACGTGAGCAGTAGTATTTTCCCTCACGCATAAAACTTTCTTTCACCTGTACATAGGTACCGCATTTGACACACGGAATCATTGCCTCTTCGGAAGAAGTATCCGAAGAGGGAGGTGTAAGCGACTTTTTCTTGAAAAAAAGAAAATAAACGGCACTCAAAAATCCGACAAACAGTAAAAATTTCATGGTTATCTCTTTATTAGCAGATAATGGCGGTTTTCTGCTTCAATAATGGTGTAATCTAGTGATTCATTAACTTCATCATACACTTTTTCCCCTTTGTAAAAGAGCAAAAGCGTCCCTTTGGTGCAAAACGGCTCTGAGAGTTTGAGCAGCATGTCCGTATCGGTTACGGCACGCGAAGTGATGAGGTCATACGGTTCGCTCGGTAATTGTTCGACCCGTACCGCTTTCACCTCTACGTTCTCCAAGCCTAAATCCGCTTTCACAAATTGTAAAAAACTGGCACGTTTACTGAGCGGCTCTACGAGAGTAAACCGGGTTTCCGGCATGGCTATCGCTAAAATCATCCCCGGAAATCCGGCACCGGTTCCGATGTCCATTGCTTTATTGATGGGAGGGAGAAAATTAATAGGGGTGATGGCATCGACGATGAATTCATCGATTTGTTGCAGTGTTTTAGCACCTGTGAGGTTATGAACCTTATTCCATTTTTCCAGCAGCGTTTTGTACTCCTCCACTTTTTCAATAAAATCATTCGGAAGTGTAAGATTGCGGCTTGCTAAAAGATGTTTTAAATGATTCATAAATCGTGTCCCATTTGTTCTTTTTTAACACGAAGGTATCCTTCATTATGAGGATTCGGATCGATGATGACAGGGACTCTTTCGGTAATTTCGACATGCAAATTTTCCACCACAGAGACTTTTGCCGGATTATTGGTCAAAAGACGAATTTTCGTTAGACCAAAATCTTTGAATATCTCTCCCACGACGTCATAAGTACGCTGATCCGGGGCAAATCCAAGCTCAACATTGGCTTCGATCGTATTGCGTCCCTGATCTTGAAGTGCATAGGCGTTGATTTTATTGAGCAGACCGATATTCCGCCCCTCTTGACGATGATAAATAATCAATCCGCCCTCTTCGGCGACCAGTTTAAGGGCTTTGTGCAGTTGATTGTTGCAATCGCATTTGATGCTGCCCAATGTATCACCGGTAAGGCACTCGGAATGGATACGAACCAATGGGGACTCTTGTTGCTCAAAATTTTCTGTAAAAATTGCAAGATGTTCTTGACATCCTTCTTTATAAGCACGGATCTTAAATTTGCCATATTTACTTGGAAGATTAGCAATGGCGGATTTTTCAAATTTCATTTCTGTATTCATGTGGCAATTATAATTTTCTTTTCTTAATCTAACACTTGCTACACTTACTTCAACATTTATATCGGAGCATTTTTATGGATCGTTTTCGTCGTACTCGTCTTAATTCACATCTCAGATCATTGGTTCGTGAAACCCATGTAGGTGTCAATGATTTTATTTATCCGTTGTTCGTTCGACCGGGAGAGGGGATTAAAACCGAAGTTTCGTCTATGCCCGGTGTGTATCAGATGAGTTTGGACGAAATTTTAAAAGAGTGTGAGCTTCTTCAATCTTTGGGAATTTATTCGATTATCCTTTTCGGTATCCCTGAAGTTAAAGACTCTGTCGGTTCCGATGCCCTTTGCGACCATGGGATCATCGCGACGGCAGTTCGTGCGATTAAGCGTGCGTATCCGAAGATGTTTGTCGTGACCGATTTGTGTTTCTGTGAGTATACCGATCACGGCCACTGCGGGATTTTGGATCATGTGCATGAGACGGTTGATAATGATTTAACGCTTGGCATTTCAGCACAGCAAGCTTTGGTACATGCCCGTGCCGGTGCCGATATGATTGCACCCTCAGGGATGATGGACGGGATCATTACAACGCTTCGTGATGCACTTGACGGCGGCGGATACGTGAATCTTCCGATTATGAGCTATTCGACCAAGTTTGCCAGCGGGTATTACGGACCGTTTCGTGATGTTGCCGAATCGGTTCCGAGTTTCGGTGATCGTTCGACCTATCAAATGGATCCGGCAAATCGACGTGAAGCGATACGTGAAAGTTTAGTCGATGAGGCACAGGGGGCCGATATTTTGATGGTAAAACCGGCTTTAGCCTATCTGGATATTATCCGAGACATACGTGAAGCGTCTCAATTACCTCTCGCGGTATACAATGTCAGCGGCGAATACGCGATGCTCAAACATGCCGGAGCGGCAGGGTTGATCGATTACAACCGTGTGATGATAGAGACTATGGTAGGGTTTAAACGAGCCGGTGCCGATATTATCATCAGTTACCATGCTAAAGAAGTAGCAGCACTACTATCTTGATTTGAACGCAAAAGGAATTCAACCCTTTTGCTACGCTAGCCGCTAAGGCACTAAAGCTTGCCTCTGCTGAGGTAGAATTGTTAATGAATTTTTTTTATGATATGATTGTTTTTTGTATCGAAGGACGTACGTGAGACATTTTTTAACCTTAAAAGACTATACCAAAGAAGAGATATTAGAAATTCTCGACATCGGGCTGGAAATTAAAAAAGAGGTCAAAGCCAAAGAGTTTAAGCCGAGACTTGCAAATCAAACATTAGCAATGATTTTTGAAAAAAGTTCTACGCGTACGCGGGTGAGTTTTGAAGTGGGGATGTACCAACTCGGAGGACATGCACTGTTTCTTTCAAATCGTGATATCCATCTGGGGCGCGGCGAACCGGTAAAAGATACGGCACGCGTTATCTCATCCATGTGTGACATGGTTATGATCCGTACCTATGAGCAAGCGATGCTCGAAGAGTTTGCCCGTTATTCGAAAGTCCCTGTGATCAACGGTCTAAGCGACAGTTATCACCCCGTCCAGCTTCTTGCTGATTATATGACGATGATGGAGTGCGGCAAAGATACAAATCCGATCGTAGCCTATGTAGGTGATGGCAATAATATGACCCATTCATGGCTGATGCTTGCCGGAAAACTCGGTTTCGAACTGCGTATTGCAACCCCGAAAGGATATGAATGCGATCCGGCTGTCATTGCGGATGCTCTTTGTTTCTGCGAGGTAAGCGGCGGAAAAATAGTTATTACGAATGATCCGAAAGAAGCTGTCATGGGTGCTACCGTCGTAACGACGGACACATGGATTTCGATGGGACAGGAAGAAGAAAAGTCTCAGCGGATACGGGCATTTGAAGGGTATATCGTAGATGAGGCACTTATGTCGTTAGCCGATAAAGAAGCTATTTTCCTTCATTGTCTTCCTGCTTATCGCGGTGTCGAAGTAAGTGAAGGCGTTCTCGAGGGGGAACAAAGTTTAATATTCGAAGAAGCCGAAAATCGTCTCCACGCACAAAAAGGTTTAATGGTTTGGTTAAATAAACATCGATAAGGGGTATGCATGCGTTCGTTATGGTTATTGGCAATAGTTGGGTTGAGTCTTTATGCTGCTGAAGTGGTTCAGGTTGGCGATAAATTTAAAGATTCGGGTAAATGTAAAGCGTGTCACAGTCATATTGTAAGGCAGTGGGATAGCTCATGGCATGCAAAATCTCATTACGACAATGATGAATATCTTCGTAAAACGATTGATTATGTTGCCCGCAAAGATAATCGAAAATCGCTTAATACAATCAAAATCGAATGTGCCGCTTGCCACAATCCGCGTATCTCCGTTACCTCTACCAGTGCTGAATATGAAGCAATCGCAGCACTGAAACTGGATAAAGATTCCGCTGCGACAAAAGCGATCAACAATAACGGAATATCAGAAGGAATCAATTGTGTTGTATGTCATAACATAGATCAAATTCATGATAATCTTCCGGACTCGAAACGGGGTATTAATCGTGTCAGCTGGATGCCATCAGGCATTATGACGGGGCCTTACGGGGATGCCAAATCACCTTATCACAAAGTAGAACAGCGCGATTTCATGGATACAAATCCGAATCAGCTCTGTTTTGTGTGTCATGCCAACGATACTTCCGAAGAGGGGCACCGTTTTATTGATATGCAAGTGGAATTCAAAAGCGGCGGAAAACAGTGTGTTGATTGTCATATGAGTCCGCGCAAAGATGGCGTTGCTGCAACATTGCGCGATGTAAACGGGCAGGCACATAAGCGTCTTATTCGTGAACATGGTTTTAAAGGCGGACACGTTGAAAGTATGTGGCAGGATGCATTAAAGGTAGAGGTACGTAAAAGTGCGGGCGGTCTGGATGTGACATTAGTGAACCCCCAACCGCATGCATTGCCGAGCGGATTCGGATCACGTGAAATTTTAGTCGAAGTGCAATATATGAACGGCAACAAAGTGATCAAGAATGATACGCTTTCTTTGACAACGCACTATCTCAGCAAACGCAATAAACCTACTATTGCCCATTTGGCTGCAAAAACTCAAGACAGTGCATCAATCCCTGCACAAGGTTCAAAAACCTTGACATTGCCAATGTACTCGGGTGTGAATCAAGTTCTTGTCAGTGTTTCGTATCGATTGGTCAATGATGAAGTACGGGGATTGTTAGACCTGAAAGATCCGATTTGGTCGAAGAAAATGGTGATTAAAAAAGTAAATCTAAAACTCTAAGGGGATATCCCCTTAGTTCATTTCGACTTTAATAATAAGATCGTTTCCCTCTTCAACAATTGAAAAATTATGTTTTTGACAAAATGTTTCATTCATCTCTTCAGCCCACTCTTTTGCTTCAATTAACGCATCATCTTTGTTTGCAAATGTTTTAATGCTTTCCATACCGCTTCGTTTGAAACAGCCGCACTCTTTTTCCATTTTTACATTGAACATATTTGACTCCTGGTAATTTAGATTGATTTTTTGGAAGTATAGTTCTAAAAGTTTAAAAAAATCAGACAAAATATAAACGATTTGAAACTAAAGGTTATCTTTATGTTTTCTAATACTGATACTATCATGGTATTTTATGTAAACTTCAGCTATAATTCCATTTGAATTTTGGGTACCTTCTAAAGAGATTGACGAATCTTTTTCAAAGGTGCCCTCGCGGATGAGAATCCAACTTATCCTCACTAAAATTTCTCTCCCCCATGAGTGGGCAAGCGTAACTGGTCGGAATGGTTTCCGATGGCGTATATAAAAAGGTAAATCATGAACGTAATAGAAACACCAATCACAGAAGAAAATCTCGCGACATTTGAAGATTTCGGTCTCCGCGAAGAGATTATGCAAAGCATCCGTCATGCCGGATTTAAAACACCAAGCCCGATTCAACAAATGGTTATTCCGGTTATTATGGAAGGGCGTGATGTTGTAGGACAAGCCCATACCGGTACCGGTAAAACAGCTGCTTTCGGTCTTCCTGCATTGAATAAAATGCATTTAAAAGGGGGAATTGAAACCCTTATCATCACTCCGACACGTGAACTTGCGAATCAAGTCAGTGATGAAATTTTCAAATACGGTAAGCACTTGGGTGCACGTACTGTAACGATTTACGGCGGTTCATCATACAACCGTCAGATGGATTTGATCGAACGCGGTGCGCAAGTCATCATCGCAACTCCGGGACGTTTGTTGGATATGTTGAGCCGTAATATGCTTAAAGGATTTACCCCTTCAACCGTCATTTTGGACGAAGCGGATGAAATGCTTGATATGGGCTTTTTGGACGATATCAATGAAATTTTCAGCTATTTGCCGACTGAACGTCAAACATTGCTTTTCTCTGCAACAATGCCGGCTCCGATTAAACAGTTGGCTGAACGTATTTTGGTAAATCCGTTTTTTGCTTCGATTACAAAATCTGAGACAACGAATACGGATATTACTCAACAATACTATGTTATTGAAGAATCAGAGCGGGATGATGCGATTATCCGTTTGATGGATGCGGAAGATGCGAAAAAAACAGTCGTATTCTGCCGAACCAAGAAAGAGGTTGATCGTCTCTCCAATGTCCTCTCAGCTGCCGGATACTCAGCAAAAGGACTTCACGGAGATATGGAACAACGTCAACGTGAGAGTGTTATTAAAGGGCTTAAAACCGATGCAGTGGACGTATTGATCGCAACTGACGTTGCAGCGCGCGGATTGCACATCGATGATGTTACACACGTTTTCAACTACCATATCCCGTTTGACCCTGAGAGTTATGTTCACCGTATCGGCCGTACCGGCCGTGCAGGTAAAAAAGGGGTAGCGATTACCCTGGTAACTCCGATGGAATTTAAAGAGCTTCAACGTATCCGTGCAAAAGTCGGAACTACGATGGAACATGCTTATATTCCAAGTAAATTGGATGTTAAAGAGGCTCAAGTAACCCGTTTGGTTAATGAAATCGAAAAACAGCATATTTATGACGAAGCGCACAAAGTATTGGATTTATTGAAACAAGATTACGATCAAGAGCAAATAGCCTATAAATTGATCTCTGTGTTGATGGAACGCAATACCGTACAGGGACCGAATAATATCGGTATCGCAGCAGAGCGTTTGGAAAAAATTCTTCATAATCTAGAGCGTCGAGGTAATGAGCGTGGCGGACAACGCAGCGGCGGTTTCAACCGTAATCGCAGCGGCGGTGGCGGATATCGTGGTAGCAATGACCGTAACGCAAGCGGTGGCGGATACCGTGGCAATAATGATCGCAATGCAGGCGGAGAACGCAGTGGCGGCGGCGAGCGCGGAAACGATCGAGGAGATCGTTCACGCAGTTTTAGCGGCGGTAATCGTTCAGCTAGCAGCAAACCTAGAAGTTAATTCAACTTTTAGCTCTTCTATAAACAGCTCCATCGGAGCTGTTGACACCAATCCCTCTCTTTGTTTAACTCCCCACATCGGTTCCGGAAAATAGCTGTCATTTGCATAGCGTGCCATTATATGCCAGTGTACTCTCGGCAACATATTCCCGAATGAGGCGATATTGATTTTATCAGGTTTAAAATAGGCAAGCATTTTTCTTTCAATGATGTCTAAAGATTCCCAAATAGACTCTTTTTCTTCACGTGTACATTCTGAAAATTCTTTGTGATGCGTATGCGTAAAAACTTTAAGCCAGGGTATTTCACTGTCGTGGATTTCAATATAAATGAGAGGATTGGAGTAAATCATATCGAACCTTTAAAAAGATTCGATAGTGTAACAATATTTAGATATTTTTTCCTGCAAACGGAACAAGGGCACTACCCCATGTTAATCCGCCGCCGAACGCATCAAGAAGCATCAAATCGCCTTCACGCAATGTTCCTGATTCGTAGATGTCGTTGATCGCCATTGGGATCGATGCTCCGGATGTATTACCGTATTTTTCGACCGTCAAAACGACCTGTTCATCTTTGAGTTCAAGTGCATCACCGACTGCTTTGATAATACGGTAGTTGGCTTGATGAGGGACGAAATGGGTAATTTTGGAAGACTCAATGTTATTTTGTTCCAAAATTTCGACCACATCGGCAGTGAGAGTACGGACTGCGACTTTAAAGGTCTCGTTTCCTTTCATACGCATAAAGCACCCCGCAGCTTCACGGTCGAGTTCATCATGCGCCGATCCGCTTCCGCCGTTAGGCGTCATCAACAAATCCGCGAAAGAGCCGTCTGAACCAGTGTGAATATCGATAACTGCTTCATTTTTATTTTCAGTTGCACTGATAACGGCAGCCCCGGCACCGTCACCGAAGAGAATACAGGTTCCGCGATCGGTATAGTCCGTAATGGCACTGAGTTTTTCGGCACCGACGATCAATACATTTTTTTTCATTCCGGATTCGATAAATGCTTTTGCAATGCTGAGTGCGTACACAAATCCGGTGCAGGCAGCCGAGATATCATACGCCATGACTTTACCGAGACCAAGTTTAGTGGCAATGATGGTCGCGGTTGAGGGCATACAAAAATAATCCGGTGAGATAGTAGCACAGACGATCATATCGATCTCTTCTTTTGCCAGACCGGAGCGTTCAATCGCGATTTGCGCTGCTTTTACACCCATATCGCTGGTTCGCTCATCAGCAGCTGCGATATGACGCTCTTTGATTCCGGTCCGTTTTGTAATCCACTCATCACTGGTATCAACCATTACCTCTAATTCGGCATTGGTTAAAATTTTCGAGGGAACATAAGCTCCGATGGAACGAAACGCAGCGTACATGGTTAGCCTTTATAAGGGATCGAAGTTATTTTTTTAGCTCTTCTAAACGATTTTCGATATGTTCGTTTACGCCGTTATCTACATAACGGATAGCTTGAAAAATAGCATTTTTAATTGCTTTAGGGTTGCTTTTCCCGTGACTGACGATAGCACACCCTTTGATACCGACCAAAGGTGCTCCTCCGATTTCAGCATAATCGATCTCTTTTTTAAGAAGATGGAACACTTTGCGCATCAACAATGCCCCGGTAATCGCTATCGGCGATTTCCGGATATATTCTTTGATAAAGAAACTGATCGTTGACGCAACCCCTTCGGAAGCTTTAAGTACCAGATTACCGATAAAGCCGTCACATACAATGACATCGCAGCTTCCGTCAAAGATATTATTCCCTTCCACGTTTCCGATAAACCCTCTTTGCCCTTCAAGCAATTTGAAGGCTTCTTTGGTAATTTCATTCCCTTTGGAATCTTCTTCACCGTTAGCAAGCAATCCGACGCGAGGTTCACTCAGTTTGTACATATCATGGGCATAATAATATCCCATGATAGCAAATTGGAACAAATGTTCTGCTTTGCAGTCGACATTGGCGCCGGCATCCATCAAGATACTTCGCTTTCCGCTTTTTGTCGGCATGGAAGTAACCAATGCAGGACGCAGTACATTTTTAAGACGTCCTAGCCGAAGCGTAGCAAGTGTCATCGTCGCACCGCTGTGACCGGCACTGACAACTCCGTCAGCTTGACCGTTACGCACGAGTTCAACCGCTTTATAAATCGAGCTGTCTTGTCGCTTGAGTGCATCTGTTGCGGCATCACTCATGTCGATAACGTCATCCGCTTCAACAATTAAAATTTTATCTTTATAGCCCTTGGGTAATAAAGATAAAATCTCATCTTTTTTACCAACTAGAATTGGTTGAAAACTCTTTTCTTTGAGTGCTTCAAGTGTCCCTTTAACAATCGGTTCGGGACCGAAGTCCCCGCCCATTGCATCAATTGCAATTCTAATCATCGATTACTTGTACTCACCGGTTGTCGGGTTGACATAGTGAGACAATTTGTACGTGCCGTCTTTGTCTTTGACCGGACGAGCAAGAGAAATTTTATAGTGAGTTCTGCGTTTTGCGGCGCGAGAATGACTCACTCTTCTTTTAGGTACTGCCATCTTTTATAGTCCTTTCTTGTTTAAGTTTAAACACCGGGTGAATACATCCCCCCGGTTACGTTAACACTGGGTTTCCTTCGGCAGGAAGCCCGATGCACTTCGTGCGCTTATCAGAACTCTCGATCTAACGAGGTTCCTTCGCAGTTTTTGCAACAAAAATAGTCGCTTTTAATCAATTCGATTTCTGATTGTAGAAGTTCTTCCAAATCAATCATCGATTTGTCGATTTCGACGACATCCAACTCTTCGTCGTTGCCCTCATAAATCCCGTCGCTAAGGTAGAAAGTAATCTCTTCATTTAAAGATCGTTCTACCTCTTCGGCACACTGATCGCAGGGAATCGAAATACTCCCTGTAATTGTACCGTTTAATTGGGCAAGATTACTTTTTTTCATGATCAAATCACCTGAAAAAAAGGCATTGTCACTATTTGCCTCAAAATGAAGCGGTTGTGATCCCAATTTTTTAAATGCTATTTTCATGGCAATTACGAAATTTCGCGGCCTGAAAAGAAAAATGCGATTTCATTTTTAGCATTTTCAACTGAATCACTTCCGTGAACAGCATTAGCATCGATGTTTTCAGCGAAATCAGCACGGATTGTTCCAGCTTCTGCTTCTTTAGGGTTTGTTGCACCCATCAAGTCACGGTTACGTAGAACAGCGTTTTCGCCTTCAAGAACTGTAATAACAACAGGACCGCTTACCATAAAGTCAACGAGATCGTTGAAGAAAGGGCGAGCAGCGTGTACTGCGTAAAATGCTTCAGCGTCTTGACGGCTGAGCTGAACTTTTTTCATAGCTGCAATTTTAAGACCATCTGTCTCAAAACGATCTAAAATTTTTCCAATGACACCTTTTGCTACGGCGTCAGGCTTGATGATTGACAACGTTTGTTCCATCAATGCTCCTGTTTTGTGTGTAAAAAATAGAACGGGATTATAGCCAAACAATAATTTAAGTAAGATTAAAGATCGGAAAAGAAAGAAAAAGGGAGGAAATGAGCGTAACCAAAGGGAAATAAATCCCCTCGGTTCTCTCAGTGTATTAGTTAACGACGTTTGCTTTTGAAGAACGCATTTCAGCGGTTACATCATCGCGGTGAGCAGGACTTGCACCGATTTCATCCCATGTGATACAACCCTCAGTCGGACAAGCTGTTGCACAAGCAGGCTCATCATGGTGACCGACACACTCGACACATTTGTCAGCGTAAACGTAATAGATCTCTTCACCCGTTGGGTTATCGTCCTCGTCTACGATCGCTTCTACCGGACACTCGTCGATGCAAGCGCCGCAGTTAATACAGGTATCATTAATGACTACTGCCATAGGGTTCTCCTTGGTTGATAAATATGGGGTAACTATAACAGAAGAATTTTAAACCCACCTAAAAAAATAGGGGGTTCAATAGAGATTATGGATAGAGTGTTACGGAAAGAGAATTATAGACCGAGATACGCGCGGATGGCATCAACTTTATCGGTTTTTTCCCATGTAAATTCAGGAAGTTCCCGTCCAAAATGGCCGTATGCCGCCGTTTTTCGATAAATCGGGCGTAATAAATCAAGAGATTCTATAATGCCCTTCGGCGTAAGGTTGAAGAGCTCTTTTACGCAACTCTCCAGTTTTTCTTCAGGAACAACGGAGGTTCCATGAGAATTCACCATAATAGAAATAGGTTTTACGACACCGATGGCGTAAGAGACTTGAATGGTTGCTTTTTCACATGCACCGGATGCAACAAGATTTTTAGCAACATAGCGAGCGGCATAAGCGGCTGAACGGTCTACTTTGGTCGGGTCTTTTCCGCTAAATGCACCCCCGCCGTGAGGGCAGGCTCCGCCGTACGTATCGACAATAATTTTACGGCCTGTTAGACCTGCATCTCCTTGCGGACCGCCGATGACAAATTTACCGGTTGGATTGATGTGATAGACAATATTCGGGCTCATAAGCTCTGCAGGGATAACGTATTTAATAACTTCTTCGATGACATCGGCATGAAGTTTTTCCTGAGAGATTTCCGGAGCATGTTGTGTGGAAACAACAACGGTTTCAACAGAGACCGGTTTGTCATCGACATAGCGGATACTGACTTGCGTTTTTCCATCCGGGCGAAGATATGGGATAATCCCTTCTTTGCGTACTTGTGCAAGACGTTCAGCAAGACGGTGAGAAAGATAAATCGGCAAAGGCATCAAAACATCGGTTTCACGACAGGCATAACCAAACATCAATCCCTGATCTCCTGCACCGATTTCACCGCTTTCTTGATCGACTCCCTGATTGATATCGGGAGATTGTTCGCCGATACCGTTGAGTACGGCGCACGAGCGGTAATCAAAACCGTAGGTTGCGTCGGTATAGCCGATTTCACGGACAACCTGACGGGCGATCTCCTGCATCGGAGCATACGATGTTGTTTTTAGCTCACCCGCGATAACGCAAAAACCGTTTGAAACAAGTGTTTCACATGCGACACGCGCTTTTGGATCATGCTCAATGATGTAGTCTAAAATAGCATCACTGATCTGATCGGCCATTTTGTCCGGATGCCCTTCGGTGACCGATTCAGAGGTAAAAATATATTCTTTAGGCATAAAAATCCTTAGAGGAAATGTAAAATCTTTGTGGTTGAGCGGATTATAGCGAACCCTTTTTTAAAAAATCTCTTTCCCAAAAAAAGTCGATCCAATCCGTAGCTTCGTGTAAGGAAAAATCAGGTTGCATGAGGGCGCTTGGTTTGGTAAAGAGAGTCGCCACTTTAAATTCGCATAAGGGATTTTGTAGACGGAGCATTGGGAGAAGCGTCATAAGTGTCTTACCGCTGTCAACAATATCATCCACAATAAGAACGTGTCGCGAACAGCTGAGATCGCAGTGACTTAAGATACTCACCTTTTCGCGTTGCGCATCTCCGTCGTAACTCTCTACCCGAATACTGTGCAGATTGCGAATGTCTAAAGCCATAGAAAGGGCGTGACCAAGGCTCATTCCCCCTCGTGCAACAGCGAGAATCGTATCGGCCTCAAAAGGTTTGCATTGTACACTTAAGAGTTGAACATCGGTACAAAATCGTTTATAATCATAGTATATCATTTTGAAATCATATCATAAGGGCATCTGCGCTATAATATAATATCAATTAAAGAAAGCGCAGCTATTAACGCATTGTGCGCTCAGCCGAGCGAGGTTACCATCTCGCAACGGCATAAACACTAGGAAATGTATGAAAAAATTAGCGATTATCGGTCGTCCGAATGTCGGCAAGAGTTCCCTTTTTAACCGTTTGCTCAAACAGCGTGATGCCATTACTTCTGAGCAGGCCGGGACGACGAGAGATGTCAAAAAACGGGTTGCCGTCGTGGTGGACAAAGAAGTAGAGATACTCGATACGGGCGGTTTGGACGAAGGGTGTGAGCTGTTCGACCGGATCAAGGAAAAATCCCTTAAAGCGGCACATGAAGCAGATATTATCCTCTTTATGGTGGACGGTAAAAGTCTTCCGGAAGAAGACGATAAAAAACTTTTTTATGAACTTGAATCGATGGGAAAAGCGATCGCGCTTGTCGTCAATAAAATCGATAATGACAAAATGCAAGAGAAGCTTTGGGAATATTATGAATTCGGTACGGATCGTATTTTCGGTATTTCAGTTGCCCATAATCGATCGGTTTTGCCACTTTTGAATTGGATTGCGTCAGAGCTTCCGGACTCTTCTATCGTAGCCCCTGAACCTGAAGTGGCTGAAGAAGATGAGATGGACGGTTTTGATGCCGCTTTGAGAGCATCTTCAGATGATGAAGAGTTTGATGAGGATGAAGATGATGGATTCTTTATTCCCGAAGAAGATGACGAAGAAGAGGAAACATCGATCGAAGCGCTCGAGGAAGCGTATCGCGGTATCGTCAAAGAGTACGAAGCTGGTGATGTCAATCAGATGAAAGTCGCGATCATCGGTCGTGTCAACGTCGGCAAGAGCTCACTCCTTAATGCATTGCTCGGAGAAGACCGCTCGGTGGTCAGTTCGGTAGCCGGAACAACGATCGATCCGATCGATGAAACGATCGAATATAATGATAAAAAGATCACCTTTATCGATACCGCAGGGATTCGTAAACGGGGAAAAATTCTCGGGATTGAAAAATATGCCCTGATGCGTACCGAAGAGATGTTGGAGACGGCGGATATCGCATTGCTCGTACTCGATGCGTCGCAGCCGTTTATGGATTTGGATGAGAAGATTGCCGGTTTTGTCGATAAAAACCGTCTCGCGTGTTTGATTGTCCTCAATAAATGGGACTTGGCACCACGCGAAGATTACGACAAAATTATTGCGGAAGTACGCGACCGCTTTAAATTTTTGAGCTACGCTCCGATCATCACGATTTCGGCACAGAGCAAACAGCGGGTCCACAAGATTTTTGAAATGCTCCTCAAAATCAATGAAAACTATTCACAGCGTATTCCGACCGGAAAACTCAACGAGGTTATCCAAGCAGCAATGCGCAAACATATCCTGCCGAGTATCAACGGGATGAATATCCGTCTCTATTTCGCGACGCAGTACGATATCCGTCCTCCGCGTATCGCATTGATTATGAACAAACCGCAGGGACTCCATTTCAGTTATCGCCGATATTTGACGAATCAGTTGCGAGAGCAGTTTGATTTTGAGGGAACTCCGGTACTCTTTAAAGCGAAAGCGAAAAATCAGAAGAAAAAACCGCAGCCGCATAAAAAACGGTCAATGTGGTAAAACAAAAGCCACATGGCTTTTGAGTACTAAAACGGTTTTACTATAACCAGTGCAACAATTCCCATTAATAGAAGGGTGGGAACTTCATTATACATTCGAAAAAACTTCCCGCTTTTATAGGCCGTATTTTCTTTGAGTTTCAGACGGTAATGTCCGAGTGAGAAAAAATAAGCGCTCAAGATAGCTACCAGAGTCAGTTTGGCGTGCATCCATCCCCCCATTTGAAACACATTGATTCCGTAATGTCCGGTCGAGAGTACTATCAAGGCTGTTCCCGAAAGTAATGTTGCCCAAAATGCAGGGACGCCGATGTACTTATAAATCTTCATTTCCATCACTTCGACTACTTCGATAAACCCGTGGTTCGTTCCGTTTTCGACATGGTAAACGAAAAGGCGGGGAAGGTAGAAGAGGACGGCAAACCATGAGACCATAGAGATGATATGAAACCACAAAATCCAGCTATACATAATGAATATCCTAAATGAAAAAATGAGCGCGGTGTAACTGCGTGTGGGCATCCTGCCGAAGGAAACTCAGCGTTAGCGTAGTCAAGCGGAGCTTTGCTTCGTGCGGACGTTAACCGAGATAATGGAAGGATAGCGAAAAAAGATTAATTGTTACAGATTTTTTTTGACAAAGGCGATAATTTGGGGAGTCGGCAAGGCACCGCTGAACTGATCGACGATACGGTTATTTTTAAAAGCGATGACGGTCGGAATGGATCGGATACCGAAACGTGCTCCAAGCTGTTGCTGCTCTTCCGTATTGATTTTAATAAATTGCGCTTTGAGAGGAAAGGTTCTAGCGGCTTCTTCGAATGAAGGTGCCATACTTCGGCACGGTCCGCACCACGGTGCCCAAAAATCGGCGATAATCAGCCGCTCGTCATTGAGCATTATCCGATCAAAACTCTCTGTGTTGACTGAGATCGGTTTGGTATCGAGAAGAGATGCTTTACAATGCCCGCAGGCAGCTTTTTGATAGGAGTCTTTGACGGGGATGGCATTGACACCCCCGCAGTGGGGGCAGACGACGTTGATTTTACTCATCGTGTTACTCAGCGGCTTCTTCGATAACTTCAATTTCGCGAAGTGAAGTAGCGTGGTGGTCTTTTACTTTATCATGGAGACGGCGAAGGGCTTTATTCGCCCGTTCAATCGCCATATCGATTGCAGTATCGAGATCTTCGTCGACATCCGAAATAACGACGGGTTGAGCGTGGGCAATGTGCATGTCAAACTCGACGCCAACCCCTTTTTTCTCTTTAGTAATCATAACATTGACAGTTGTAATGTCCAAATGATAACGTTTGAAATTTTCAATAGCGGTAGCAATATGATCGTTTAGATGTTGAGTAAGTTTTACTTCTTTTGAGCGAATTTGGACATTCATAATGAATCCTTTTTGTGTTGAACTATCGAAAAATATAGCATATCTTTTCTTAAGAGGAAGCTTAAGAGACTCTGCGGTAAAATTACTTTATGTTCAAGGAGATATTGTGCGAGTTTTAACGGGTATTCAACCATCAGGCGATTTACATATCGGAAACTATTTCGGTTCGATCAAAGCTATGATCGAATCACAAAAGGATCATGAGGTCTTTGCGTTTATCGCAAACTATCATGCAATGAGTTCCCTCAGCGACGGGGAGCGGCTGGCAAAACTGACGATGCAGGCGGCGACCGACTTTTTGGCACTCGGAATGGATCCGGAAAAAAGTACCTTCTGGGTGCAGTCGGACGTAAAAGAGGTCTTGGAACTGTATTGGGTATTGTCTGGTTTTACGCCGATGGGATTATTGGAACGGGCGCATAGTTATAAAGACAAAGTAGCCAAAGGGATCGCGAGCAACCATAGTCTGTTTTCGTATCCGGTCCTTATGGCGGCGGACATTTTACTGTTCGGATCCGAAGTGATTCCGGTGGGGAAAGATCAGATTCAGCATGTTGAGATCGCACGTGACATTGCAGTGAAATTCAATAATCAATACGGCGATGTCTTTGTCCTTCCGGAGTTTCGTGTGGATGAGGACGTTGCAACCGTTCCGGGAATTGACGGACAAAAGATGTCGAAAAGTTACGGTAATACGATCCCTATTTTTTCGGAAGAGAAAATTCAATCGAAAATCATTAAGAAGATTGTCACTGAAGCGGTACCGATGGAAGATCCTAAAGAGTATGAGGATTGTAACGTCTATAATATTGCCAAGCTCTTTTTGGATTATGAGGAGTGTGTGGCTCTCCAAGAACGTTATAAACGCGGCGGAGAAGGACACGGACACTTCAAACTCTATACCCATGATGTTATTTGGGAATATTTTCGACCGTATCGCGAGCGCAGAGCCTATTTCGAATCGCATCAGGATGAAGTGAGAGAAATTTTATATGCCGGTGCGGCAAAAGCGAGTGCAGCGGCACAGCCGATCATGGAGAAAGTCCGCTCCCTAACCGGTATCAAGTATTAAAGGAATCAGGATGAAAAACTACATTATCAAACAAATCGCCGATTCGGCGGCAACGAAACAAGCTATTTTGGAAAATGACGCATTATTGGAAACCATTGTCACCGTTGCAAAAGCGTGTGTCGAGGTCTATCGTCAGGGTAAAAAAACCATGTTGGCCGGTAACGGCGGTTCAGCTGCCGATGCACAGCATATCGCGGCAGAATTGGTTGGGCGGTACGGTTTTGACCGTCCTTCAATCCCTTCTTTGGCACTTACTACCGATACGTCTAATCTGACGGCTATCGGAAACGATTACGGATATGACAAAGTATTTTCGCGTCAACTCGAGGGGATGGCACAGGAGGGAGATATCTTTATCGGTATCTCTACATCGGGAAATTCCCAAAACATCATCAACGCGTTTGAATCGGCAAAAGATCGCGGGGTGACTACGGTAGCTCTCGTCGGACGCGACGGTGGTAAGATGGCGGCAATGGCGGATTATGCGATTATCATCCCATCTCAAGCGACACCGCGTATCCAAGAATCCCATATTCTGATCGGGCATATCCTCTGCGATATTATTGAAAAAGAGCTTTTCGGCGGCGGAGTAGCATAAGTGTCACAAAAAGCCCTTTTCCTAGACCGTGACGGCGTTGTTAACGTCGAGAAAAATTACCTCCATAAAATCGAAGATTTTGAACTCATGGAAGGAATTATCGATGTATGCCGCCGCTATCAGGATGAAGGGTATCTGATTATTATCGTGACCAACCAATCGGGAATCTCGCGGGGATATTACACTGAGGAAGATTTTGCACATCTCAGCCGATGGATGGTAGAACATTTTAAAGAATTCGGTGTCACTATCACCCATATTTATCACTGTCCTCATCATGAGAGTATTGACGGTGTATGTGAGTGCCGTAAGCCGGAACCGGGAATGTTGTTATCGGCGAAAAAAGAGTATGGCTTAGATATGGCCTCCTCCGTGATGATCGGGGATAACGAACGGGATATCGAAGCCGCTTTGAAAGCGGGAGTCGGGACGAATATTCTCCTCTCCGGCGAAGCTGCAGCTTCGAAAGCCAATACCATTATTCACTCACTGCGGGAGCTTCTTTGATGCGGATACTCAATACAGGCGGAACGTTTAATAAACGGTATGATCCGATCAAAGGAGAACTGTTTGTTCCAAACGATAATCTAGCCGTCGAACAAATCGTAAAATCTTTGGTGATCTCTATTCCGCTCCAAGGGGTACTTTATAAAGATTCTTTGGAGATGGATAACCATGATCGCTCTGTCTTGGCACATACGATTTCTTCATTAGAAGAAACAATGATTATTGTTGTTCACGGTACCGATACGATGGATTTGAGTGCCGAATACGTAGCGAGTTTGGGATTGGACAAAGTGATCGTTTTTACCGGTGCGATGATCCCTTTTAGTATTGATCCGACTGAAGCAACGGCCAATCTCTCTATGGCGATAGGGTATGCACACAATGCAAAACACGGTGTTCATATCGTGATGCAAGGTGTTATGGGACCATACGATCAAGTCAAGAAAAATAAAGCGGCAGGAAAATTTGAATATGTCTAAAGTCAAATGCGATCACTGTCATCTGGAATTCAGCGATGAAGTGATGATCCATGACGGAGAGTACCGCTTTTGCTGTAACGGCTGCCGCGGGATTTTTCATCTTCTCAAGGACGAAGGGCTGGAGAGTTTTTATTCCAAAATGGGGGACACGACCCTCTCTCCTCCGACCGAACAATTCGAAGCAAGTACCAATTTTGACACTCCCGCTTTTCATGAGCGTTTTGTAACGACAACCAAAGAGGGACTCTTGCAAGTCTCTCTCGTGATCGAGGGAATCCATTGTGCCGCGTGTGTATGGCTAAATGAAAAAGCGCTCCATAAGATGGATGGTGTGATCGAAGCCCATATCAACTATACGAACAACAAAGCACGCATTACCTGGAATCCCGAGAGCGTCAAGCTCTCTGCTATTATCGATATGATCCGTGCGATCGGTTATAACGCTTTTCCGTATGATGCATCGTTGCAGGAAGTGCGTGCGAATAAAGAGCGTAAAGATTATTATTTGCGGATGGCGGTAGCGACGTTTGCGACAATGAACATGATGTGGATTGCCGTCGCTCAGTATGCCGGATATTTTACGGGGATAACTCAAGACGTCAAAACGATTCTCAATACGGCGGAGTGGTTTTTAGCCACACCGGTACTTTTCTACAGCGGATGGATTTTTTACCGCGGAGCCTATTACGGGTTACGAAATCGCGCCGTTACGATGGACTTACTTGTCGTGACCGGGTCGAGTCTCGCGTATTTTTATTCGATCTATATAACCGTCTTTGAAAAAGGGGAAGCCTATTTTGATTCGGTAGCGATGATCATCACCTTTGTCCTTTTTGGAAAATTCCTCGAAGTCCTTAGCCGTAAAAACGCTGCCGATACTCTCGATATTATCGGAAAACATATTCCGCGAGAAGTGAGTATTGTGGAGGGGGAAACCATCCGATCCGTCGATGTCAACGAAGTCAAAGTGGGGGATATCATCGTCATCCGTAGCGGTGAACGTTCAGCAATCGACGGTGAAGTGATCTCGGGGGAGGGGAGTTTTGATGAATCCAACCTCACCGGAGAATCAGAACCGATATTCAAACGCCTCGGTGATAAAATCATCAGCGGGACGACGAGTATTGATGCCTTGATCCATTACCGTACGACCAAAGATTTTGCCCACTCGACCCTCTCGAATTTGGTGAATCTCTTAGAGAATGCGATGGCACAAAAACCCTCGATCGAGCAGCTCGCCAATCGTCTATCGCAACACTTTTCTTCTACGATTCTCTTTTTGGCGATTGCAACGTTTTGGGGATGGTATTTTTGGCCGCACAGTTTTGATAGGGCGCTTATGGTCGGGATCTCGGTCATTATCATCGCATGTCCGTGTGCGTTGGCTCTTGCAACTCCGGTTGCAACGCTGGTAGGATTGGCATTGGGGGCAAAGAGGGGAATTCTCTTTAAATCGGCGGCTCAGATCGAGACGATGGCAAAAGCGACGATGGTGGTATTGGATAAAACCGGCACCATAACTCAAGGACGTCCCGAAGTGGTTTATGCAACACTGCATCACCCGTTTGATCAGAATGTATTGCATACACTTGTTTCTTCATCCAAACATCCGATCAGCAGAGGTGTACTGGAGTATTTGGAACGTACGGAGGAGGAGGTAGATTCAACCACACTCGAAGAGGTACGTGAAATTCCTGCACGCGGTATGGTAGGACGGGCAAACGGTGTAGTTGTCGCCGGAGGAAATGCACTGTTGATGCAAGAACTGGGTATTGCCGTGGACGCCGTAAGCGATAAAAGTATTTTTTACTATGCGGTAGATAATCTTCTTGTTGCCGTGTTTGAACTTCGGGATCTTCCTAAAGCGAGAGCGCATGAGTCGATGGAAGACTTAAAACGCTCCAACCTCCGTGTTGTGATGCTCACAGGTGATCATGAAGCGGCGGCACAGCGTGTTGCAAAAGAGGTGGGGATTGATGAGGTACATGCTCATCTTACCCCAGAGGGGAAAGCGGCATTTATCGACAAAGCACATCAGGATGGTCATATTGTCGTCATGGCGGGGGACGGTGTAAACGACTTGTTGGCTTTAGCCGCCGCTGATATTGCCATCGCTATGGGTAACGGTAGTGATATCGCGATCGAAGTGAGCGATGTGGTGCTCATGAATGATTCGCTGACTTCGCTAACAGAAGCGTTCGGGATCAGTCGTAAGACATACGGTTTGATTAAACAAAACCTTGGTATCTCACTGGTCTATAACTCGATTACAATTCCGCTTGCGATGATGGGGTATGTGATACCGTTGATTGCGGCAATTTCGATGTCGTTTAGTTCGCTCTTGGTTGTCGGTAATTCGATGCGGGTGCGTTGGCTGTATAAATAGTTATATACTTTTCTTTTTCATAAGAAAAGTATCAAAACAAGGGAACCGCTTTTGCGAAGCAAAATGTTTCTGTGAAAAGAAAATCGTCCCAAAAACAGAACGCTTCCAACCGCTTTGGCACTACTGCCAGCGGTCGGGCTCTTGGTATGTTTGTGGGACAAAATTGATAAAAGGAATTCTGTGGATAGTTGGGTAATCGCAATGATGCTCGGTGCATCGATCTTTTTAGGCGGAATAGCGTTGGCGGCTTTTATGTGGGGAATTAAAAACGGTCAATTTGACGATGAGACGAAAATGATGAATCAAGTGCAGTTTGATGACGAAGCGGAACTCAACGATGCAGCCAATCAGCAGCGTAAGCAAGAAGCAGTGAATAAACGAGATTATAAACCGGAATAAATTCTGAAGAAGAGAAAGACTCACCGCACTTGCG
The DNA here is from genome assembly GCF_028681615.1 of Sulfuricurvum sp. Lineage (NCBI taxonomy): Bacteria > Pseudomonadati > Campylobacterota > Epsilonproteobacteria > Campylobacterales > Sulfurimonadaceae > Sulfuricurvum > Sulfuricurvum sp. The sequence goes on from NZ_JAQUHV010000002.1 coordinate 187,482, forward strand.
GTGAGCGAGGTATTATTTGATTGTTGCGATGTAAGCAGCGATTGCTTTGATATCAGCGTCAGAGTATGCTCCAACTTGACCTTTCATCAATGCACCCATTCCAGCTTTGTTCAAAGTACCAGCTTTGTACCCTTTAAGAGCAGTTTCGATAGCTTCTGCAGACAAACCTTTTACGATAGGTGATTTACCAAGAGCAGATTTTTCGAAAGAAGCACCATGGCAAGCAGCACATTTAGCAGTTAGGGCTTTACCATCGGCAGCCATCAAAGATACACCAGCGAACAACATTGCAAGAGCAATTTTTTTCATTTGTTTTCTCCATTAAAAATTTCGTCGTCATTATAGTCTTAGCAATCTTAAATCACTCTAACATTTCTCTCCTTTAATAGAAGCTTTGTTACAATATGCTACTACCTGTAATTAGAGGAAAAATATATGCGCTACAGTTCTGCCGATTTGAATCGAAAAACCATTTTAATCACGGGAGGGGCGGGATTCATCGGATCCAACCTCGCTTTCTATTTTCAGGAGAACTATCCTGAAACCCATGTTGTAGTTTTGGACCTTTTCCGCTCGAATATTACGTTGTCGAACGGCAATCTCAGAAGTTTCGGTCATTTTAAAAATCTCTTGGGATTTCAGGGTGAAGTGATCAGCGGTGATATCAATGACACTGCATTGCTTTCAAAGCTCAAACGCGATTATCAATTCGATTACATTTTCCATGAAGCCGCAATTTCCGATACCACGGCACTGGAACAGGATTTGATGATTCAGACCAATGTCAACGCGTTTAAAGATCTCCTCGATATCGCTGTGGCACACGGTGCCAATATGATTTATGCTTCTTCCGGAGCCACCTATGGTGATGCCCCTTCGCCTCAGCGTGTCGGACGAGAGGCTCCTCAAAACGTTTACGGTTTTTCAAAATTGATGATGGACCATTTAGCGCATAAATATACCAAGAAGTACGATCATATCAGTATTGTGGGATTGAGATATTTTAATGTATACGGTCCTAGAGAATTTTTCAAAAATAAAACGGCGTCGATGGTCGTACAATTCGGTCATCAGCTGTTGGCAGGGAAAAATCCGAAACTGTTTGAAAACTCGGATAAAATCTTACGCGATTTCATCTACATCGAAGATATCATTCAAGCCAATGTTCTCTCTATGAATCCGAAAGAGAACGGTGTTTTCAATGTCGGTACCGGAAAAGCGCGATCGTTCCAATCGATGGTGGATATCCTCCAGAACGAACTGGGGACGTCTTTGAGCTGTGAATACATCCCCAACCCGTATATCGGACGCTATCAGTTCCATACGGAAGCCGATATCGAGTCTACAAGAGCGATCTTGGGATATGAACCGCGCTTTAGCTTTGAAGAGGGGATTGCGGCATACGTACCGGAAATCAAGCGTCTGTTTGAGCAGGAACTCTAATGAAAAAGTTAAACGAAACCCATCCTCATATTCTCGTTATCGGTGATTTGATGATCGACCACTATCTTTGGGGCGGATGCGAGCGTATCTCTCCCGAAGCTCCGGTACAGGTTGTTGATATTTCTCGTGAGACGACAGTGCTCGGCGGTGCCGGAAACGTGATCAACAACTTAATCGCTTTAGGCGCGCGTGTGAGTGTGAGCGGTGTCATCGGTGACGATGAAAACGGCGAAGAATTGCGAAGTATGCTTTCGGCCATCGGTGCAAACAGTGACGGTCTTATGCGCCAAACGGGGAGAAAAACATCCAAAAAAAGTCGAATCATCGCTTCGAATCAACAAATTTTGCGCTACGACAAAGAATCGAAAGAGTCAATTGATAAAGTGAGCGAACGTTCTATCGTCTCATATGTTATTGATGTCATCGATACGTGCGATATTATCATCCTTTCCGATTACGGAAAAGGGGTCATTACCGATGCCGTTGCGGGCGGGATAATCGCTACGGCAAAAGCAGCAGGAAAAAAGGTTTTGGTTGATCCGAAAGGGAAAGATTATCGCAAATACCGCGGAGCCTATTTACTGACACCGAACAAAAAAGAGGCATCGGAAGCGACAGGAATCGTAATCAAAGATGACAAAAGTCTCCAAAAAGCGCTTATAAGTCTCAAAGAAACGTGTTCTCTCGAATGTTCGATGATAACCCTGTCCGAAGACGGTATCGCGATCTATGACAAAAGTATGCGCCGCTTTCCTACCGTGGCCAAAGAGGTTTATGATGTGACAGGTGCGGGGGATACGGTGATCGCATCCCTCTCATTTGCTTTGAGTGCGGGGCTGAGCATCGATGAAGCAGCCCCATTTGCTAATCATGCCGCCGCCGTTGTCGTCGGTAAAATCGGTTCGGCTACCGTTACGCTTGCCGAAATCGAGGAATATGCCTCCAGTCTGCACCAAAGCACGTCGGATATGCACATCAAAACGCAAGAAGAGATTTTTGCTATCTCCGAGCGTTTAAGACGTGAAGGGAAGAAGGTAGTCTTTACCAACGGATGTTTTGATATCCTCCATGTCGGGCATGTGAAATATCTCCAAGAGGCGAAAAGTTACGGGGATGTCTTGATTGTCGGGCTCAATTCGGACAGTTCGGTTCGTACCCTGAAAGGTCCGACCCGTCCTGTGAATCCCGAAGCGGATCGTGCCTATATTTTAGCCGCGCTCGAATCGGTCGATTTTGTGGTGATGTTTAGCGATGAAACTCCGTATGAACTGATTAAAAACATTGCTCCCGATATCCTTGTCAAAGGGGGAGATTATGAGGGCAAATCGGTTGTTGGAGCGGAATTTGCTAAGGAACTGCGATTGGTGCAGTTTGTGGACGGAAAAAGTACGACTGCCACGATAGCTCGAATTAATGAAGGGACACTATGCTAAAAAAAATAATTTTATGCGCTTTACTCAGCAGTGGGGCATTCGCCGCACACCAAATTGAAGCGAATGTGAACAGCAGGGATGTCGAAGGGCAAATCCGTTTAGACATGGGTCGTATGGGAAATGCGATGCAAAATACCTATATCGGTGCACGTTTTTTAAACGGGGATAACAACAACAGCAATACGATTGCCAATACGGACCCGTTGATGGAGGTCTCATTTATGGTGATGCGTCCGGTTCAAGGGGTTCAAGGATTGAAACTTGGGCTGGGAATCAAAGGAGAATACACCAAATTTGACGGTAATACGTATGCGGCGATTCCTTTGGGTGCCGAAGCGGAACTTCTGCTCCCTTTGAATACCCCTTTCCCGTTTTATCTCGGAGGATCGCTCTATTATGCTCCGTCGGTGTTGAGCTTCAAAGACGGGGATTCGTATTTGGAAACACGCCTGCATTTGGATGCTGAGCCGATCGATAACGGCCGGGTCGAAGTGGGATACCGAAAAATCGATACCAATATCAAAAGCCGTGATGTGACGTATAACAGCTCATGGTATTTCGGGCTTAGATTAGACTTTTAATTTCAGACTTTTCTTTTTAATAAGAAAAGTATGCAAAAGAAAATCGCCTCTACAACAAATCGCTAGCGGTACGCTTTCGCACTACTGCGAGCGACCTTGCTCTTGGTGTGTTGTTGAGGCTAGATTAATTTTTGAGCAGCTTCAATTACTTCTGCTGCTGTAATACTTTTCATACATTCGTGGTGTCCGAGCGGGCACTCACGTTTCATACACGGTGCACACTCCATATCATGTCTCACTATAAGACTTTTTTCATTCATCCATTGCGATGTTTCCAAATGCCGTGTCGGTCCGAAGATCGCCACTGTCGGTACCTGATAGGCTGCTGCGACGTGCATCGGGCCGCTGTCGTTGGTAATAAAAAGATCCAATCCGCCGATAAAACTGCATAACTCCTGAATCGACGTTTTTCCTGCAAGATTGGTAACGTTCAAACCGCTTAAGCGTGATTCGATATCGTTGGCCATACCCACTTCATTGGGGCCGCCGAAGAGGATAATATCGAAGCGCTCACTCAAAGCACGCGCCACTTCGGCAAACTTTTCGGGATACCATCGTTTGGCGCTTCCATAGGTTGCTCCCGGATTGAGTCCGAGGGTAGGGCGTTTATACGGATGCAGCGGAATATGCAGTCTGAGGTTTTGAATGACCAGAGGCGACGGACTCAGACTTTGGGCGATATCGCGGTACTGTTCCACCAGATGGGAAGGATGGTGCGGCTTGATGGCATGCGTCAATAAGAGTTTTGAATGCCAGCTCTTCCGTCCCGCCGTAATTGGTGTTTTTGTCCACGAGAGCAGCAGGGAGGAGTGGAGCTGATTGCGAAATGTTATCCCTATGTCGTGACGACCCAACTCTCGAGCAAATCGCAGGGTATTGACGAGACGATTGCCCCCTTTTTTCGTTTCATCGACATAATGCCGTACGCATTGGGGATGATATTTGAGCGCTTCGATGCTCACAAACGAACCGACCAATGTGAGCTCCGCTTCGGGATAGAGTGCGCATAGTGCTTCGATAGAGGGGGTCGCCATTACGGCATCGCCTAGCCAGTTGGGGAGAATGACGAGTAGTTTCACGAAGCTGCCTTATAAGTGTAGAGTGGTGTCGAAGTGGGATCCCATGAAATATGCAATTCTCCTCTTGGGGTAGAACAAACGAGAAGATGCCCCTCATTATTCGTGCGATAGCGTATAAACTCGGCATCCTGTAAATGAAACAGCATGGTTTTATAGGCATTAAAAGAGGGGCGTTTTCGTATCCCCTCGCGGTTATCGATCAGCCCGTATCCCGGAGCAATGAGTTGATGCCAGAAGACGCAACTCACCTGCTGTGACGCAAAAGCGAGGAGATGATAGCGCACCATATAGTCACTGTAATCCTCTTCGCTCACACATTCCGTTTCACTGGTCGGAGCATACGGGGCGGTGTTTTTGATCGGCCAGTTGGTTTCAGTAATGATTAACTCATCGGATGTTTTGGGACTTAATCGTATCAAAGCAGCCAAAAATCGTATTTTTCCGATCAGGTCAAACCCCATTTGGGTATTTTCGGGAGCACCGCGGCGATCGACGTAGAGAAGGCTTCCGAGCGCATCGTAACGGATCGGTTTGAGGTTGAAGAGGGTGTGGGCGGTGAAATGGTATTCGAAATCGATAACATTGGAACCGATCAGTTTGAGATGGGGGAATCGCTCTTTTTTGAGTGCGTAGGCAACCGAATAAAAATTGAGGTATTCATTAACACTGAAAAATCCCCATTTGGCACGGTTGATAGTCGAACCGATAACGTAGGTATGGCAAACTCTCTCTAACGCTTCGAAGATTTGGATGAAGTGATCCTTGCTCATATCGGGACTCGTGATGTGCTCACGGTCTTGGAGCAATGCAACGGTGATCTCTTTGTCTTTAAAAGAGCGGATAAAGGTGACGTATTCGTGTAGCCGATCCATCTCCCACAGCGGAATACGGATCAGGAGCTTTTTGATCCCCAGCTCATCGACCAGATAAGGGACCGTATTGGGTTCATAAGAGAGATTGACCCCCATACCGAAAAAGTGTTCTCCGCTTATATGTCGACGCGGTATAAACGGCATGATGAATGCGGAGACGGGGAGGGTGAGCAACGCAACGCAAAATGTTTTGATTAGCGAAGGAAGAGCACTGCGCCGCATGCTGCGTTTTAATGCTTTATCTTTGATGATGGCGGGCTGATCGGAATAATGATCCCAGGCAAACGGTGCTTTCATACGCGTATTATAGCGTTTTCTTTACCATCAATCAGGTAGAATACCGATACTAAATACGGGGTGATGACATGAATATAATGGTGGTTCGTAACGATAAACTGGGGGATTTTATCACGGCATTGCCAACCCTGTATGTTTTAAAACACTATAATCCTTCCAACCGTATTATCGCCCTTGTAGCACCTCTCAACCGCCGTTTGGCCGAGTCATGCGATTTTATCGATGAGGTGGTCGTTGATACGGGAGACGATATTCTAGAGCTTGCCTTTAAAATCAAACAAGCCCAAATCGACGCTTCCGTTACCCTCTTTTCCAATACCCGTGTGGCGATTGCGCAGTGGATCGCCCGAATCCCTGTCCGTATTGCCCCGGCTACCAAAATAGCCCAATTTTTTTACAACCGCCGTATCACGCAACGCCGCAGCCGCGTGGAGATGGCGGAGTTTGAATACAATCTGGAGTTGGCCAAAGCGCTGTTTAGCGATATTTCACTCGATTTCCCCACGCCGCTATTGCACTTTGAGGGGAGCGAAGAGGCTTATTCGGACTTTTGTGCGGAATTCGCCATTACAAAACCTGTGGTAGCGTTTCATCCCGGTTTCGGCGGTTCTTCGGATGCCAACTGGACGCTAAGCGAATACGTCGAACTGGTACGCATCGCTGAGGCTGAAGGGAATGTCGATGTGGTGATGACGTTCGGTCCGGATGAAGAAAAGCTGTATGAGGAAGCGAAAGAAGCATTGTGTGAGAGCAGGGTAGTACTATACCGTTCGGTAGGAAGCGTGGTCGATTTTGCCAAGCTTTTGAGCTGTTTTAAACTGTTTATAAGTACATCGACCGGAACGTATCATTTGGCAAACGCGGTAGGGTGCGAGACGTTTACATTTTTTGCCGATACCCGTTTCGCTTCGGCATTGCGATGGAAAAGTATTGGGGAAAATCAGCACCACTTTATGATCCCCCTCAACCCGCAGGGACGGTCGGAGATGTTCGAGAAGGTTAAGAGAGAGCTGAAAAATCGCCTTTCATCGCTTTCTTGAGCCTTTTTTTGAAGTTTTTGACCCGTTTGTTGGCGTCATTATGCCGTTTCATTTCACGGATTGCGAGCGATTCATCCAGACCGCTGAGCCGAGCGTATTCGCGTCCCATAATTTCGAGTTCCTCATTGCTTGCCCAGAGTTTGTTAAAATTTTCACACCCTTGAATCGGGGTGATTTCTCGAAATTCCATCCGGTTGATATCGACGATACTGAACTGATATCCTGAATCGGTTCTTTTTATTAAAATATTGCCAGGTGAATAATCGAGATGCCATACCCCTTTTTGGTGCAGCTCGTAGGTATAGGCGGCAAACGCGGTAAAAATCGCTTCCCGATCACTCAATGGCTCAAGTAACGGAGTACGAATGGTGAAATCGTACTCAAAATATTCGCTGATAAAATAACTGTCCGCTAATAATCCTGATTCAAAAAACTCAATGAGGGCGATCGGCTGAGGGGTTGAAATATCGAGTTCTCGCAAACGCAGGGCGTTATGATATGATTTATAGGCTTTGCTGTGACGAAAATTGGAATAGACGATACGATTTATCACATGGGGGACTTTAAACGATTTTACGACGGTTTTAATCCCCTGAATATCAATGATTTTGAGTTCATTACGGGCTTTGTGGATCGAGTGATCGTCTTGGGCAAAAATGGTTCGGATCGCTTCAAACGAGGGTTTGAGGGATTCAAATGCCGGATTATATTCGTATCGGATATTCATAGGAGTTAGAAAAGTCCTTAAGAGAGGGTGTGATATGATACTAAAAACTCTGTTGGATGATACTGAAAGGCTGAAAGAATGGGTGTTTCCGTCGTTATAATTGTAAAAAACGGAGCCGCAACACTCTCTTCGTGTTTGGAGAGTCTGAAAGCTTTTGATGATGTGGTCGTCTACAACAACGGATCGACGGACAACACAGCCGAAATCGCTTCAGCATATCCGAACGTTCGGCTCATAGAAGGGGAATTTATCGGGTTCGGTCCGACGAAAAATGCAGCGGCGGAGTATGCCGTGCATGATTGGATACTCTCTCTCGATGCGGATGAGGTAATGGATGAAGCGATTGTCGCTGAGATTATGTCGCTGGCACTCGAATCCAAAACGGTTTATACCCTGTTGCGTAAAAACTTTTACAAAACGACGGAAATCCGCCATTGCTGGGGTGCGGATGAAATTGTCCGTATCTATCACCGCAAAACGACCCGATACAGCGATAAGCACGTGCATGAGCATATCCTAAGCGAGGGGTTGGGCCGTTCTACGCTTCACAACAGTTTCAGCCATTATCCCTATCAGAGTATTTCGGAATTTGTGATCAAAGCCGATCGTTATTCCACTCTGTTTGCAACCGATAACGTCGGCAAAAAATCTTCTTCTCCCACTAAAGCGTTTTTCAACGGGCTCTACTCGTTTTTTCGCACCTATATCCTCAAGCGGGGATTTTTGGACGGGTATGCGGGACTTATCATCGCATTTTCCCATATGGCGACCAATTTTTACAAATATATCAAGCTTTATGAATTGAATCTCGAACAAAAGAGACAACGTGGCGAATAAGATTTGCGAACTATGCCTCTCCCCCGATTTGGGAGGATTGGAACTGTATATGATGCGTTCTGCACGCTATCTTAGTGAACACGGCGAATGCATCAGCGTTATCAATGAAAACGGGAAGCTCAAAGAGCAGTATGAAAAAAATGGACTCCCTTTTATCCCTCTGAAACGCCGCAATACACTCTTTTCGTGGTTCAGTGCCCGTACCCTTGCCAGAATAATTGATCAGGAAAAGATCGATGTCGTGCATCTGCACTGGACGAAAGATTTGCCGCTGGCTGTCATGGCAAAATTGATTTCCAAGCGCAAACCCCGTGTCGTACAGTCGCGCCATATGACGATGACCCGTTTCAAAGACGATTTCTATCACCGATTTCTCTATAAAAATCTGGACATGATGCTTCCCGTGACGCAGCAGGTTAAAACGCAAATCGAAAAATTCATCCCCGAAGAGATTCGTCCGAAAGTAGAAGTTCTCTACATCGGTGCCGAGCAACCGAAAATCATTTCCGAAGAAGAAAAACAAATCCGTCGCGAACGTTTGGGTCTGGGGAGATCGTTTACAGTTGGTATCGTAGGACGGATAGAGGTTCAAAAAGGGCAGCATCTGGTACTCGAAGCGCTCATGAAACTCACTCAAAAAGGGATCGATGCCAAAGCGCTGATCGTCGGTCACGCAATGGATGAGGTGTATTTGCAGCGTTTGCAGGAAGAGTACAGGGATATAGCTGTATTTACCGGATTTACCAATGAAGCTCAGACAGTGATGCAGGTATGTGATACGGTTGTTTTGGCAACGGAAAAGGAGACGTTCGGACTGGTACTGATCGAAGCGATGATGTGCGGTGTCTGCGTCGTAGCCAGTGACAGCGGCGGGCCGCTGGAGATTATCGATGACGGGGTAAACGGGGTGTTATTTAAAACGTTTGACAGTGATGATTTGAGCGTTAAATTAGAGAGACTTGCGTATGATATCCATATGCGTATGGACTTTGCCAAAGCGGGACAACTCAAAGCGATGGAAATGTTCGAGAGTCAAAAACAGTTTAAACTGTTGCAACAAACTTTACTGAAAGCGTAACAATGAAATTATGGTTTGAAAAAGGTGCGTGGGCATCTAAACAAGGAATAAAGAGTGCAGGGCGGATGTCCCCCGAATCAGTAAAATCGATAGTGGTTATCCGTCATGCCGCAATTGGGGATATGATGGTGTTACGGCCGTTTTTGATACAAACACGGTCATTTTTTCCGAATGCCACGATCACACTAAGTATTGTCAACACTTACAGTTATGGTGCTCCGGTCGATCTAGTAGATCGTATTCATGTTGTCGATAAAAAGATTGAGGGAAAAAAAACCTCTTTCTTCTCGCGTTTAAAACAAATACGAGAACTGGAAGAGCACGATATATTGTTTGATATGGCCGATACGGCCTCTTCGGCAATGGTTTCTTTTTTTGCGAAAGCGGTCTTGAAAATCGGGTTCCCTTACCGGCGGTTTAAAAATTTTCTTTTTTTCGATGTCAGTGTTCTTCGTTCCGATTTGGTCCCTGAAATGGAAATATTGCTTCATATGCTTCACATTCTTGGAGCGCCGAAGGAAGCAAAGATCGACTATGGCTACAAAGTATCAGAGAAAAAAGAGTCTCGTATTATCTATTTCATGGGGGCATCGGTTCCCTCGAAACAGTGGCCCAAAGAGTCGTTCAGCGTATTGATCCGTAAAATGGCGCAAGCCTATCCGGAACACGAGCATATTTTGCTCGAGGGGATTGGGGCAAACGAAAAAGTGGATGATACGGTATCGGTATTGGCGGATTTGCCCAATGTCTCCAAATTAAGTGCGCTGCCTCTGGAAGAGATGATCGCATATCTGGGCTCTTCGCAGACCGTTGTGTGTAACGATACGGGAATCCGTAATATGGCTATTGCGGCTGAAACCGCGACGGTCGGTATCTTTTTTTCTACGGTTCCCTACCGCTATCTGCCGAATCCACAGATACATACGGCTGTTTTTAATTCGGACGGTTCGATTCCATCGGTCGATAATGTGTTTGAGGCACTTCAATCCGTAGTGAATCGATTATAAAGAGGAAAAACAATGATATTGAAAACGGGAAAAATCGTTAATCTCATCCGTTACGGAGCGGGGATACCCAAAAGTATCTATTTCAATTTTAGAGTTTTACCTTTTTTGCAGGCGATCCGTCTTCCGATTATTGTCTCCCGCAAAACAAAACTACAATCGCTGTCGGGCAAAGTGAAGATAAGTACTCCAAAAACAGGGATGATCCGGATCGGTTTCGGGAATATCGAAATGATCGATTATCGGTATCAGCGTACCGTCGTGTTTTTGGAAGGAACTCTCACGTTTAAAGGTAAATGCAAAATAGGGCTGGGTTCGAAATTAATCGTGACCGGTGAGTTGGAATTGGGAGAAAATTTTTTGATTTCGGGTGACGGCACGATTATCTGCAACAAAAAAATCACCATCGGCGACCACTCGCAAATGGCATGGGAATCGATTATTATGGATACGGATCATCATCAGATTTACGATGAAAACAATCGCTGTATCAATGAAGATAAAGAAGTCTCAATCGGAAATAATGTATGGATCGGTGCACGAAGCTTTATTCTGAAAGGAAGCTCGGTCAAGGATGGCTGCATTATCGGTGCCAATACTACCGTGACAAAGCCTTCTGATGCGCTTAATGCTATTATAGCCGGTAATCCCGCTCGCGTGGTGAAGGAAAATATTACGTGGAAATAATGTTAATGAGCTTTTTTTAAATACATCCGCAAATTTTGATCTACTTGATCTAGATAGGCTTCCAGATTTTGTGGTGTTACATAGGTTCCGGAGTACTTTGCGATTGATGCTTTGCTGCCTATGACTTCCGATAGTATCGAATCGCCTGTTTTGCAGGAAAAATGAAACTGGTCTTCATAAGCGTAGGGATCAGTATTGATGGCCGTGATTGCATTGTAATCCCAAACAGGCTGAACAGTAGTTACTATGTATTTTAGAAGTGCTTTTTGAAGAAAAAATTTATTTTGTTTCATCGTAATCTGTTTGATCCATAGCGGATTCATAAACAGGTACAGCCGAATCCCTTTTTGGTCGCACAGTTTTTTGATTTCTTTCAATTGGTTTAGTCTTTCTTGCGAAAGTTTATCTTTTTGTATATGCCAAAAAGGAGGCTTTTCGATAACGTTCTTGTACGTATAAGATTTTAATGTCGTTTGATTTTCCGCTGCCTTGAGGTATTCGATCCGTATGTTTTGTCCATGCGGTGTGTAGTATTCATTGAGCGACGGTATTGCTTTTATATTAACTTGAACGGTTTTAAGGGAATCTTTGAGCGTGTCGTAATTCAGATAGGACGACATCTGAGGTGTATTTTCCAAATGATAATAGGCTAGCAGCGACGCAGGAAGAGTATCGTTCGATTGATAGGCATCTGCATAGGCAAACAGATCGATACCGATAATGAGTGTTTTGACTTTTCGAGTCTCGACAAGATATTTAATGTAGAGATAGTATTCGTCTTCCGATGCGCTACAAAATGCCATGTTTAGCGTTTCGTCTTTTGTAATAGAGGTAACAATATCCGGATTCAGGCGCAACGCTCTGGAAGAGCCAAAAATAAAACTTTCGACATGGGGATATTTGGATAAAAGGGTAAACTTGTCCTGACGCTCGTTCTGGACTCTTTTTTTTGCATTTATTTTTAGAGGAAAAGCATGGTTGTATCCGTAGGGGTCGATGACATAATTAAACGCGCCGATCGCGGCAAATAAAAAGAGGGTAATGCCCACTAATCCATACGAAAAAAGACGATGTTTCATTCTGTGCCTTCAAAAATTGAAATATAAAAATTCACTGTTTTTAGATAAATGGAGGAGCGCATCCAGCAGCACAATAACGATAGCCGCCAAATTGAATTTGGACGGGTAGAAACGTTGCGTAAGGCTATTGGAATTAGGGGTTGCGATAACAAGGATAAAAGCGGATACGATCCAAATCCACGTCGAAGCACTTCCCCCCAAGTGGATCATGAATTGTCCAAATTCGATACCGGCACTTTTCAAAACATTAAGATGTTTTTCTAATTTTTCAGAAACAATAATGTCGCCGAATATCATTCCATGGAGTACGTTAGCCGCTTGATCCCAATCTTTAGCTCTAAAAAATACCCACGTGATATTGACAAAGTTGAAGGTGATGAACCAGCCGAAGAAACGGCTCACAGAGAGTCCTGTTTGCTGCCATGCACGATGGAGTACGATGGCACTGCCGTGCAATGCGCCCCAGGCGACGAACATCCAGCTCGCACCGTGCCAAAGCCCTCCGATCAAAAAGACGCTAAAGAGGTTGGCGTAGGTGCGGAGTTCGCCGCTGCGGTTTCCGCCGAGGGGGATATAGATGTAGTCGCGTAAAAAGCGCGAGAGGGTGATGTGCCAGCGTCTCCAAAAGTCTTGAATATTGAGCGCTTTGTAGGGGCTGTTAAAGTTAACGGGAAGACGGATATTAAAGAGTAACGCAACCCCCAGCGCCATATCCGTATACCCGCTGAAATCGAAATAAAGCTGAAACGTATACGAGAGACTTGTTGCCCATGCTTCGAGCAGGTTGAGTGCCGAAGTCGTATCGAATCCGGTATTGGCCCACACCGAAAACGTATCGGCGATGATGACCTTTTTAAAAAATCCGATGGAGAAAAGAAAAAGTCCTGCGGAGATGTTCTTGTATTGGATGACTTTATTTTTGAGTCCGTCGAACTGCGGCATCATCTCTTTGTGATGGAGGATCGGTCCGGCAAGCAGATGGGGGAAAAACGTGACGAAAAGGGTGTAGTTGAGATAATCCATCTCTTTGACTTCGCCACGGTAGGCATCGACGAGATAGGCAATCTGGGTAAACGTGAAAAAACTGATCCCCAGTGGCAGAATGATATGCATCAGTTCCCAATGCATCCCCAACACCATATTGGCATTCGTAATAAAAAAATCCATGTATTTGAAATAACCGAGCAAAAAGAGATTTGAGAGAATGCCGAACGTCAAAAGCGTTTTGGGAGAGAACGCTTTTTTAGAGGGGCTTCGAAGAGACTCCATCTTCGATATCGTCGATCCGACAGTAAAGTTTACGAGAATCGAACCCAAAATAAGGGGGAGATAAAGGATATTCCACCAAGAATAAAAAAACAACGAAGCCAATACCATCCACCCTTTGGAGGCATAGGTAAGACGTTTTTTATTAAGCAAAAAATAGATAAACAAAGTAATTGGCAAAAAGAGAAAAATAAACTCGTAACTGTTAAAAAGCATAAAAAACAAACTCCATCTTAAAAAAAATCGGGAAAGAGTATTTTACTGACCGCATGATTAATTTGCCCCACAGTGCTTTTAGTGCGCGTTCGAAAATTTCTGATAGACGAATTGGCGCGCTTGCTGGCTGTAATCGGCTTTGTAGGAATATTTTTTGCTGTCATTGGCAGCTATGAGATTGATCAATCCAAAGTATAAAATGATGATAAAAAGATATTTTATCACGTGTTTTGAATCCTTGCTAATATAAGAGTCAATTAAAATGATAATCGGCAATAGAGAAACCCCAAAAGTGATAATGACATGCCAATAATTAAATACGATGGGTGATAGAGCGCCGCTGATTAGTATAGCGATAAAGGCTCCAAGCGCATACATCGATAGCCATTGCTGTTGTGAATAATCCGAAACGGATCGTCTAAAAGCAATAGGTTTGATGGACTTCCAGCTGTAATAGTTGGCTTTCCATACGATCCATAAACTTGCGATGCCGATGATCTCGATCATCCCTTTGTAGGTGTATTGCACTGTTTTTTGCATCATAGGATGGCTAGTAAGCCAATCAAAATTAGTGTACATGGACAGCGTATTGCTAAATAAGAATGAAGGATATCGGAACCAATAAATGATCCCTTTGAAAATAGGATAAACATGTACAAGTCCCCATCCGATATAGCGGGCATGGTCTTTATTCCCCGGATTTTGTCTTATTTCAGGGTGGGAGAGATACGCTTGGAAATAAGGAATTAATGAGAGAGCGGTAATGAAAAAGGCTGCTATTACGGCAAACCAATTGATTTTAATGATTCCTCGTACGTAGAGATAGAGAGAAATCATTGCGAGGATGATCCAAGAGTAATGAAGCTGCATTGCCATCGCTATCGAGAGAAGGTGTAGGATTGTATAGCCAAACGATTTGTCCTCTCGCATGTGGTATGCCGACCAAAAATGTAAGGCAGTGAAAAAGAAAAGATACGACGGGTTATAGATGACATTTTCAAATAAAAACCACGGATTGAGCCAATACAGGAATAAAAAAATAAGTTGAATCGTGAGGTTAAAAATTTGTTTAATGACAGCATTGAAAAGTAAAAAAGATGCTAAGTGGAGTGCAATCAACAAGACCATAGGTGCCCATGGCGAATCCCAAAACATGAGCGGAATACCGACTACCAGCGCTGAGAGCAATCCGGGGACATTTCCTACCGCACTTGCGGCATTCCCATAAGATTGCCATACGCCTTTATATGCACCGAGATACCCTTTTTCCAGCATTTGAAATTGATCGCCGGTAAGGATTTGATGATTTGCATAGAGGAAGGAAAAAAACAACCCTATCAGCAACCCGAAAGCAAAGAGAAACGTGAAATTTTTTTCGAGGAATTGAGGTTGCAATATCTTCCTTTAATGATGACGAAATGTCCAAACTTTATGAATAACGAATGTTATCAACGGTAATAGTATAACAACGATGAGTGTTTTTATATAACTATTGTACCCAACTAATATATTAGAAAAAAATAATGAAGCCAAAAGTGCTCCGAATTGAACAAGAAAATAGCGAAAGGCTTTGGGAAGGGAAAGGGAATGGAGAAAAACATATCGTGATTGAACCGTATAGGAAAACATAAATGCGACGGAAAATCCGGCCATATTGGCAAACAAGAGTGAAGCGTTGACGAAATAAAGCCACAAAAATGCAATCCCCAGATGAATCAGGGTAGAGGAGCCTCCGATCAAAGCATAACGGATCAGTTTACTCTGATAGAGTTTAGAAATCATCGTGTTAATATTCATTTTCGATGATGTATGCCGGTCTTCGTTTGCTCTCCATATAAATACGCCCGATGTATTCTCCCAATATCCCGATCCCCATGAGTTGGATACCGCCGATAAATAAGATAATGGTAATAAGAGATGCATACCCCGGACTGTCGATACCGTAAATTAGGGTTTTTACGATGATAACACTACCGTATATAAATGCCAAGAAGGCGATAATCACCCCCATATAAAGCCAAATTCTCAAAGGAACGGTGCTAAAACTGGTGATACCGTCCAGTGCAAAATTCCATAGCTTCCATCCGTTAAAACTGGTAGTACCGGCCTTACGCGGCGGACGTGTGTATTCGACAACCGCCGTTTTAAAGCCGACCCATGCGAATAGACCTTTCATGAAACGCTGGTTTTCCGGGAGTTGCCGGAGCTCAGTGACGACTTTTCGACTCATCAGTCGGTAGTCTCCAACATTGTCTGGGATGCTAACGTGTGAGATCTTATTGTGCAGTTTATAGAAATATGACGCACTCAGTTTTTTAGCCAAAGAATCGGATGTCCGGTCGACTCTTCTGGCGACCACGACATCGGACCCGTTTTCATATTCTTGGATAAAATCTTTAATTAACTCAGGAGGGTCTTGAAGATCGACATCGATCGGGATAACGACTTCGCCTTGGCACACATCGAGTCCGGCGGTCATCGCCGCTTCTTTACCAAAATTTCGGGAAAGATTGATGATACGGATATGAGGATAGTTGGCTTTTGCGTCAAGCAAAACTTTGAATGTATTGTCACGACTGCCGTCATTGATAAAGATAATCTCATATGGTTTTTCGAACGACTCCAAAATAGGGGTAACGGAAGATAAAAAATAACCGATAACCTCTTGTTCATTATAGCATGGGCAAATGAGGGACATAAAGGGAACGGTAGGTGTTTGCATCGTATCCCATTCTCCGTTTTTTTGATTATAACAAAAATAGATAAATATATATTATTCTGGAGACTTAGAAAGTGTTGCTGAAAGTGATAGGCTTGTTATGAAGATAAATAAAATAATCGGAAACTGTAAAATCCACAGCGGTTCGGCGACGCAGGCGACGGTAAATAAGCTCAGCCCCAAAACGCTAAACTCTTTTATCTCCCGATCTTTTATGTTTAGTCGGAACAATTCGATCAAAAGCCATACCATCAGAGCAAATCCGATCAATCCCCCCTGCGCCAGTATCATCAGATATTGGTTGTGATAGTGTATCGTGCTGCACCATTCGATGGTAGAGGGGCTAAAGCCGTGATCGTTTGCGGCCAGAGCTTTTGCCGCGGCATGTTTGTAATCTCCTATCCCCTCTCCGAGAAGGGGATGCTTTTTCAAGATATCGTAGGTAATGACCCAAAAAGCACCGCGCAGTCCCCATGAGGTATCGAAATTACCCTCTTGGAGCTGTCGGACGTCATTGACTCCCATATCGAAGCGTTTTTGAAACAGGTCGAGCGAGGTATACGCTCCGGCGAACACAAGGGTACTTAGCGTGGCAAAAAGTAAAAATGATTTCAACGTGAGACGGAAATGAAAGATGACCGCGACCACCATCGTGACCAAAAACGCTAGTTGTCCGGTTCTGCCGGTGGAGAGCATCAGATTGCCCGTCGAGGTGAGAAAAAAGAGGAACATCGGAAGTTTGGAACGCCACGTGTAGCGGACGGAGAGAAGACGGCTGAGAAGGAGGATCGACGTCGTAGCCAAAAAGACGCTGTAGTGGATATGGGACATAAACGGAGATGGATAGTTTGGGCTACGGCCGTTAATCGTCCAAAGTTCGAAGAAAATACCGTAGGCGAGTATCTCGCTGATGAACATTCCCCCCAAAAATGCGGTGATAATCCGGGGAAGCCACTCTTTTTTAAGCGATACGGCTAAAATGGGAATAACGATCCAGTAGCTGTAGAGACGTATCTGCTTCAGCGCTTCGGCGGTATCGCTGGACCATAAAGCCGATGCAAACATAAAAGCGATAAAAAGCCCCATTACCTGAACAGCCCGGCTCGATTTGAGTATTTTCCATCCGCTGCGGTAGTTTTTTCCCGCCACAAAGAGAAGGATAAACCAGATAACAAAAAAACTGACAGCTGCACGAGAAAGTGGAAGAGTAAATGCAAAAAGAAGGGTAGAATAATAAAATATACGGTTATAAGAATTCAATTTACTCCAATTCTGACAGTGTAGTAGAGTATTATAATCAAAAAGGAATAATAGGACAGTTTAAAATTTAAAAGCTTGTAAAATGTTCACTTGATAAGGGGTTTTTTAGTAAAAGCTGACTATAATCCTCCTCTTCAAGAAGCCGGCATAGCTCAGTTGGCTAGAGCAATTGATTTGTAATCAATAGGCCCGGGGTTCAAATCCTCGTGCCGGCACCATCAAATGTTTTGTTTATCTCTCTCAACAGAAAATCTAGAGCGTTGTTAATACAGATTGAAGTGCTCCGTATGTAAAATTTCTCCATGTTGTTCAATTCATTTGATTTTATCTTTATATTTCTTCCCGTGCTCTTAGTGATCGTATATGCTCTCCGATCCTATTCATATTCGGCAACACAGATAATAATGATCTTGGCATCGTTGGTATTCTACTCTTTACTGGATGTGCGTCATCTGGGTGTATTGATTTTTTCGGCAGCGTTTAATTATGCCATCGGCGCCGCATTGACGTACCGCATCAACGCATTAAAAAATACACAAAGCTGGCTGATCGCGGGGATCGGGTTTAATCTGGCATTGCTGGGCGGATACAAATACATCGGATTTGCTGCGCAGCTTGCCGGTATTGATATCCCCCCGGTAGCCGCCCCTTTGGGAATCAGTTTCTTTACGTTTCACCAATTGGCCTATTTGATCGATATTCATCGGCGGCGTATCCGTCCGAGCGGTATGCGCGATTACGCCCTTTACGTAACGTTTTTCCCTCATCTGATTGCCGGTCCGATCATGCGTTACGGACAGTTTGCCCCTCAGTTAAGCCCTCCTGCGCGTACGATTGCGTATGGAGCGGGTCTCTTTTTCTTTTCCGTAGGATTGTTTAAAAAAACGGTTTTAGCCGATACGTTTGCACCGATATCCGACCGGATATTTGCCGTTGCAGCGACATCTTCGGGGGTTGAGCGGCTTGAAGCGTGGAAAGGGGCTCTTGCGTATGCCTGGCAGATCTATTTCGATTTTTCTGGGTATGCGGACATGGCCATCGGGTTAGGGCTTCTTTTGGGGATCGCTTTGCCGATTAATTTCGATTCACCGTACAAAGCGACGTCGATGGCCGATTTTTGGCGCAGGTGGCACATTACCCTTTCCCAATTTTTGCGCGACTACATCTATATCCCTTTAGGGGGGAGCCGGCACGGGAAGATACGTCAGAGCGCAGCGCTGCTGGTGACGATGTCGTTGGCCGGATTATGGCACGGTGCGGCATGGACGTTTGTGGTGTGGGGAACGCTGCACGGAGCTTTTTTGGCTATGGTACACGGCTGGCGCTGGGGTCCAGGGCGTAGGATCATATTTCCCCGTTTAGTTTCTATTGGGATGACGTTTGCTTCCGTAACCTTGTTGTGGGTTCTTTTCCGAGCTGAAAACTGGGAAAATGCGATGCATTATTACCATGCGATGTTTGCGTATCCGGCACCGGTTTCCCTGCCTCTGAATGCAATGGAGTGGCTAAGCAATGCCGTATGGCGCGAATGGCTCTGGATCGGAGCCGGCGGATTGGTGATTTTTGCCCTGAAACCGGCCGCACACTGGGTGGGATATGATCACGATACGCATGTAATTGAGCGTCTTGACGTGACATGGCGTCATGCGATTATATCGGGGATTTTGCTGTGGATATCGTTTAAAGCGATGAGCGGCGAGCCTTCCCGAAGTTTTGTTTATTTTGTGTTTTGAGGAATGCGGGTGAAAATTGTAGCGATACTTTTGGCAACGATGGGGATGATGACGTTTGGGTGGATAGCCGCCGTTTTTCTTCAAACTTCGCGTCCTACTGCATCTTCTCAGTGGATCGCCGATGCGTACGCACTTAAAACGGCGGCGGCGCAAAAAATCGAAGGAAAAAAAATAGTGATCGTCGCCGGTTCGACAGCTTTGTTCGGAATAGATTCAAAAAAATTGGAAGAGACCTATCGTCTTCCGGTCGTCAACTTCGGGGTCAATGCCGGATTGCTTCTCCCTTACGTCCTTTTGAAAAGCCAGAGCGTTTTAAAAAGAGGGGATATCGTGATTTTGCCGCTGGAGTACCATTTTTATACGTATGATGGTATTCCCAATGCTCAAATGATCGATCAGATATGGTCGCGCGATCCCTCTTTTTTTTGGAAGCTTTCATGGAAAGAGCGTCTCAGTATGCTTTGGATGACCCCAATATCCCGTCTGGTAGACGGATTCTTGGCACAGGGGGGATCGCCGATGATGTGCGGCCCCTACGGGTACAAAAATCTGGATGAGCGGGGAGATCAAACCCATACGTCGGAAGAAGAGGCAAAACAGTGGGCAACTGATTGGGAAGGCTTGAAAAAAGAGCTTCCCCGCCGTTACGGTGCTGTAGGCAACGTTGATTCTTTGGGGTGGAAATGGCTGCGCCGCTATGTCGCATGGGCTGCGCAAAACGGTATTTGCCTGATTGTAACGCCATCGACGATGATGTACGACGATAGCTATTGGAAAGATCCCGAAGAACGCCGGTTTTACGAAGGGCTAAAAGCAAGAATTGAAGCACTCGGCGTTCCGTTTATCGGGAATCCTTACTCTACGATGTACGGCAGAGAAATGTATTTTAACACCGACTTTCATTTGATCGATACCGGCAGAGAAGTATGGACACAGCAGTTGATAAATGATTTGGGATCAGATATTTCGAAATGGTGTATACATGGATGAATGAATACAAAAGCTATGGGCAATGTTCTCAAGGACTGGTGTAAAAATTTTATCTTGTTATATTTGATTGTGATATTTTTTAAGAAGTGATTTCGTACTCAAACTTATCAGAATAGAAAATATTTGAATTATATGATGGATAATATAAGAGATATACCAGTTTTAGGTAATAAGAGAAATTACACTGGTCAAAAGCTATGATCCATCTTCCGAGAGGAAGATGATGAATTGAATCGTACTACTACTATTATGCAAATGTTTCAAATACATTTTGCGCCGGAAGAATTGTTCCCACAAGGCTTACAGCGATTGTATGATCGGTAGTGATTGCTTCAGGCTTAAACCATGAATTAGCACTAAATCCAGTATAGTTATTATCAACGTAGACTACATATGAATTGTCATTGTTACCAATGGTTTCTCCTGAGGCTCTCATATACCAAGTGCCCCATGAGTCGTTAATAACGATAGTATGATTGTTATCGACATTCCAAGTCCCTTCCATGAATTGCGTTGGACTCATGCTTTCGTGAAGGGTTCCATTTGAATCGAAGATCATTGTCATAATATCTGCTTTTAAATCACGGGGGCCAGGAGTCCCAGTGTATGCTCCATCCGTTTGATCACCTGAAATATCATAAAGTGTTCTACCTGAAAGCCACTCTTCTGTGAAGTAAAAAGAGTTCACTGGAGTGTTCTGAATAATAGTGTCTTCTGCACTTGTGACAGATTCCTCGGAAGCATCAACATTTGCCATAACGGTGTGTGCAAATGTTGGATCATTGAGTCCTGCATTTGCGAACGCAAGACCGATAGTGGTCTTATTGGTCAAAATTGTTGCATCCGAACCCAATGCTCCATTCGTAACTGCGAGAATAAAGTTTTGATTCGAAATGGTATGGGTATTTAATTCATTTGCCCAGTAATCGAGCCCTGCTTGATCCGGAGGACGATTGAAAAGGTTTTGATACACAGATGTTACAAATACGGTTGTTTGTGTTCCTATCGGGTAAAGATTTTGTGTTTCCGGCTGATCAAAGAAACTTTGAGAAATATCTTCTAAAGACATTCCTGAATTAACCCAGTAGTCAAGTCCGGCTGCATCCGGAGCACGGTTGAACGTAGCGACGTAAAGTTTAGCGACATTATCGAGTGTTGCAAGTGACATATACAAACTTCCTTTAACATTTAAAATATCAAAAATTTAGTGTGATAAATATAATAATTATAATTATTATAATTATTATATAAAGATTCCCTCTTTAAGAGAGAATTTTAGATAAGGATATATCCATCTAAAGGTACAGAAGAGAGAAATGCATCGATTGTGGAAGCTGTTTCACCTATGTATTCAGCAGAATTGGCAAAACTGACGATCATTCCTCCGCGATTTCCGCTGACATTAATTTCGGCGAGCCAATAATCATAGCCTGCTTGATCGGCAGCGCGATGGAGAATATTCTGATAGAGGAGATTGACAAAATCGGTATTTGAAACACTTGCGCCATACATGTTTTGAAATTCAGTTGAATCAGTAAAGGCTTGAGCGGCACCTTGGATCGTATTTCCATTTCCGCCGAAGATAGGGCTGATTAGATCATTAACCCAATATGTAAGTCCGGCTTGATCGGGATCACGTCCAAAGAGTGCGTTGTAAAAGCGTGAAAACTCTTCTTGATTGTCACGTACTTCGACAGCATAGGGAACACTCATACTTCCATCGTCAAAACTGACATATTCTATATTAGTAAGAAGATCTTGTAATGTTCCCCTATCTACAGTATAAGTGCCGTCACCGTTATCATGAATATTGAGAGTATTACGAATACCAGAGTATAACGCATAATCGATTCCGTCCCCTCCGTTAAGAATATTATTGCCATCCCCTCCGACAAGGTGGTCATTGCCGGCTTCTCCGTAGAGAGTATCGTCACCGGCACCGCCGCTGATATTATCATCGCCAGCTCCGGCCCATAAAATATCATCACCACTACGTCCGTCCATAATATCGCTTCCAGATGTTCCGATAATGGTGTCGTTGGAGTTTTCTAGCCCCATTCCTGTGACACTTCCTCCATTGACGTGATAAGTCCAAACTCCTGTCTCGTTGGTCCCAGCCAATACACTATTCTCGAGATTGAGCATAAAATTCTGATCACCCGAAAAATAAAATTCGTAGTAATTAGAGCTATCTCCTGCAGAGAAACCGGCACGTGCGACTGTTCCGCCTAGTCCTGATGTCCCGTCACTAGCATCTCCTGTCGTCCAATTGATATCTTCATAACGGAAAATAATATCAAAATTGCCATTTCCAGTAGAGATAAGCTGAAGCTGAAATGCATTGAGCTTATCTGTATTTGTATAGTAATATCCGACATCATCCCATGTAACGGTAAATGTTCCCGTCGTTGGGTCGATATCGTACCACGTTAGATTAGAACCTTGAGAATTTCCACCTGCTGTTGGGGTGACATAGCCGTTAGGATTAGTATTGGTATATGGTGTGCGTGTATCGACATCTGCCCAAAACGGTGCAATAATCGGATAATAAAAATCCGCACCGATAGCGGAAGGTGTAAAAGAAGAAAGAGAACTTCCAAATGTAATATTGCCATTATTGTTTACATAAACACCATTCCAAGTCTGACCAAAAAAGTTGAGTCCGTTTGGAAAAATGGAAGTTAAATCGATGGGTGTGTAAAAGCTGTTTGACCCATCATCATTTCTTGCTAGAGAATTTTCTCCAAAACCGACTGCTCCTCCTAAACCATTAACTAAAGATGCCATAATAAACCCTTTTGTGTTTGAATTTCTAAATATTAATCTAAATAAACTTAAGTATCTCTATTAAAACTCATAATTTATGAACAAACTATATATATGGATATTTTCTAATAAACCAGTGCATTAATGCAAAAAGCTATCATTAATTAGCTCATTTTTTTCTAACACTTAACATTGTTCTAAATAAGAGCTTTAACTTTTTTTGGTTATTCTATACTTTTAATTAATGATGATGGGTGAATGAGGAGGAATATACACAGTGAAAGAGATGCTTGCAAAAGCTATTTTGATATTCTCTGACATTATAATGATTCTATTAGCGATTTTTGTTTCGTACGGATTACGAGATTGGTTCGATGGCACGTTTCTTCCAAAAATGACTGAACCTTTACGCTTTTACAGTACGATGTTGTTACTTCATACAATAACTTTAAGCATTTTCTTTTTAGAAGGGATTTATATGAAGCGGTACGATTTTTGGCAGGAATATAAACGTGTCGTACGTGCTCTACTGATTGCTTGTGTTGTGATTTTTGCCGTTTTGGCGTTGAGCAAAGAAATACAAACTTATTCGCGGTTTATCTTGTTGTCCTCGTTTGCTTTGTTATTTATTCTTATGCCGTTCGAAAAATATATTTTAAAACGCTGGCTCTACCGGATGAAAATTTGGGGGCGCGAAGCGCTTGTGTTGGGTGATGATCCTTTTTTTGAGAAGGAAGTTTTTGGAAATCCGTATCTGGGATATATCCGTTCGGATAGTCATCCCGCTAAAACTCTTTTTATCGCTTCTAACCATCAAAGTGCCGACGAGATAGAGATGATTTTAGACGATACTGTTAAACATAAGCAAGAGGTTATTTTTATCCCGCTGATCAAAAGTTACGATTTTTCCGACTCATATATAATCCATCTTTTTAATGCCCGTACTAATTTGATTGTTTTGGAAAATAAACTCCTTAGCCGAGTAAATCAACTACTCAAAGGGTTCTCTGATTATCTTTTGACACTGCTTCTTTTCCCATTTGCTTTTCTCTTGATAAGTGCCATCTCCGTATTGATCAAATATCAGGAACCGCATTCACCAATTTTCTTTCGGCAGCCCAGAATGGGTAAAGATGCCAAATCGTTTGTTTGCTATAAATTTCGTTCCATGCACCATGATGCCGATGCCCTTTTGGACGAGTACCTTGTGACGCATCCTGAAGAGGTTGATAATTACGAGAAGTACCACAAATACGAAAACGATCCCCGTGTCACCCCTATTGGACGGTTTTTACGTAAAACCTCTTTGGACGAATTACCGCAGATTCTCAATGTTATCCGAGGAGAGATGAGTCTCATTGGCCCCAGACCTTATATGTTTGAAGAGGAAGAAAAAATCGGTGAAAAGACATCGATGATTTTGGCCGTAAAACCGGGGATCACAGGGATGTGGCAGGTTTTGGGACGAAGTGATATCGATTTTAAGAGCCGTGTGACTCTTGATGTCTGGTATGTACGTAACTGGAGCCTGTGGACCGATTTCGTTATTTTAGTCAAAACGATTAAAGTGGTACTACAACGCGAAGGGGCGATTTAATGCGCCTTATCGTGAATTGTTCTCCCCTGCGTCCCCCGCTGACAGGGATAGGTCATTACACGAGAGAGGTGCTTCTGCGTCTGATCGAAGATCCTGAAATCGACGATATGGAAGGGTTTTATTTCCACCGTTGGCTTTCCCGTGAGCAGATACGCACACTACTCTATCCTATCGAGGCATCTTCCCAAACTTTTTCCCGTTCGTTCGCCCAAAGAGTTGCCGCTTTGCCGGGCGGACGCGAGTTGTACCGTTTAGCGATACGCTGGCTCCATCGAAACAATCTTGTGAAGCGTAAAGAGTGGCTTTACTGGGAGACAAACTACACGCCCCTTCCCTTTGAAGGGAAAATTGTAACGACGGTGTACGACCTCTCCCATGTCCGTTTTCCGCAGTTTCACCCCAAGAGCAGGGTTTCTTTTTTTAACAACAAACTTCCAAAAGCGCTGTCAGAATCGGCGGCAATTTTGACGATATCCGATTTTTCAGCGCACGAAATCATGGAGTTTTACGGGATCGAAAAAACAAAAATCACGATTGTTCCCCCCGCCATTTCACCGGTATTTCACCCTCGAACGCGAGACGAGATCGAATCGTTTCGCCGCCGCTGTTTCCTCCCTCCCCGTTATCTGCTGAGCGTGGCGACTCTGGAACCGCGAAAAAACTTTAAAAACCTGTGTCTGGCATACGCATCGCTGGATGAGAGTATCCGTATGGCCTTTCCGCTGGTATTGGCAGGGGCTTCCGGGTGGCTGAGCGATGACCTTGAAGCGCTTATGTCACCGCTGGAGGAGCAGGGACACATTATTCGTCTGGGCTACGTCCCCGCAAGCGATTTGCCGGTGCTCTACGCGGCTGCAGACGCTTTATGCTATCTCTCTTTGTACGAAGGGTACGGGATGCCTATCGCCGAAGCGATTGCTTCGAATATCCCGGTACTGACATCGGACTGTACCTCTATGCCCGAAGCGGGAGGAAACCGTGCGTGGTATGCGACTCCTACCTCGGTCGTTTCAATTGCCGACATGCTCCAAAAGATGCTCTCTTCGGCAACGCCTCTGCATCCTCACTCATCGGCGCATCTGCCGCCGCCGCGCATCCACTCGTGGGAAAATGCAGCGGCGTCAATTATGGCATTGTTCCGATTCTGCTATAATTGCGATCAATAATGGGCACAAACATCGTCCGCTGGATCATGTTTGATGTTTGCCTTGGATATTAAGATCAGATAAAAATATTAGGGATAAAGGATTTTTTGATTTATGAAAAAAGCGATTGTTACAGGAATCACAGGTCAAGACGGTGCTTATTTGGCAGAATTGTTGCTCGAAAAAGGGTATGATGTCTACGCAACGTACCGTCGCACCGCATCGGTCAACTTTTGGCGTATCGAAGAATTGGGGATCCAAAACCATCCGAACCTTCATCTAATCGAATACGATCTCACTGACCAATCCAATACGATCCGTATGGTGATGGACATTCATCCCGATGAAATCTATAATCTTGCCGCGCAGAGTTTTGTCGGCGTATCGTTTGATCAGCCGATTGCGACGGGGCATATCACCGGTTTGGGTGCGCTCCATTTGCTCGAAGCGATCCGTATTGTCAATCCTAAAATCCGCTACTATCAGGCTTCTACCTCCGAAATGTTCGGCAAGGTACAAGAGATTCCGCAGAGCGAGACCACCCCTTTTTATCCCCGGAGCCCGTACGGTGTAGCCAAGCTTTATGCCCACTGGATGACGATTAATTACCGTGAAAGTTACGGTATTTTCGGCTGTAGCGGTATTTTGTTCAACCATGAATCGCCGCTTCGCGGACGCGAATTCGTGACGCGTAAAATCACTGATTCGGTCGCGAAGATCGCTTTAGGCAAACTCGATTGTATGGAACTGGGCAATCTGGATGCCAAACGCGACTGGGGGTACGCAAAAGAGTACGTGGAGGGGATGTATTTGATGATGCAGCACCACACTCCCGATACGTTTGTATTGGCGACCAACCGTACCGAAACGGTACGCGATTTCGTTACGATGGCGTTTAAAGCTGCAGGCGTGAGTATCCGCTGGAGCGGCGAAGCCGAAAATGAGATCGGAATCGATGATGCGAGCGGAAAAACGCTGATCCGCATCAATCCAAAATTCTACCGTCCTGCAGAAGTCGAGTTGTTGATCGGAACTCCGGAAAAAGCCCGTAAAGAGCTTGGATGGGCACCGTCAACTTCACTTGAAGAACTGTGCGCCATGATGGTACATGCCGATATGGATCGCAACCGTGCCGGCTTCTCTTTTTGATTCCGTCGTCCTCCTCACCGGAGCCGACGGATTTACAGGGCGTTATCTGCACCGCGCACTCGAAGAGGCGGGCGCGCGTGTCGTAGTATTGGATGTCGATCTTCGTGACCGCGACGCGTTAAACGCCTTTTTTGAACCGCTTGCAATCGACTACGTCGTTCACCTCGCTGCCATCAGTTTTGTCCCACACGGATCGGATTTGGATGTCTATGCCGTCAACCTTTTCGGTACCCAAAATCTTTTGGAGGCATTGAGCCAAACCCAAAAAACACTCAAAAAAGTAATCCTTGCCAGTACCTCGAATGTCTACGGCAATGTGCTGGAGATGCCGATTACCGAAGCGCTTTGCCCCGCTCCGACAAACCATTACGCCATTAGTAAACTGGGGATGGAACATATCGGTGCGTTGTATCGCGACCGTTTCGGCGTCATTGTCACACGACCGTTCAACTACACTGGTGCCGGGCAGGCGGATCATTTTCTGATCCCCAAAATCGTGAGCCATTTCATCCGGAAAGAGCCGATTATCGAATTGGGAAATATCGACGTGTCACGCGATTTTTCAGATGTCCGCTGGATCGTCGAAGCATATGTGGGACTTTTGGCCTCCGAGTGCTACTCTGGGGTATTCAATCTCGCCTCCGGCACCCCTAGAACGATTCGTAGCGTTATTGCCTCGCTCGAATCGCTTAGCGGCCATGCGGTGCAGATTGTTCAAAACCCAGCCTTTATCCGTTCGGGCGAAATTACGGTGCTGTGCGGCAGTTCCCAAAAGCTATATGATCTTATACCAATGCTGCCTCAGCCGATCCCGTTTGAGCAGACCCTTGAATGGATGTTGAATGCGTCGCAAAGCATGAAAGGGTGAATCGATTGTTTAAAAGTTTATGGCACTACCGCACCTTTGTCATCTCCTCGGTTGTAGCGCAGTTTCATGCCCGTTTCGTCCAAAATAAACTGGGGGTGCTGTGGATGATCGCCAACCCTTTGGCGCAAGTCACGGTGTATGCCCTCATCCTTTCATCGATATTGGCCGCCAAACTTCCCGGTATCAACAATACGTATGCGTACGCGATCTATTTGACGGCAGGGATGCTGGCATGGACCCTTTTTACTGAGATACTCTCGCGCAGTGTCACGCTGTTTGTGGATAATGCCAATCTGCTCAAAAAATTGGCTTTCCCAAAGCTCACCCTCCCTTTAATTGTTACGGGGACGGCACTTATCAATGCATTATTGCTCCTTGTCGCCGCAATGGGCGTTTTCTTTTTGCTGGGGCACCATGTCGGATGGGTCGTTTTATGGCTTCCCCTTTTATTTGTGTTGACGATTCTGCTGGCGCTATCTTTGGGAACGTTGCTGGGGATTTTCAACGTCTTTATTCGTGATATCGGTCAATTGGTTCCTATTGTGATTCAGTTTTGGTTTTGGCTTACCCCTGTGGTCTATGTCCCCACGATCATTCCGGTACGTTACCGTGACTATCTTGCGTACAATCCTGTGACCCCCCTGGTACAGGGATTTCAAAACGTTTTGGTTTTTAACCGTCCTCCCGACGTTGAAGGATTGGCATTGATTGCTCTTGTCTCACTGCTCATCGGAGCGGCCGCCATCGCGCTTTATCGCAAAGCATCTGCAGAAATGGTTGACCTTTTATGATCTTGTTAGAACTTTCAAATATTACTAAAGCGTACCGGGTCTATACCTCCGAATTTCATCGCTTTTTGTCGTGGTTCGTCCCTTCGGTTTCCCCGGTCGAAGAGACACGGGTACTTGACAACCTGAACCTCACAATCAAGCAGGGAGAATCCATCGGGATCGTCGGTCAAAACGGTGCAGGTAAAAGCACCCTTCTGAAATTGATTACAGGGATTATCAGACCTACGTCCGGCACGATTGGCATACATGGGAAGATTGCAGCGATTTTAGAATTGGGAATGGGATTCAACGCTGATTTTACAGGGCGCCAAAATGCTTACAACGCACTTGGAATAATGGGATTTACACATGATCAGATTACTGCTATCATCCCTGAAGTTGAAGCGTTCGCCGAGATTGGTCACTATTTTGACTTACCTTTACGCATATACAGTAGCGGGATGCAGATGCGTGTTGCTTTTTCGGTTGCTACGGCGTACCGACCTGATATTTTGATTGTGGATGAAGCCCTTTCCGTAGGAGATGCCTATTTTCAACATAAAAGTTTCGCACGGATCAAAGAATTCAAAGAGTTGGGCACAACCCTTTTATTGGTTTCCCATGATGAAACAGCGATACAAAATATATGTGACCGTGCTCTTTTATTGGAAAAAGGGACGATAGTCCATGACGGAAATCCTGAAGATATTTTAAATTATTATAAAGCATCGATTGCTGAAAAAGAGAAAAATACGATCAAAATGACACAGCTTGACAATGGCAGAATTCAAATAGTTTCCGGAAGCGGTGAAGCTCGAATCCGATCGTTAACATTGACAAATGAAAAAGGGGTCGAAACAGATACCTTTTATGTCGGTCGAAAATTCCAAATGTCCGTGATGGTTGATGTACATGAATATTTGGACTCTTTAGTTTTTGGGTTTTCGATCAAAGACAGGCTGGGACAGATTATGTACGGTACGAATACATGGTATACCAAGCAAAACCTGTGTGAAGTTGCGTCTGGAACGCTCCTGGAATACACCGTATCATTTGATCTTTGTTTGGGTGTAGGCAATTACTCTATCCAATTGGCGCTTCACGATCAAGAGACGCATCTAAATCGGAATTATGAGTGGATAGATATGGCAGGAATGTTTACGGTTTTGAACGAAGAAGAAAACTTCTTTATAGGGCTGTCATGGCTTAACCCCGATATAAGGATGAAGACAATTGAAACATTTGATTAAAATAGGGCTGATTCATACAAGGGTGCTTATTTATAAAAGGCCTACGCTGGACAGAAATATAAAAAAAATTCTTAAAAAATTTCCTTTTCTGACGTCGAAATTGAAAAAGATGGTGCAAATTCCGGTACATACGATAGGAAATGTCGGCTCTGATCATTTTCGGTTCCCCTTGGATACAGAATTGGAAACATGTTCGGATAGGGCAAAAGAGATATATTACAGACTTAAAAATGATGTTGAATAAAGGTTTAGGATGCGAATAGTTATTGATTTGCAGGCATGTCAGTCCAGCAGCAAACTGGGAGGGATCGGAAGATATTCGATGAATCTGGCTGAAGCGATGGTTCGCCAATGCGGGGGGCATGAGCTTGTTTTTGTATTAAACGATCTTTTTCCAGAAACAATACCGGAACTCTATGAATCACTTGGGAAAATAATACCGAAAAAACAGATACGCGTGTTCAGTGTCCCCGGCCCGCTAAACGAATCAAATCCGGAAAACCGGTTCAGAATACGTTCTGCAGAAATTTTGCGCGAACGTTTCATGGCAGATCTCAATCCAGATATCGTTCATGTGAGCAGTTTGATAGAAGGATTGGGAGATAATGTTGTAACCTCTGTAGGCGAAGTGTTTCCAGGAGAAAAAACAGGTGTCACTCTTTACGATTTGATTCCTCTGGTTGAGAAAGATACTTATCTACAGGATATCGTTACCAAGGACCATTATTACAATAAACTTGAGTATCTCAAAAAAGCGGGTTCTTTACTGGCTATTTCGGAATTTTCCAAACAAGAAGCGATAGAATTATTGAACATTGATCCGGAAATTATTACAACCATTTCTTCAGCCGTGGATAAAAAGTTTCGACCCTTGAGCATCCCCCGTATAGAAGCCGAAAAAGTTCTTAAAAAACACGGAATCCATCGAAAATTTTTGCTTTTTACCGGCAGTTTTGATCAAAGAAAAAATCATGAAAGACTTATTAGGGCATTTGCTTGGCTCCCTGAAAAAATCCGTAAAGAGTTTCAACTGCTTATAATCGGAAATGGGTGGGATTCTATATATGCTCATTTGCGCAGCGTAGCAGCTCGTGCAGGCCTCTCTCACGATGATTTGATCTTTGCCGGGCATGTATCGGATCATGAACTGTTGACCATATACAATACGGCACATCTTTTTGTTTTTCCTTCATTGTCTGAAGGCTTTGGTCTTCCGGTACTGGAAGCCATGTCCTGTGGAATTCCGACTATAGGTTCAAACACGACAAGTATTCCGGAGGTAATCGGGCTGGATGAAGCCCTTTTTGATCCTTATAGTATAGAATCAATCGGAAGCAAGATACTCCATGCATTAACTGACGAATCTTTTAGAACCCATTTGAAAAATCATGCGTTGGAATATGCGCAAAATTTTTCGTGGGATGCATCGGCAAAAAAAGCTATTGAAGCGTTTGAAAGACAGTACGAACAGACAAAAAACTGCTATTCGCTTTCATTCGATCAAACATTGGACAAACTTTCAAAAATAGCCAAGAACTATCCGATAAAACAAAACGATCTGGTAAAGGTGGCTGCATCTATCGAAGCAAATGAAGCGGCTTCGTCGGTGACAGACTCTTCCCAAAAGATAGGCTGGATATCAACATGGAATACCCGCTGCGGCATAGCTATGTATTCCCGATATCTTGCAGGGAAACACATCTCTGAATACACCGTCTTTGCCCCGTTTGAGCAGACTTTGCTCTCACAGGACGAACCGAATGTCGTTCGATGCTGGCAACCGGATAACGATGACTTAAAAAGGCTGGTTAAAGCGATTCAAGAGAATGATATTGCGACAGTAGTAATACAATTTAATTATGGCTTTTTTCAATTTCCGGCATTGCAAACCTTTATCCAAGAGATGGTTGCACAAGGCAGATCCGTTGTTATTACGCTTCATGCGACAACAGACAATACGCAAAAGCAACTGATTGGGATTCGGCAGGCGCTTCGTCTTTGCGATAAGGTGATTGTACACGCAGAAAATGATCTTGAAAATCTTGGAAAAATAGGCGTAACTGAAAATGTCGTTCTTTTCCCTCAAGGTATTGTTGATACGCTTCCTTCAAACGTTGATACGGATGATATAACGGCCCCTTTTGTGATTGCAAGTTACGGTTTTTTTCTTCCCCATAAAGGCTTTTTGGAACTGATTGATGCTTTCAAACGCTTGATTGACAGAGGCGTTCAAATTCATTTGCTCATGGTAAACGCTGCATATCCTGCAGAGGTCTCTGAATCCTTGATAGCACAGGCACAGAAGAAAATTGCCGCCTACAAAATCGAAAAAAATGTGACGTTGCTGAGTGAATTTTTACCGGATGAAATGAGTTTGGGATATTTGGCAAAAGCCGATTTGATTATTTATCCTTATCAGGAGACGGGAGAATCATCCAGTGCTGCAGTTCGTATGGGGTTGGCTTCACTTCGTCCTGTTGCGGTGACCCCTTTGAAAATTTTTGATGATGTACGGGACATTGTGATTACCCTTCCATCGACGACGGTAGAAGGTATTGCCGATGGAATTGAGGCATTTATCCGACAAAAGGGAAAAGGGGATTCGGTTGATTTTGAGCGCTCATCCCGTGCCGTAAAATGGAGGGAAGAGCGCTTATATTCCCGCCTATCGGAACGTTTCTTTGATCTCCTTTCCCAATCCGGTCAGAAAAGATCGAAAGGAGGAAGTGCGTGATGAAGACAGGCAGACTGAAACAACGGGTTGGCTCTTTTTTAAATACTCTGATACATCTTAACAATCTGAAATTTCGTGTATCGCTTGCGGAAGAGGAACTTTACCGCCTTAGAGATGAAAACACTGTTTTGAAAGATCGTATTGAAATTTTGGAACAACGCATGGAGTCTTTGGAACCTATGGTCGAAAAAATGGTCACACGGCAGATCTATTATCAGACGCTCTCGCTTCAACAGCGCCTCGACGAAGCGGGACTCGATATACAAATCCTTGCACACTCTTCCGACGATACCGTGGTATGACTTTATCCGTAGCAATACATCAATTTACCCCATCTGTTGCCGTAGGAGACGGTGTGAGCGGAGGGGTTTTATTGACTCAGACACTTTTATCCGAGCTGGGGTTCATTTCTCGTATTTATGCCCGAAAAATCGATCCGATCCTTTCAAACCGCGTTGATTCGATAGAAGACTTTGATCCTGCACCTGACGATATACTCCTCTATCATTACTCGATAGGACATCGTGACCACGATGCGCTGATGGTGCTGGATGTCCGTAAAATCATCGTTTATCATAACATTACCCCTGAGTTTTTTTTCGCAGATACCCCCCGTTTGTATGCACTGTGCAGATTGGGTCGCATGCAGCTATCTGTATCATCGTCATATTTTTGCGGTGCTTATGCCGATTCGGAGTACAATGCCCGTGAATTGAAACGCTTGGGCTACCCAGATGTGCAGGTACTGCCGTTACTGGTCGATACATCAGAACCTATGATTCAGCCTGATGTCTCGACGCTTCCGCCATTGGGAGAGAAATATGTTATCCTCTTCGTCGGCAGAATCGTGACAAACAAAGCGCAGCATCAGCTTGTTGATATCCTCTATGCGCTAAAGAACCGTTCCGTTGTTGATGTCGTTCTTGTTCTTGCCGGAGGGTTCAGTGACAGCACGTATGCTGAGTTTCTCCGCAAGCATATTTCTTTGTTGGAATTGGATGGCGATGTCATGATTACGGGGAAAATTTCGGACGAAGCCCTCGGTGCCCTCTATACGCGTGCAGATCTCTACCTATCTATGAGTCTGCATGAGGGATTTGGTATTCCCATGATCGAAGCGATGCGATACGATATTCCCGTATTGGGGTACGATATTGCCGCTGTAGGAGAAAATCTCCCGCTCCAGGCCCGACTATCATTTAGAACCCCCACACAAGTCGCCGAAAAAATTATCAAGCTGATGGAAACACCTGTTCTCCGCACCGTTTTGCTCCTGCAGCAGCGTGAAATCCTCCGCCGTTACGAGCATGCGGAACTACTGAACCGGCTCGCTTCATTTTTGGCTGATATGGGGGTTATTTCACCGAATCCACCTTCTGGGTTCATGGTACCGCGAGAAGATCGCATCCGCATTGACGGCCCGTGCGACAGTACCTACAGTCTTGCATTGGTGAACCGCGAAGTGGGTCGCGCATTGCTTCAGCAGGGAATGGAAGTTTCGTTGTTCGCGACCGAGGGACCGGGAAACTATGTGCCGAACCGTGATTTTTTAGCGAATGATCCGGAGGTACTTTCCGCATTGTCAGATATCCCTATACATGCTCGTAGTGTTATCCGAAACCTCTATCCGCCGCGTGTTTCTTCGATGGGAGGGGTATTCAAACTATTAGGTCCATACGGCTGGGAAGAATCGGTATTTCCGCCAGAACACGTTCAAAATTTTAACCGCCGTCTCAGCGGCATCGCCTGTATGTCGACGTATGTGGCAAATGTGCTGCGCGATAATGGAGTTAACATACCGCTGTGCATTTCGGGAATCGGTGCTGATCATATTCTGCGACATCTTCCTGAACCTCTTGGATTTGACCTTCCGGAAGGGATCAAACTGCTGCACATCTCTTCGTGCTTTCCGCGCAAAGGAGTCGATGTCTTGATTGCGGCACTGGAGGAGGTCGGAGTGCCGTTAACACTGGTTGTCAAAACCTTTCCCAACCCTCACAATACCCTTCGCGCCGATTTGCTCCGTTGGGGGTGGGAAAACACCGCGCATGACCTCTATATTCGAGCAGACAAAAGGGTGATGATCATCGAAAATGACCTCTCGATGGCGCAGGTACGGACCCTTTACGGCACGTGCGATTGCCTTGTAGCACCGAGCCGCGGTGAAGGGTTTGGCCTGCCGATGGCCGAGGCGATGTTACTGAATCTCCCTGTAATTACGACGGGCTATGGGGGACAGAGCGACTTTTGTACTGCAGATACCGCATGGACGGTAGGGTATACGTTGGCTCCGGCCGATACCCATATGGGCTTGGCTGGCTCGCTTTGGGCAGATCCGGACAAAGATGACCTTTCTCGTCAGATTATGGCGGTCTTACAGCTCTCCACAGACGAAAAACGCCGAAAAACCGACGCTGCACGCACCCTTATAGAAACCCGATACACATGGGCGGCCGTTGCACAGAAAATGGTGGACTTTATCAATCTTTTGGAACATTCCGCATCTTCTCCGAGCTGTTTAAGCGAAACGATGCAATAGCTGTTATATCCCCTGGTATTTGATTTTCCCCTCTGATGGTCTCTGCTAGAAAAATGATAGTGTTTTGACAACATGGAGAGGCAAATAAAGGGGCTGAAAAGTAACATTATCACGCAGGAAAACAATATAGATTCATGAGTAATGAATGTAAATTGCAAATAATTAGCTATAATAGCAGCGCATTTAATAGTTTATCGTGTTGAGTTCGTTAGAGATTTCGGACACTTTGAAAAAAGTGAGAAAGTTTTTTTGATCGATAAATGGACGATAAAACATTAGAGATGGTCTTGGACGCGCTGTTTTAAGGATATATTAAAATAGTATAGAGGATAATACTTATATCATCGAGTGTAGTTAGCTCGGTGCGCGCACAAAACTAAAACTAAAACACAAAAGGATTCACATGGCAGTAACAAATCAACAGGTTGCAGAACTTTACGTTGCAACATTTAACCGTGCACCCGATGCAGACGGTTTGGATTATTGGGTTAACCTTTCAGGTTTAACCATTGAGCAAATCGCCCAAAGCTTTTTCGATCAGCCGGAAACACAGGCATTGTATCCAGCAGGGAATACAGATGCTGAATTTGTAACTTCTATCTATTCAAATCTTTTCAACCGTACTCCTGATGCAGCTGGGCTTGCATATTGGGTCAATGAGCTTGCGAACGGAAACATGACTCGTTCAGTAATGATCGAAGCGATGAAAGACGGCGCACTTGGTGCAGATGCGATTCTTGTTGCCAACAAAGCAGAAGTAGGTCTTTACTATGCGAATGCGGGTCTTACAGGTACAGATTATTCATTGGCGTCAGTTACAGCATACCATTCATCAGTTGTTGCTGCAGAAACTGCGATTGACAATATCGTTGCAAACGGCGGAGACATCGCTGCGACAGGACAAACGTTTGTATTGACTACAGGTCAAGACAATGTTGTCGGAACAACATTAAACGATACGATTACAGGTATTGTAGACGGAACGCATGACACATTGACACTTGGTGACAGTATCAACGGCGGAAGCGGTGCGGATACATTGAAATTGATTACGGATGCGTCAACTGTCAATATGGGCTTGGCAACAATTACGAGCGTAGAAAAAGCAATCGTAAACGATTATACGCATAGCCTTACAACATTGAACATCGATAACAACGCATTTGCAGCATTGACAGTAGACGGTATTGACAATTCAACATACATCAATGACGTTGTTGGATCAACGGCTGTTACATTGACCAATCTTGGGACTTCAGCAAGCGCATACGTGTATTTCAGCGACAGCAGTGCTACGGCATTGTCAGGAACTGTTGACGGTGCAGACAGCGCATATGCAGAATTCAACTATGCGAATCTTACGGCTACAACGCTTGACATTACTCTTGATGTTAAAAACGTAATGAATTCAGATGTTTATGAATATGCTGATAACAACGGAAACAACACGGCTGTGACAGCGATTAATACAACGATTAATCTTACAGACGCAACCGATTCATACGTGTATGCGGAAACGTATAATGCTTCTGAAGGAATCGAACGTACCGCGACAGTTACGATTGCAAACGTTGACAATTCATACGTTGAAATGGATGATTACCACAGTACATTGTCTAACAACACGATTAACCTTTCAATGAGCAATTCAGACGGCG
The DNA here is from genome assembly GCF_028681615.1 of Sulfuricurvum sp. Taxonomy (NCBI): domain Bacteria; kingdom Pseudomonadati; phylum Campylobacterota; class Epsilonproteobacteria; order Campylobacterales; family Sulfurimonadaceae; genus Sulfuricurvum; species Sulfuricurvum sp. The sequence continues at coordinate 224,299 of NZ_JAQUHV010000002.1, forward strand.
CAGGTTTCGAATTCTATCCGTACGATGATACCAATAGCGTACAATCAAGCGGTTCGACCGATACGTTGAATATCACATTGGACAACGTTACCAGTGTTAACAATGATTCATTTATCGATGTATATGACATGGAAAATATCAACGTTGTGGTAAACGGCGCTTCGGTATTGGATTATATCGATGCGTATTCTTACGGAGACGGTACGTATCCGGCAGTACAAACGTATACCATTACGGCAAACGCTGACTTGACAGTGAATACGATCGATGTGACAGATGGAGGTGTTGCAAACTTCACCATTACCGGTGCCGGAAATGTAACGTTTGACACCAACGGCGATAACGATGGTTTGACAGTGGACGCAGCGGCAATGACAGGTGACTTGACATTGGGCGCATACTCAGACAATGGTGCATCTCTTGATACAATCATCGTTGATGTTCAATCTGGAAGCGGTAACGATACCATTACATTGGATACGGTACAGGCAAATGTTTCTACAGGTGCAGGTAATGACCGCGTAGACATTACAGGATTGGATTTCGGTGATGCATTGGCAGGTACACTTAACGGTGGAGAAGGTCGTGACACGATCGTAATTGCGAACGGTGCATTATTGTACGCTGCAAGTGCTGCGAACATCAGTAACTTCGAAGTACTTGATTTCACTGCGGGTATAGGTACATATGATATGTCTGTTGAACCATCATTGAAAGATGTGAGTGCAAACGGTTATATCGCTGGCGCTGTAACAATCGACAACGCTGCGGCGGATACCAAACTTTCTCTTGATTCATTTGTAGACACAGATGCTATTACTATGGCTCTTGCAGATGCAACAGGAACAACCGATACTCTTGGTATGACGGTTTCTGCTACAGATACCAATACAGACACAACGGCGGATAATGAATCAAATGCTGTTATCATTGCGACAGGGTATGAAACAATCAACCTTACATCAAACGCGACGACAGCATCTGTAGAATCTTCTTTGGGTGCGAACGATGCATTGACATCAGCAGATTATAACAACACAGTTGATTATGATGCGGCAAATATGACAAAACTCGTTATCGACGGAAACGCTCAAGCGACGGTAACGTTCACAGATGCTACAGCATTGACTTTCGTAGATGCAAGCGCAAATACGGCGGGTGTTAACGTAGACGCGTCAACCGGTTCTATTACGGGTGGTGTAACATTCAAAGGTTCTGCAGCAGCGGATACATATACATCAACTGCTAATGGTGACCTTATCCAAACGAACGCAGGTGCGGACACTGTTACTCTTGGTCTAGGTGATGACACAATCCGTTTTGCAAGCAAAACAGATTCACAAATGACATTGACTGATACAACTACTCCGGCAGATGGCGTAGCAGATACGATGACTGGATTTGACGTTATCACTGGCTTTAATACATCTGGTACTGACTTGATCGAGTTGTCTTCACTTCTTAACTTGGCGACAGGTGATGCACGTGCGGACATCATCCAAAAAGGTGCGATCGGCGGTACTACTGCAGCAGCAATGCAAACGTTCATTGGCACAGGAGCAGATTTCTTCTCTACTGGTGTTGTTGATCGTGCTGTTGCATTTGCTACAGACGGTACTAACGGATATGTATTCGTAGACGTTAACCATGACGGTAGCTATTCAGCTGCTAATGATATGGTGATCGAGCTTGCTGGTACAACTTCATTTGCTGTAACTGACATTACTTTCGGTTGATCATCCTAAGCGATCTGCTTTCAGTAGAACGTTTTTTCAAAGCCTCTTCCCTTGATAGGGCGGAGGCTTTTTTTTTTACCCCTATCAGAGTACAAAGAGGAACGAATGGAAAAAAAGATTTTAAAATTCAACGACAAAGAATACAAAATATCTGATCTTTCAGAAGAGGCAAAAGCCCAATTGACAAACCTCCGAGTTTGCGATGCTGAAATTTCCCGATTAAAAGCGCAATTGGCAATTACGGAAACGGCTCGTAATACTTATACTCAGGTTTTATCGAATCTGCTTCCGAAAAAATAACGTGACTCCCGGTTTGGGGTCATATTCATCTGTTTTACAAATCTCCTCTCTTCTCTCAAAACACTTCCCCTCAGCGCATACGATATCAAATAAATCATCGAACAATGGCCACACAGAAGTGAATTTTCACCTTTTCATCGATGCGGGCTTCAATATCTTCAGAAATCACCAACTTTTATACACTAATAAGGATATATTAAAATAGTATAGAGGATAATACTTATATCATCGAGTGTAGTTAGCTCGGTGCGCGCACAAAACTAAAACTAAAACACAAAAGGATTCACATGGCAGTAACAAATCAACAGGTTGCAGAACTTTACGTTGCAACATTTAACCGTGCACCCGATGCAGACGGTTTGGATTATTGGGTTAACCTTTCAGGTTTAACCATTGAGCAAATCGCCCAAAGCTTTTTCGATCAGCCGGAAACACAGGCATTGTATCCAGCAGGGAATACAGATGCTGAATTTGTAACTTCTATCTATTCAAATCTTTTCAACCGTACTCCTGATGCAGCTGGGCTTGCATATTGGGTCAATGAGCTTGCGAACGGAAACATGACTCGTTCAGTAATGATCGAAGCGATGAAAGACGGCGCACTTGGTGCAGATGCGATTCTTGTTGCCAACAAAGCAGAAGTAGGTCTTTACTATGCGAATGCGGGTCTTACAGGTACAGATTATTCATTGGCGTCAGTTACAGCATACCATTCATCAGTTGTTGCTGCAGAAACTGCGATTGACAATATCGTTGCAAACGGCGGAGACATCGCTGCGACAGGACAAACGTTTGTATTGACTACAGGTCAAGACAATGTTGTCGGAACAACATTAAACGATACGATTACAGGTATTGTAGACGGAACGCATGACACATTGACACTTGGTGACAGTATCAACGGCGGAAGCGGTGCGGATACATTGAAATTGATTACGGATGCGTCAACTGTCAATATGGGCTTGGCAACAATTACGAGCGTAGAAAAAGCAATCGTAAACGATTATACGCATAGCCTTACAACATTGAACATCGATAACAACGCATTTGCAGCATTGACAGTAGACGGTATTGACAATTCAACATACATCAATGACGTTGTTGGATCAACGGCTGTTACATTGACCAATCTTGGGACTTCAGCAAGCGCATACGTGTATTTCAGCGACAGCAGTGCTACGGCATTGTCAGGAACTGTTGACGGTGCAGACAGCGCATATGCAGAATTCAACTATGCGAATCTTACGGCTACAACGCTTGACATTACTCTTGATGTTAAAAACGTAATGAATTCAGATGTTTATGAATATGCTGATAACAACGGAAACAACACGGCTGTGACAGCGATTAATACAACGATTAATCTTACAGACGCAACCGATTCATACGTGTATGCGGAAACGTATAATGCTTCTGAAGGAATCGAACGTACCGCGACAGTTACGATTGCAAACGTTGACAATTCATACGTTGAAATGGATGATTACCACAGTACATTGTCTAACAACACGATTAACCTTTCAATGAGCAATTCAGACGGCGCAGGTTTCGAATTCTATCCGTACGATGATACCAATAGCGTACAATCAAGCGGTTCGACCGATACGTTGAATATCACATTGGACAACGTTACCAGTGTTAACAATGATTCATTTATCGATGTATATGACATGGAAAATATCAACGTTGTGGTAAACGGCGCTTCGGTATTGGATTATATCGATGCGTATTCTTACGGAGACGGTACGTATCCGGCAGTACAAACGTATACCATTACGGCAAACGCTGACTTGACAGTGAATACGATCGATGTGACAGATGGAGGTGTTGCAAACTTCACCATTACCGGTGCCGGAAATGTAACGTTTGACACCAACGGCGATAACGATGGTTTGACAGTGGACGCAGCGGCAATGACAGGTGACTTGACATTGGGCGCATACTCAGACAATGGTGCATCTCTTGATACAATCATCGTTGATGTTCAATCTGGAAGCGGTAACGATACCATTACATTGGATACGGTACAGGCAAATGTTTCTACAGGTGCAGGTAATGACCGCGTAGACATTACAGGATTGGATTTCGGTGATGCATTGGCAGGTACACTTAACGGTGGAGAAGGTCGTGACACGATCGTAATTGCGAACGGTGCATTATTGTACGCTGCAAGTGCTGCGAACATCAGTAACTTCGAAGTACTTGATTTCACTGCGGGTATAGGTACATATGATATGTCTGTTGAACCATCATTGAAAGATGTGAGTGCAAACGGTTATATCGCTGGCGCTGTAACAATCGACAACGCTGCGGCGGATACCAAACTTTCTCTTGATTCATTTGTAGACACAGATGCTATTACTATGGCTCTTGCAGATGCAACAGGAACAACCGATACTCTTGGTATGACGGTTTCTGCTACAGATACCAATACAGACACAACGGCGGATAATGAATCAAATGCTGTTATCATTGCGACAGGGTATGAAACAATCAACCTTACATCAAACGCGACGACAGCATCTGTAGAATCTTCTTTGGGTGCGAACGATGCATTGACATCAGCAGATTATAACAACACAGTTGATTATGATGCGGCAAATATGACAAAACTCGTTATCGACGGAAACGCTCAAGCGACGGTAACGTTCACAGATGCTACAGCATTGACTTTCGTAGATGCAAGCGCAAATACGGCGGGTGTTAACGTAGACGCGTCAACCGGTTCTATTACGGGTGGTGTAACATTCAAAGGTTCTGCAGCAGCGGATACATATACATCAACTGCTAATGGTGACCTTATCCAAACGAACGCAGGTGCGGACACTGTTACTCTTGGTCTAGGTGATGACACAATCCGTTTTGCAAGCAAAACAGATTCACAAATGACATTGACTGATACAACTACTCCGGCAGATGGCGTAGCAGATACGATGACTGGATTTGACGTTATCACTGGCTTTAATACATCTGGTACTGACTTGATCGAGTTGTCTTCACTTCTTAACTTGGCGACAGGTGATGCACGTGCGGACATCATCCAAAAAGGTGCGATCGGCGGTACTACTGCAGCAGCAATGCAAACGTTCATTGGCACAGGAGCAGATTTCTTCTCTACTGGTGTTGTTGATCGTGCTGTTGCATTTGCTACAGACGGTACTAACGGATATGTATTCGTAGACGTTAACCATGACGGTAGCTATTCAGCTGCTAATGATATGGTGATCGAGCTTGCTGGTACAACTTCATTTGCTGTAACTGACATTACTTTCGGTTGATCATCCTAAGCGATCTGCTTTCAGTAGAACGTTTTTTCAAAGCCTCTTCCCTTGATAGGGCGGAGGCTTTTTTTTTACCCCTAGCAGAGTACAACACATAACATGGTTCCATAGTACAAATATCGATTGTAACCTACTGTAAAGCCCTTTTTCAACGAATAAGTTTCATTTTTCACCTCTCTTGCAAATACACTCTTCATTTATGATCTTCTTAATACAGAAATGGACGAACCGTAATCATGCAGAAACCATTCGAAAGATGGTAATATTATTGAAACCGTGCACATTTGAACAGAGATATGGCATACTTATAAATATTGATGAGTGGAGGTGGCAAATGGCTATTACGAATCAGAGCGTAGCGGAGTTGTATGTTGCTACGTTTAACCGTGCTCCGGATGCGGCAGGGCTTTATTACTGGGTATATCAGTCGGGTTTGCCGACGTTGGAAGATATTGCCCAAAGTTTTTTCGATCAAAGTGAAACGCAGGCGATTTATACACCTTCTATGAGTGTAAGCGAGAAGATAACACTTGCCTATCAGAATCTCTTTAACCGATCGCCTGATTCCGACGGATTGGCGTATTGGGTACAGCAGCTCACCACGCATACCATCTCGCAAAGCAATATGCTTATAGCTTTGATAAACGGAGCACATGCACCGACCGGGAGTACTTTGGATGCAAATATTCTGGATAATAAAACGGCGGTCGGGCTTTACTATGCACAGGCAAATCTGAACGATGTCGATTTGGCTGTATCGGTTATGACCGGTGTAACGGGCGACAGTGCCACTGCCGGATCGGCGATCGCGAGTATCGACACGATTGCTAACAGCACCATATTCCTTGATCCTGCATCGGATACGGGGGTCAGTCACAGCGATCATATTATAAATCAATACAACAGTGTAAAAGTATCCCTTAAACTCTCTCAGGCGGACAGCGTTGTCGAATTTTTTGATGATCTTAACGGTAACAATCAGCAAGACGCAGGAGAATACATCAATTCGGTTCCGTTCTCCCGAACTGCCACAGAATATACTGCTTTGCTTGACCTTGTTAACCAGGTTGTACCTGATGGCTCTCCTCTCCCAGATGGTGTTCACGCGATCAAGGCGATGCAGCTTGATACATCCGGAAATTTGCTGGCTGTCTCTTTACCTTTGAATATCACGCTCGACACAACAGCGCCGGTGATTTCAAATTTTGGCCTTCCCGCCAGTGAGGGAAGTCGTATATCCCCCGAAATTTTTGCGACCAATTCCTTTGAATTTTCATTGGTCGGAACGACGGAGTCGAATGCGACGGTAGTCTTGTATGACCAATGGGAGGTTCAACTATCGGCAACGACGGCAGATAGCAACGGCAATTTTTCCTTTGGTACGGTGAGCGTTCCATACGAGCTCCATGGTCACACCTACAAGTTTACGGCAAGAGCAACTGACCTTGCCGGAAATTCACCCGATCAGAATATTGCTCCGATCTGGGTGGGCATCGATACCGATCAGCCCGGTTCCTTGCTGATGTGGTATGATAACAGCTATGAGCAGATAGATCTGATGACCTATGTACAGCGCTCTAAAATTGCGATTGGCCAAACAACTGGCGAGATGAATGGAGTGACCTCGTGGTACAGTGTCAACAGTGGTGCAACATGGAATCAGACTACAAGTCAGAGTCCATCGTTTGATATTGCACCGGGACAATACGCCGCAAGTCAGATTCAAGTCAAACAGCTCGATGCCGCAGGAAATTCGACAGGAACAACATTTAATTCCAATGCATTTACGATCAGCAGTTCACATGACATCAGCTCTTCTTTATTGCTGGGCTATACTCCTCCGGACTCATCTAACAACAATGCCAACACTGTTACAGTCAATTTAGGGAATGATCATGTTTTAAACAACGGCGATGTGTTTACTTTCAACTATGACGTCAGTCAGATACTCTCATTAACTCAGGTAGGAGAAATAATACGTTTTAACAATGCATCGCTTATTCCGGTTTCGAAACCTTCCGATGGATTAGTCAGTGATCAGCACTATTTTGCTGTCAGGGGAAGCTATAATGAAGCCACTGAAACTTTTACCCAAGATGACAATTATACCGGTGAAGGTATGGCAACGCTGGTCGTGTTTGACGGAGACCAAATAGCAGGCGCGATAAAACAGCAGGGCATGGTGCTGGTGGGGATATCTCCGCTGCACATGCACCAAAATATGGGCGAAATTGTCCTGTTTTAAAAAGGGGGGGATATTTGCAAAGGAGACAGAATGCATGGACATAGGGTGACATAGTTCAGCCAGATTCTTTATCTTTTACCTTTTAAAAATCTTCCGCAAAAAGAGGCGGCGTGCATTCAAATAGATTAGCAATCATTGCAAAAACCTTTACCCCTTATTATTCTGAGCGCGAAGATCGGATTCGTTTAGTGATCAATTATGCTGACTATCCGAATCGGGTAGACTTTTGGATAACCCGTGCATTTTTACTCAAATTACTCCCATCGTGGGAAGACTATCTTTACCGGCACGGAAACGCCAAAAATTTCGCTTCTGCTAAATCTTTGGATAACAGTCGGTCAGGACCTTCTGCAACTGATGGCGGAACACTGGTAGTGATGGAGAAAGAAGCGGTATTGCTTGATGGGGTAGATATGACATTCAACTCTGGAAAAGGGGTATTTGAGATACGTCTAAGAGGCAGAGGTGCAGTCACTCTTGCTGAGTTGGACGATAGGCTTATGATGGCTGTGATTAGATCGATCTTCGCGGCAGCACCCCATCTGCATTGGGGAATATCACCGGCTTTACTGGAAAGTTAACACAAAGTTTGCTACAATTTCAAATTATTTTTTGATTTATTGCAAATAATAGTGATTTCTTTATTTTTTTGCCAAAGGTACTTTCCGTATATGTCACAACACCCCAAAAAACCAGATGAAAATGAATTAAAAAAAGCAGTTTTAGTCCTCAAAAAATCATTTTATTTTGCCGGTTTCGTAAGCCTGTTTATTAACCTGTTGATGCTGGTTCCCTCGTTATATATGCTCCAGTTGTACGATAGGGTATTGGCAAGCCGTTCGCAAGAGACTTTATTGATGTTGACGCTTATTGTCATAGCGATGTTTGCAGTGATGGGGACGTTGGAATTTGTCCGTTCGCGTGTTTTGATCAGAGTGGGAAACAAGATTGATTCACAGATGAGCACACGTCTTTTTGATGCGATGTTCGCTCTGGCAAATCGCTATCCGGGGAAATCAACGGCACAGCCATTGGGCGATTTGGCACAAATCCGCCAATTTTTGACAGGGACACCATTATTTGCTTTTTTTGATGCCCCTTGGATGCCGATCTATATTGCAATTATGTTTTTATTCCATCCTCTCTTCGGTTGGTTTGCCATTTTTGCAGTGATTGTTGCCCTTTCTCTGACGCTTATTAATGAAAAACGGACAAAACAAGTGCTGGAAGCCTCAAATCGTCACTATCAGTCTTCCCAAAGCTTTATCCAGGCAAGTTTGCGAAATTCTGAAATCATCGAAGCAATGGGGATGCATGCAAATGTCCGCCGAAGATGGTACAGCCGCTACATCTCATTTCTAAACGAGCAGTCCAATGCCAGTGATGAAGCAGGATTATGGTCGAATGTGAGTAAAGTTGTCCGTATGCTGATGCAGTCTATGGTATTGGGACTAGGCGGTTATTTGGCAATCATCGGTGAATTGACACCCGGTATGATGATCGCCGGATCGATTATTATGGGACGTGCATTGGCGCCGATCGATTTGATGACGAGTACATGGAAACAATTTACCTCGGCGCGGATCGCGTATCAACGCCTTGGTGAACTTTTAGCTGAATTCCCAGAAGCAGCACATCCGACACCGCTCCCGGCACCAAAAGGATACATCGATTTGGAAGGGATTGTGGTTATTCCTCCCGGATCAAAAATACCGTCGCTTCGTGGAGTGAGTATGTCAATTAAAGCAGGAGAAACGATCGGTGTTATTGGACCGAGTGCGGCCGGTAAGTCTTCTCTGGCACGGGCGATGCTTGGTGTTTGGCCGTGCATCAATGGGAAAGTCCGCATTGACAGTGCGGAAATATCCCATTACGATCGTGGAGATTTAGGAAGTTATATCGGTTATTTACCTCAAGATGTAGAACTTTTCGACGGTACAATCAGTGAAAATATTGCCCGTTACGAAGATCCTAAACCCGAAATGGTCGTTGAAGCAGCCCAAGTAGCGGGTGTTCATGAAATGATTTTACAATTGCCTCAAGGATATGACACGCCGATAGGGCCGGGAGGGATTGCTCTCTCAGGCGGACAACGTCAACGGATCGGACTGGCACGTGCAATTTACTGCTATCCTAAAATTGTCGTTCTTGACGAACCAAATTCGAATCTCGATGATGTAGGAGAACGGGCATTGGTAGGGGTTATTTTAGAGCTTAAAAAGCGGCTTACCACTGTTGTCCTTATTACGCACCGCCCGTCCATTTTGGGTGTGACGGATAAAATCGCCTTTATGCGTGAAGGACAGCTTCACCTTTTTGGATCACGTGACGAGGTGCTTGCAGCCCTTGCTCCAAAACCACAATCGACGATTCAAGAACCACAAGGAGTACAATCGTGAGTCAAACAGAAAATGTGCAGCTCGTTTTACCCGAAACACCGCCTTCTCCGCAAACGGAAGATCGTCATTATCGACGGCTCGGATTGATTGTTCTAGGTCTGTTGGTTGGAGTGTTCGGAGTATGGAGTGCATTCGCTCCTTTAAGCAGTGCTGTCGCGGCATCGGGAAAAGTTAGTGTTGCTTCCAGCAATCGAATGATTCAACATTTAGACGGCGGGATTGTCAAAGCGATTTTGGTTAAAGATGGTGACACTGTAAAAGTCGGTCAGGAACTAATAGAGCTCGATTCTACCCAGGCCAATGCACAATTACAGATTATTTTGTCTCAGTATTATGAAAATCTTGGTACAGAGTCACGGTTGATTGCCGAACGTGACGGCAAAAGTTTTATTACATTCAGTCCGGATATGGATAAAATGCAAAATTCTGCTGCACGAACAATGATTATGGAAGCGCAGAGAAGAGAATTCACTGCCAGAGCACAGCAGCTCATCGATGAAAAACAAGTCCTTACAGAACGGATTGAACAGCTTCATAATCAGGTCGATGGGCTGGAGGCTACCATTGCCAGTAAATCATCGCTTTCAAACTCATACGATGGTGAGATTAAGGAATGGGAAGTACTCTATCAGCAGCAGCTGATCGATAAAATGAGATTACGCGATGTTAAACGTGAAAAAGTTCGTACAGATGGTGATATCGCCAATGCAAAGGCCGAGATTGGACGAGCAAAAGCACAAATTAGCGAAGTACAGGCGCAGATGATAGCTGATAAACAAAAATTTATACAGCAGGTTGTCAGTGAACTGAGTGATGTTCAAGCCAAGTTGTCAGATAATCGTGCACGACTTTTTGCCCTTCAAGATACCTTGAAACGGACAAAAATGGTCGCTCCGGTCGAGGGGATCGTTACTAATCTTCAAATTCATACAATCGGAGGGGTTGTTCCTTCCGGCAAGCCGGTCATGGAGATTGTTCCAGAAGGTGAACCGCTTATCATTGATGCAAGAATTGCGGCAACCGATATTGTTAATGTTCACGTTGGACTTAAAGCGGAAATCCGTTTCCCGGGATTTTCTCATATCAAATCACTCAATACAGTCATGGGAGAAGTGATTCAAATCGCTCCTGATACAGTGGTGGATGAAACGACAAAAAGCCTTTATTATCCAGCTCAAATTCGTGTTACCGCAGAGGGTCAAAAAGAGCTTTTGCGGAATCATTTGTCAATACAGCCGGGCATTCCTGCAGAAGTTATGATTGTTGTTGCCAGCCGAACTTTCTTGGATTATATAATACATCCGTTTAAGTATATGGCTGCCAGAGCTTTCAATGAGCAGTAGCCTTCGGGTTGCCGTTATTCATGACTGGCTGACCGTAATGGGGGGAGCAGAATATACCCTTAAACAGGTATTAGAAATGTACCCTCAAGCAGATATCTACACAATCGTCGATATTCTTCCAAAAGCAGAACGCGGCTGGTTGGATAGGCATCGTATATTCACATCCCCTTTGCAAAAAATCCCATTTTTGGCAAAGCATTATCGTCATATGATTTGGATGATGCCGTTTTGGATTGAACAGTTTGACTTGGAACAATACGATCTGATTATTTCTGATTCGCATGCCGTTGCCAAGGGTGTAATTGTTCATCCTCACCAAAAGCATTTGGCTTATATCTATTCTCCAATGCGTTATGCATGGGATTTAAGTTATGAACATGATCGTATCGGTGTCTTGGGAAGAGGGTTTAAACGGTTTTTTTTACGCCATTGGTTCTATCATTTTCGATTGTGGGATACGGCATCTTCCCTTCGTCCTGATGTCATAGTGGCTATTTCTCATTTCATCCGAAAGCGTATTCGCAAATCATGGGGAAGAGATGCAACTGTTATTTATCCTCCTGTTGATATAGAAGGTACTATTTTTACGGCACAGAAAGAAGATTATTATATTACGGTGTCACGATTTGTCCCTTATAAACGAATTGATCTGATAATAGAAGCGTTTCGTATGATGCCCGATAAGCAGCTTATTGTGATAGGTGACGGACCGATGTATCATGATCTCTCCAAAAATCTTCCAGATAATGTGACATTGGAAGGGTATCTCGAGCGAAATATGATGCTGAAAAAACTCTCTTTGGCCAAAGCGTTTATTTTTATGCCAAAAGAAGATTTCGGTATTGCTCCGCTTGAAGCGCTAGCGTCCGGAACGCCTGTGATTGCATACAGATGCGGTGGTGCGGCAGAAACAGTGAGGGGTCTGAATCAAGAGAACCCGACTGGGGTCTTTGTTGCCCATCAGAATGAGGAATCTCTGAGAATGGCAGTTGCTCTTTTTGAATCCAATCAAGAAAAATTTGTTCCTGAAAGGTGTAGAGAGTGGGCAATGAATTTTTCAACAAGCCGTTTTAAGGAAGAATTTATGAAAAAAGTTGAAAAACTGATGGAGGATCAAGAATGAAATTAGCCTACAGTGTAATCTCCATAATGGCATGCAGTATCCTCGGTTGGGGTGCAGAACCTCTGATGTTGAGTAATGCATATGATTTGGCACTTAAAAATGAACCGCACCTACGCTCGTTAATGCTTAAAACTGAGGCGACAAAAGAGACGGTGGCACAAAGCAGATCCCGCTTGTATCCGCAGCTTCAGGGGACACTTTCGTGGGGTAGTTATGGATATGATGCGCAGTATCTTAAAAAACCGGTAAATGAAAACTATAAAAGTTATTCAGTATCGGCATCGCAAGTACTCTATCATCCGGAATTGTGGCGTGGAATCGACGAATCCAAAGCACGGCAGCAAGCCGCAAATTTTCAACTTCTATCTGAAGCGCAGAAATTGGGAATAGATGTTGCAAAAGCGTATTTTAATCTCATTAAAACTGCGGGTAATGTTGAACTTCTTACATCCAAAAGGGATTATTATGAAACCAAATTCAAAGAACAGGAAGAGAAACTCAAATACGGACTAACCAACCGTATCGATTTACTTGATGCAAAATCACACAGTGACAAGGCTTTGTCCGAATTACTTGCAGAACAAAAACGTGCGAAAGTTGCGGTACTTAGACTTGAACATTTGATCAAAGAACCTGTTAAAGATCTGCCAAAATTTGATTTTACAAGGGTAGATTTTGACAAATTATTTCGTAACCGTGCAGAATGGGAAGCAAAACTGGAAAATAATCCGAATTTAAAAGCTTCGGTTGCGGCAGAAGAAATTGCGACACATCAAGCAGCTATCCGAAAGTATGATCATTATCCGAAAGTCGATTTAAACGTTGTTCGCAAAGAGACCTATACCCAAGATACTGTTGCGCATAAATATGACAATCAGGCAATTGTTCAAATGTCCATACCGATTTTTCAAGGTGGATATGCTCAATCACGTGTGCGTGAGGGCGAGATGTTATTGGAATCCGCACGTAGCGATGTTGAATATAATCAGTTGGATACACGGCAGAAATTTGAAGAACTGTGGTCAGAAAGTCAGCTGAATGTAGAAACGCTTCAATCGCTCAAAGAGTCTGAAAAATCAGCAGAACTTTATTTAAAATCTGTTGAGCAGGGGAACGCAGCGGGATTGAAAAGTTTGCTGGATGTTCTCGATGCCAAAGCTAAATTGTATGAAGTTAAACGCGATTCGATCGATGCGGGATATGAATTAGTCAACAATTATTTAAGTTTGTTGGATGTTACCGGAGAACTAAGCAGTGAAAATATTGCACTGTTAGAAAATATGACATGTCAGGGAGAACAATAATGATTCCAGTCGTTGCCGTTGTATTATCAGGAGGGTCGGGTACACGTTTGTGGCCACTTTCACGAAAAGCATATCCGAAGCAATTTTTGAACCTTTATGGTGAAGGGACAATGTTCCAGCAGACACTGGAACGTTTAAAAGGGATACAAGGGTTGAGTGAAATCATTGTGGTTGCAAATGAAGAACATCGCTTTGTCGTTGCTGAACAGATGCGCCAGTGTAAAATTAAAGGAAGAATTTTACTTGAGCCTTTTGGAAAAAATACCGCTCCTGCTATTGTTTTGGCTGCACTGGACGTATTAAAACGTCATTCAGATGCCCATCTTTTGGTTCTATCTTCAGATCATGCTATTGAATCGGTACCTATATTTACGAAAGCTGTGAATTCGGCAGTAACTTTGAGCAATGATGATTTTTTGGTGACATTCGGTGTCTTTCCCACATCTCCTGAAACAGGATATGGTTATATTCGCATATCAGATCCGCTTGGTGCAAAAATAGGGTACCGAGTGGGTGCCTTTATCGAAAAACCGAATCAGGATATGGCTGAAAAGATGCTTGCACAAGGCAGCCATTATTGGAATAGCGGTATGTTTATGTTTAAAGCGACCCTTATATTGGATGAGTTGCGCCAATTTCGACTGGATATATACGAAACGTGTCTTCAAGTTGTATCGTCAGAAGAAAATGATCTTGATTTTATACGATTCGATTCAGAACTGTTTGAATCTATCCCTTCCGAATCAATAGATTACGCTGTAATGGAACATTCCAAAAAAGGTGCAATGGTTCCATATGAAGGGATGTGGAGCGATGTAGGGTCGTGGGAAGCATTGTGGAACATCTCTGGACCTGATGAATCAGGAAATGTAATGATTGGGAATGTATTGGCTCTAAAGACAACGAATTCTTACATTCGCAGTTCATCAAAACGTGTTGCTGTTACGGGTGTAGACGGACTCATTATTGTTGCTACTGATGATGCGGTGCTAGTTGCTGATAAATCACATTCACAGGACGTCAAAGATCTTGTTTCGGCGCTAAAATCATGTGATATTGATATTGTCGAGAAACATCAGGAAGTTCATCGTCCTTGGGGCTTTTATACGACATTAGATAAAGCAGATCGTTTTCAAGTTAAACGTATTGTTGTGAAACCCGGAGAAAAGCTCTCGTTTCAAATGCATTATCATCGTGCAGAACACTGGGTAATCGTTCAAGGGACAGCAAATGTCACTTTAGATGATAAAACCTACATATTGGGTGAAAATCAGTCAATACATATACCTCTTGGAATGAAACATTCTCTTCAGAATCCTGGAAAGATTCCCTTGGAAGTGATTGAAGTCCAGTCTGGAACTTATTTGGAAGAAGATGATATCGTTCGTTTTAAAGACGAGTACGGAAGAGCTTGATCAATTAAAGAGTGTTTTTTTGTAACAATAAAATATACGATCATTTTAAACTTAGATGATTATCGTTTAGATGTCACTGGATTTTAACACAATTTTTGTCATAATTATTAAATGAAAATATTAATGATAGATCGGAGCGGCTTTCAGCTTCAAACTCGGAAAATGTTGTTAGAAGAAGAGATCAATAGAAGCGTCGATACAGCGTGTACATTAGGCGAAGTATTTATCACTTATCAAAAAGAAAAATATGATGTAGTCATTATTGATCACAATATTGAAAATGGCCAACAATGTGTCGATCATATTCTCCAAATAAGTCCGGATCAGTCGATTTTGGTTGTCAGTGATGCTATCCATTGTGTTATACCGAGATGTGAAGATTGTGTGAACAATCATTATATACGTCGTTTATTCAATCCTACACCGATTAAAAATATTGTCCGAATGGTAGAAGGCTTTAGAGGTTATAAATGTGACCATTATGACCCTGAAACCAATCGAATCAAAGTCTAGAAAGAGATTTTCATGGGTTTTGAATCGGATAAGTCAATCGTGTTTCTCATAGCAAAAGTGAGAAACATACTTAAAAAAGAGTTTGAAAACGTACTTAAACCCTATGACCTGTCGTATGCCCATCGTGTGATTCTGATCCGATTAAGTGAAAAAGACGATTGCACCCAGAAAGAGTTGGCGCAAGATACCTATTTTGAGCAATCGAATCTTACTTTGATGCTGGATAAACTGGAGACAAAAGGTCTCGTCAAACGCGTACCGAAAGAAAACGACAGAAGAGCCTATATTATTAAAATTACCCCGGAAGGACAGAAACTTAGAGATGTACTCATCCAAATGGGAGACACCGTTATGGAAAAAGCGTTGAGCGGGGTTAATAAAAAGCAAAAAGAAGAATTGACCACTTTATTGGAAACGATATATCAGAATCTAAAAAGGTGAAAAGAGCGTAGAAATTAAATTTTTTTCACGCTAGATCCAATACTTAGACTAAGAAAAATAACTAAAAATGAGCAATTGTAGAGATTTTACAACTCTTTTCATATTATTTCTGGATTCGCTTCAATAATCATTGCATCAAGCAATGCAAAGAGTTCACGACTTGATTCTTCCATTTTAGTCACATTTGCAATAATTTGCGGATGATTTTGTGTAACTGAATATTCTTTGTTGACTGCGGAGTTAAGTGCTTCCAATGCCATACGATGCACAAGTGCATGTGGTGATTCCATTCTTTGATACGCTTTGGTATGTGAGAAGAATTGTTTACCCGCTCCGCTATCGTACCATTTACCCATTCGACAACCATGATGGTCCGTAAAGCTTGACACTTTTGCGCTATCTTTTCTGATAATAGTTGAATACGTCTCATGTTTAAAAATAATATGGTCAACTTTTACGAGAGTCGCATTCAATGAGGCACTGATATATTGTGACATCTTAGCTGTCGTAGAGACTGTTGTGGCAAAATTGCCGATTACTTCTTCAAACGTATATATATTTGTGCGAGAATCTGCTGCTATGAAACCAATTTGTTCAGAACTTGTCAAGATATCACTTGCTTCTTGCTGAAGTGTTTGAAGTGTCATCGATATCTCCATGGTTGCTTTTTGCGTTCGTTCAGCAAGCTTGCGTACTTCGTCAGCAACCACTGCAAATCCTCTTCCATGCTCACCTGCTCGTGCCGCTTCGATAGCAGCATTGAGTGCTAACAGATTTGTTTGATCGGCAATATCTTTGATAAGATTAGCAATTGTCGTAATTTCTCCCGTCTTTTCATTTAAAGATACAATTGAGGTACCAGATTCGGAAATAAGTTCCAATAGATGTTCCAAGTTCCCTATTACATTTCCAATCGATACTTGGCTTTGAGCAACTCTTTGTGCTGTCTCAGATGAGGCATTACTGATGCGTTCTGAAAATTCTAGATTTTTAATAATATCATTTTGTATAACAGATAGACCGCTGCCTACGCCACCGCTGGTAAGCTCAAATGATGCAGAAAGCTCAGCGGTCATTTTTCCTCTGTACGATTCTGAAATCAAGCCAATAGCCCTATTAAGCTCAGGACATGCTGCGGCAAAATCCCCTTTATATCCCTCGCTAAATATAATTCTTTTACTGTTACCAGAATTAGCTGCTTTAATAGAATCTCGGATATCACGCATCATCTGTTCCGTCTGATCAAGCAGATCATTAATTCCCCATGCTACACTTTGCATTACATGGGTACTTGGAATACTCGTAATTCGTTCTGATAAATTCCCACTTCCGGCTTTTATAAGAACATCCCGTATTTGGCGGATTGTATTGTCCATAAAAATTTTTTCACAAGCCTCTTCCTCCGGTATGAACAAGCCTAATAAGGCCATAATTCCTAGTACAATAGAGGGGATAACCATTCCAAGAAAGGCAAAATAAATTGCTGCCCCTGTTGAGAGTATCAGATACAGAAGCGTTTGTTTATTGTTGAAGGCTGAGGATAAACTCGTCATAACTGATCCCTTTTTCATTCAAGATTTTATCAAGTAATACTTTTGAAGCTTCTACTCCACCACTATGCTCAGCCGAAATAAGCTGTGTGTACAATGCAGGAATGACCGACATTGCTTTTGCGCTTGGTTTGCGCCGAACCGAATGGAAATCGCGAATATTTCCATTTAATTCAAGCGTTGCCGTTACGTTTGCAAAAACCCAATAATAAGATCCATCTTTGCAAAGATTTTTGACATACGCAAATATCTCTTCTTTATTTTTGATACGATCCCACAATAGTTTAAAAACAATTTTAGGCATATCCGGATGACGAAGAATAGAGTGTGGTGAACCTATCAGTTCACTCTCTTCATACCCCGAAATTTTTATGAAAATCTTATTTCCATAAAGAATTTTTCCATGCCCATCGGTCTTTGAGACGATAAACTCATCTGCATTTAACATTCTTTCTAATTGAGTTGGGTGTGGCCGCTGCATATATCACCTCTTTTATTTTGAATGGTATATTTATTTGCTCTTTATGCTCTTTATATGTACCTATTTCCTTCTAACTACTACTTATGCTACTACAATTTGTAGTAATGTTATGTGAATTAATTATTTTGCTATGAGGGAGCTTTTTGGATGCAACATTTTGTAACATTTTGCAAATCGGTAGGATATGAGATCGGTTATGTTAAAGCAGAAGAATCTTTACGAATTGGTAGATATTAAAATTCTTTGAAATTGGCTATTTTATAGCGTTTGTGAAGGGTGGCTCCGAATGCTGGATTCGAACCAGCGACCAAGTGATTAACAGTCACCTACTCTACCGCTGAGCTAATCCGGAACAGAAAAATAGAAGTATCATAAAATGGCTCCGAATGCTGGATTCGAACCAGCGACCAAGTGATTAACAGTCACCTACTCTACCGCTGAGCTAATCCGGAATGTTTATGAGGGCGTAATTATACGTTATGAAGGCTCAATTGTCAATAAAAATAGGGCTATTTGGAGCGTTTTCGATGTATATTTTCGGTTGGAGTAAAAAAGATTACGTTTGAACGATCAATTTGAGTGATTTTTTCTTGTTTTAAGAGATTTTGAAAACGCTCTTTGGATTCCGAATCAAAAAGGGCGTCAATATCATCCATCGTCAATGGGCGTTTATCAAGTGTTGCCAGTATCTCTTCATCGGTATAAATGCTTGGTGTAGCGGTTGCATGGGTACGCGATACGATGTGAATCGGGAGTGTCGGATCAAAATGGTGTGAGAGGGCGTACAGTTCATCAAAACGTAACCCCTGGACCGCATATGCCGGAGGACGGTCAATCGTCCCTATATCGATACGTTCGCAGTGGATGTCGAGTAAAGCGGTGTTGAGTGCTTTTATTTCGCTGAGGCTGTCGTTGATACCTTTGACGAACAGTATCTCTAAAAACAGCTTCCCTTTAAATGTATGGGAAAAACGGGTAATACTTTCAATGATCGTAGAAATCTCGATCCCCTCAGCGGGGCGATCTATTTTTTTGAATGTTTCGGGAGTCGCCGCATCGAGAGAAAGCTTGACCTGATCCAGTTTCAAAAGAGAATTGAAAACATTCTTGTCACTCAGACATGCACTGTTTGAGAGAATTAAGGTTTGGATATTCCCTTTCATTTGATCGATTTGATCAATCAGCTCACTCAAATAAGGGTACATAGTAGGTTCACCGTTAGCCGTGATCGTAATTACATCAATAGTAGGGTGATTGATCAGAGCTTCTTGCAAATCGGTGATGATTGTTTCTACCGGAGTAATTGTATGCTGGTGTGCCATCGCGGGTGCAGGAGCAAGTTCACAGTAGAGACAGTCAAAATTACATTGTTTGCTAGAAGAAGAGAGGTCGATCCCGAGCGATACGCCGAAACGGCGTGAATGCACAGGTCCGAAGATCGTAGACATAATCAGGCTTTTTTACTCACACGTTGGCATTCAGAGACGAAATGCTTTGCATTTTCAACAGGTACATCGGGGAGAATCCCATGTCCGAGATTGAAAATATGGCGTTTGCCGCCCATAATCTCTTGAAGTGCTTCAACGCACGCCGTTGTTTCCTCTTTCGAATACAGACGGCACGGTTCCATATTTCCTTGGAGGACATAGCGGTCTCCGAGTTTTTCTTTGGCTAACGCCATAGGGGTGCTCCAGTCGACGCCGAAAACATCAAAGTTCCCATAGACTTTATCCAAAAAGGCTGTGATCCCTTTCGGAAACATAATGACCGGAACATGAGGATATTTTTCTTTGAGATACTCGGCGATCTCCACCATGTAGCTCCATGAAAACTCATCGTATTTGCTCGGCTCGATTGCAGCGGCCCAGCTGTCGAAGATTTGAACGACATCGATACCTGCTTGGATCTGTTTTTCCATGTACAGTTTGACCACTTCGGTCACTTTACGGAGGATTTTATGAAGCAGCTGCGGGTTTGAATACATCATTTTTTTACAAATGTTATAGGTTTTCGTCCCTTGCCCTTCGATCATGTAGGTTGCCAACGTCCACGGTGCACCGGTAAAACCGATAAGGGCTTTGTTATCATCACGTGCGTCGAGCTGCGCTCTTAAAATCTTGATGGTGTCATACACATAGGTAAGTTTAGATGCCGCTTCATTCCCACCGATAAGTGCATCTAAATCTTCTTCCGTCGCAACGGGCTTTTCAAAAACGGGACCTTCTCCTTTGATGAAATCGAGTTTCATCCCCATCTCGTTCGGAACGACCAAAATATCGCTGAAAAGGATAGCCGCATCGACACCGACGATATCTACAGGTTGGATGGTCACTTCAGCTGCCATATCAGGTGCATGGCAAAGGTTTAAAAAGTTTCCCGCACGTTTGCGAACTTCCATGTATTCAGGAAGATAGCGTCCTGCTTGGCGCATCATCCAAACAGGGGTATAGGGTGTCTCTTTTCCGAAACACGCATCGACAAAAATTTTACTCATGATGACCTACTTTGCTCAAGAAATAAAGACCGACGGCAACTGCCGTGATCGAGAGGGCGAGATAAAAAAGCTCTAGTGCTCCGGTAAATACGGTATGCCCAACTTTTTGGAAGAAACCGACCACAAGGACCATGACGATGACTTTTGAAATTTTGTCTTTCAGTTGATCCAGAGAATGAACTGCCAGAAGCTGGTTTTCTTTTCCATCTTCGTCTTTTGCCGGATCAATATCTGAGATAAAGAGTTCATACAGACCGAAAGAGAAGATGATCATAACGACACCGATGAGGTAGAGATCGACCGCACCGATAATACCGCCGACAATCTCTTCGTGAAAGTGTTCCGGATGTGCATGGGTTGCATAAACATTGATAACGTATGCGGCAGTTTGAAAAATATCAATACTCGCAATCGCAAAGAGTAAAACTGCTCCGACAAGACCGAAAATTACTGCTAAGACGATGATGAAGCGTGAGTTCCAAAGTCCGTGTTCAAATATCTTTTCGATCAAATTCATGATTATTCTCCTTGCATTTCTACCCATTTTTGGGCAATTCGGACGGCATTGGTAGCTGCACCGACACGTAGATTATCCGCTACAACCCACATATGAAGCACATTATTCCGATAGATATCGTTACGGATACGTCCGACAAAAGTTTCGTTTTGATCCATGCACAATGACGGCATAGGATAAATACTCTCTTCAGGTGTATCCAAAATAATGATGTTCGGCGCTTTGCGCAAAAGTTCCCGTGCTTCGTTCGCATCAACGGCACCGTCAAAGGTAAGGGTCAGAGTTTCAGCATGACCGCGTAATGTCGGGATACGGACACAGGTTGCGCTTACTTCGATCTCTTTGTGCATGATTTTTTGAGTCTCATTCACCATTTTGAGTTCTTCTTTGGTATAGCCGTTATCGGTGAATGAATCGATTTGCGGAATAGCGTTGAGAGCGATGCGATGAGGGAATTTTTTCGGTTCAACATCATCGAGTTTAAAGGCAAAAAAGGCTTGCATCTGCTCAACCAATTCTTCCATTGCCGATTTGCCGGCACCGGAAGTTGCTTGGTAGGTGCTTACATCGATACGTTGCAAATCGTATGCGTCATCAAGAGGTTTAAGCGCTTGTACCATTTGGATGGTTGAACAGTTCGGATTGGCAATAATTCCGCGATTTTTCCACTGAGCGATGTCTTCAGGATTGACTTCAGGAACAACGAGGGGGACATCCTCATACATGCGAAAATGGCTGGTATTATCGATGACGACTGCACCTGCCGCTGCCGCATAAGGGGCAAATTCTGCCGATACACTTCCTCCGGCACTGAACAGAGCAATGTCAATCTCTTCTTCGTCGAATACGGTTGGTGTCAACTCTTTAATAACGAGTTCTTGATTGTTGAATGAAACGGTATTTCCTGCACTGCGTGCACTGGCCAATGGTACGAGTTTGGCAAGAGGGAAGTCGATCTCTTCGAAAATGCGTAAAATTTCTTCTCCGACAGCACCGCTGGCACCGACGATAGCAACGTTATAACGTTTCATAGGAAGCTTTCCTTGGGGATGATATAGTAGTCACCCATAAATATTTTTACGCGATTATATCGAATGAAGACTTGGAAGGGATTGAAATTATTGCGCCTCTTACGAGAGGCAAGTTTTGTACTTAAGCAGCAAACGTAGCCAAAAAGATAAATTTCTTTAGGGTTTAATACGGATATTAGATTCTTCCCAAACCACGTGCTTCTAAAAAAAGGTCTTCGGTATCGATTATGTTGCCGTCGCTCAAAATAGCGGAACGTTCGACAACCGAGATAAGTTCGCGGATATTTCCGGGCCAGTTGTATTGTTCGAGAGCATTACGGGCACCCGCTGTAAATGATTTAACTTCAAATCCGTATTGGGTACAGTTTTGGATAAGTACCGATTCGGCAATGGAGAGTATCTCTTCACGCCGTTCGCGCAGCGGAGGAATAT
Organism: Sulfuricurvum sp.; assembly: GCF_028681615.1. Lineage (NCBI taxonomy): Bacteria > Pseudomonadati > Campylobacterota > Epsilonproteobacteria > Campylobacterales > Sulfurimonadaceae > Sulfuricurvum > Sulfuricurvum sp. Next base: position 246,904 of record NZ_JAQUHV010000002.1, read on the forward strand.
GCAGCGGGATTGTATTTAGGCGGTAATATAAATCTTCGCGGAATTTCCCCTCTGTGATTTTAGTATGCAGATCGGCATTGGTTGCACAAATAATCCGTACATCGATTTTAGTATTTTTCGATGCTCCCAAACGACGGATTTCACGTTCTTGCAAGACACGAAGCAGTTTGGCTTGGAGAGGGTAGGGCATTTCAGCTATTTCGTCGAGGAAAAGTGTCCCTCCCTCGGCCAGCTCAAATTGTCCAGCTTTGCTTTCGCATGCATCGGTGAAAGAGCCTTTTTCAAAACCGAACAATTCGCTCTCAATCAGATTGTCGGGAATTGCCGCCATGTTGATCGCGATGAATGGTTTGGAAGCACGGGATGAACTTTCATGGATATGACGGGCAAAGAGCTCTTTTCCGACACCGCTTTCTCCGAGCAGCATAATGCTGGCATCGGTAGTTGCGGCTTTGGCGATCCGACTAAGCAGTTTGTCCAAAGCGGGAGAGCTTCCTAAAAAGCTAGGATTGGATGTCATAGGAAGAGAAGAGTCTTTAGGCGTTTTTTTCGTCACGGTCGCACTGCGTTCGATCGCCGTGATCAGGGTTTCAATTTCGAAGGGTTTGAGGAGAAAATCTTTAACGCCCAGTTGGATAGATTCGATGGCACGGGTAAGGGTTGCATTGCCTGTAATGATTATTACTTCGTATTTGCCTCCGAGTGTTTTAACGAACTCAATCCCATCCATTCCGGGCATATTGATATCGCTGATAATTAGATCGAAAGAATCGTCTAATTTTTTAAGGGCATCTCGAGGACTTTTAAAGGTATGAACATCGTATTTCTCATAATCGCCCATTGCGATCTCCAGTGATTTACGCATATTGATATCATCTTCGACAATGGCTATTTTCATTTGCTTCCCTTATTTGAGTAGGGTGATTGTAACCAAGTCTCCATTAAACTCGACTGCATAGCATTGTGTAGGGAGGGTAAGCGTTTGAATACTTTTGAGTTGGGTTGAGGTGAGTGTTTCATCACTTTTGAGACGAAAATCCTGTGAGGCGGCATATTCTAAAAAGAGTGTCCGATCATGGTTTAGGACCGCCTCAAGGGACTCATTGTCACGGCGTTGGAGAGATAATACCTGTCCGTGATTTTGAGGGCAGGGCTGCATTGCTTTGGATAGGGAAAAAGTCTCTTCAATGGGCTGAGCGTTTTTAGTGGTGAGCCGATACCCTATATAGTAGTTTTCGGCTCCATAGGAGAGGGTCGAGATTAATGCAAGACTCGTGAATACGAAAGAGCGATTTCCATTTCGACTTCGCACAGACCCTCTTTAAATGTGGTATTGAGAATATTGGCTCCGCGAACGATCGCTTCAACCGAGGTTTTAGTGCTGGATTGTTGCAACATCATATTTTTTATGGTGTCTTGGCCTTCAACTTGTACCCCTTTGACCCGTTCTGCGATAAGACGGTATCCGTCTACCATTGCTGCGCGTTTGGCGAGTGCATACGCTTGGGCAGGAGAAGCTGTTACGGAAGGGGCTACCCCTTGACCGGTGACGGTGATGACCAGTTCGTTCTCAGCTCTTAATACAGGCTCGACGCAGTTGCCGTCTGTGCCGCTGTAGACACATTTGACTTTTTGTTCGGAGGATTCATCACTCGAAAAAATACCCGCTTGCAGTGCAGTTACACTGAGCAAAAGGGCGAGAGCAGCAGATAGTCTCATTCTGGTTCCTTGAGGGGTTTGGAATAGTTGCTAATGAATAGCAAATACTATTCCAACTCTAAAGTTCCCTCTGATGCTTCGGACTCTTCTTCTTCTTCTTCATCTTTTTTCGGACAACGTGAGATACTTGCGACATCATCTCCCTTGACGATATAAACACCGCTTGTATTGCGTCCTGATTTCGCAATGGTTTGCATATCGACTCGGATCATTTTGCCTGCTTTGGTCAGAGCCATGAGATCCATGCTTTCGTCAACCATCACACAACCGACAACCGTAGTTCCGGTTTTTTGGTTGAGTTTCATAGCGATAACACCGGATCCGGCACGGTTAGTAAGACGATACTCTTCCGCAGTCGTTCGTTTTCCGATCCCTTTTTCGCTGACCATCAGGATCTCTTCTTCATCGCTTTTAATGATATTGGCATCAACGACGACGTCGCCTTCGATTTTGAATTTGATACCGCGAACACCACGGGTACTACGTCCCTGATCACGGGTTTTTTCAATTTCAAATTTAATACATTGTGCATATTTAGTGACGATAAAGAGATATTTAGTCTCTTCGGTCGCAATGTGGGCCGTGATCAATGCATCATCCTCATCGAGTACGATTGCGCGGACACCGTTGCTTCGGATATTTGAGAATTCGTTCAGTGCCGTACGTTTGACGATACCGTTTTGGGTAAAGAATACGAGAGATTTACTCTCATCAAAATCGGTTGTCGGGATGATAGAACGGATTTTTTCATCCGCTTCAAGGTTGATAAGGTTAACAACCGCTTTCCCTTTTGCCGTACGTGAACCTTCAGGGATTTTATACACTTTGAGCCAGTGAAGCTGTCCGCGGTCTGTTACGAACATCAAGGTATCATGGGTGTTGCACGTATAGAATTTCTCAATAAAGTCATCATCGTACGTCGTAACGGCAACTTTTCCTTTTCCGCCTCGGATCTGTTTTTCATACGCTGCAAGAGGAACGCGTTTGATGTATCCGCGGTGGCTGATGGTGACAACCATAGGCTCATTCGGGATCAAATCTTCGATATTAATATCATCATAGTTATCTTCGATATCGGTGACGCGCGGAATATTGTATTGCTCGACGAGCTCAACAAACTCCTCTTTAATAATTCCTTTGAGGACTTCTTCGCTTCGAAGGATGCTCTCTAGGTATTCGATATGAGCCAAAATCTCTTTGAGCTCATTTTCGATTTTATCGCGTTCCAATCCAGTAAGACGTTGGAGACGCATATCCAAAATAGCTTGGGCTTGGATCGGTGAAAATCCGAATTCAGAGATAAGGCCGTTTTTAGCGGTTTCGCCGTCGGCACTTGCACGAATAAGTTTGATAATCGCTTCAATATGATCAAGCGCTTTTTTCAAACCTTCCAAGATATGGGCACGTGCTTTTGCTTTTTCAAGATCGAAAATTGTGCGACGGATAATAACTGTTTTACGGTGGTTGATAAAGTGTCCCAACATCTCCAAAAGGGTGAAGACACGCGGTTCTTGGTTGAAGACCGAGAGCATGATGATCCCGAAGGTTGTCTCCATGTTGGTCGATTTATAAAGATTGTTGAGGACGATTTCACTCATCGCGTCACGTTTGAGCTCGATGACGACTCGGATCCCTTCACGGTCGGATTCATCGCGGATCTCACTGATCCCTTCGATAAATTTATCCTTGACCAAATCGGCGATCGTTTCGATCAAACGGGCTTTATTAACTTGATACGGAAGTTCATCGATGACAATAACGTCTTTGTTCGATTTTTTCTCAATATGGGTTTTAGCACGTACACGGATTCGCCCGCGTCCTGTTTCATATGCGTCCAAAATCCCTTTTTTGCCGTAAATGGTTCCCCCTGTAGGAAAATCGGGAGCTTTGATAAACTGCATGATTTCAATAAGAGAAGCATTTGGGTTATCCATAAGATGAACCAGCGCACTGAGGACTTCATTTGGATTATGGGGAGGGATATTGGTCGCCATACCGACGGCAATACCGCTCGAACCATTAATAAGGAGATTTGGAACACGGGTAGGGAGAACTTCCGGTTCTTGGGTGGTACCGTCATAGTTATCGACCATGTCGACGGTATCTTTTTCTAAATCTTTGAGGAGTTCTCCGGCATAGCGGGTCATACGTGCTTCGGTATAACGCATCGCTGCAGCGTTATCGCCGTCAACCGAACCGAAGTTTCCCTGTCCGTCTACCAGCGGTGCACGCATTGAGAATGGTTGTGCCATACGAACCAACGCATCATAAACAGAAGTATCACCGTGAGGGTGATACTGACCGATTACGTCCCCGACGATACGGGCTGATTTTTTGTACTTAGCACCTGCTGAAAGGCTAAGTTTGTCCATGGCATAAAGAATACGTCTATGTACCGGTTTCAAACCGTCCCGGACGTCTGGAAGGGCACGCCCGATGATAACGCTCATCGAGTAATCAAGATAACTGCTCTTGAGTGTGTCTTCTATATTAATGTCATTTATTTCGCTGTTGTCTAGCAGATCGTTCATGCGGTCCCCAAAAGTGAAGATAATATGGCTGATTATAACCGAATGAGCCTTAAAATCTAAAAAGCGCTTTGATTTGCTAAATTAGTTAAATAAGGTTACAATTATCATAGACTATTCGATGGAGCAAATACTATAATGAAAAAAATTGAAGCGGTTATCAAACCTTTTAAACTCGAAGAAGTAAAAGACGCATTGGCAGAGATCGGAATTACCGGAATGACGGTAAGTGAAGTAAAAGGATACGGTCGACAAAAAGGGCACAGCGAGTTGTATCGCGGTGCCGAGTATGTCGTTGACTTTCTTCCGAAGATCAAAATGGAAATGGTAGTGGATGATGCAATGGTAGATCAAGTCGTCAATGCCGTCGTTGAAGCGGCACGCACCGGCAAAATCGGTGACGGTAAAATCTTTATCAGCGATATCAATAAAATCATCCGTATCCGTACGGGTGAAACGGATAGCGACGCAATTTAATCAGCACCTACTAATACTATAACTCACATTTGAATGTGAGTATAGGTAAAAATCATCTCATTCTTTTTTTCCACAACATATATTTTTTCCTTATATTCAAAAAACAAGCTGTTTTTAATTTCATCTTTTAAATTGATTAATTTTTAATCAGCAATCTGTACTCTCCTCTTTAGATTACTTTGTACAATGGTATTCGACATTTAGTTAAATACGGACCGTTGAAAAAGTCCAAATTAAGGAGAAAAAATGAAAAAGTGGCTTTTAGCTTTATCGCTATTGGGCGTATCGGCATTTGCCGATGACGCTAATGCAACTGCTGTTGCAGCGGCTGCAGAACCTGTACTGAATTCAGGTGATACAGCATGGATGATGATCTCAACTGCATTAGTTATGTTGATGACACCAATCGGTTTGGCGTTGTTTTACAGCGGTATGACTAGAGCGAAAAACGTTCTAAATACATATGCAATGGTTTTTGGTGCATTTACGATTGCAATGATTGCATGGGTAATCGCAGGATTCTCGATCGCATTCGGTACGGCTGAGGGTTCAATGAACCAAGTGATCGGTGGATTTGGCAATGTAATGCTTAGCGGTATCAGCTGGACAGATTTTGCAAGCGTAGAGCTTGGGCAACTTTATCCTAAATTCGTTTTTGTTGCGTTCCAAGGGACGTTTGCTGCAATTACAGTTGCGATTGTTGCCGGTTCTGTTATTGAACGTATGAAGTTCTCTACATGGATGGTATTTGCGTTTATCTGGACAATCGTGGTTTATGCACCGATTGCACATATGGTATGGGGTGGCGGTTACCTCTTTAACGAAGGTGCGCTTGACTTTGCAGGTGGTACGGTTGTTCATATGAACGGCGGTTTGGCTGGTCTTGTATTGGCTGTATTGATCGGTAAACGTGCAGGATATCCAAAAGTGGCTATGAAACCTGTAAGTGTTATTCTGACTGCAGTGGGTGCAGGTATGCTTTGGTTTGGCTGGTACGGGTTTAATGCCGGTTCAGCTTTCGGTGCAAATGCGATTGCAGGTGTTGCATTCCTTACAACAACGATTGCTGCTGCCGTTGCAACGGTTACATGGATTGTTGTTGAGTATATGGTATTCAAAAAACCGACATTGCTCGGTGCTGCGTCAGGTGCAATTGCCGGTCTTGTCGCGATTACTCCTGCTGCAGGGTTTGTAAGTGTTAGCGGTGCATTGATCGTAGGTATCGTAGGTGCAGTAGTAGCATTCTTTGGTGTAACAGCATTGAAGAAAAAATTGGGTTATGATGATTCTTTGGATGCATTCGGGGTTCACTTCCTTGCAGGTTTATGGGGTGCTATCGCAACCGGTATCTTTGCTCTTGATGATAAAGGATTGCTATGGGACGGGCCGCTTAAAGCGTCTGGTGACCGTATGGGACAAATCATGGTTCAAGGTGAATCAGCTCTATTGGTCGGATTGTTTACTTTAATCGGTACGATCATCGTGTACTATGTTGCAATGGCATTAACCGGCGGTTCACGTGTTAACGAAGAACAAGAGAGCCAAGGTTTGGATGAGTCTGTACACGGTGAACGTGGATTTAATCTTTAAGAAGGAATGAACAATGAAAAAAATTGAAGCGGTTATCAAACCTTTTAAACTAGAAGACGTAAAAGATGCTCTTGCGGAGATCGGAATTACCGGAATGACGGTAAGTGAAGTAAAAGGGTACGGACGACAAAAAGGGCACAGCGAACTTTATCGCGGTGCCGAGTATGTTGTTGACTTTCTTCCGAAGATCAAAATGGAAATGGTAGTGGATGATGCAATGGTAGACCAAGTGGTTAACACGGTTGTTGAATCTGCCCGCACCGGTAAAATCGGTGACGGCAAAATCTTCGTTAGCGAGATCAGCAAAATCGTCCGTATCCGTACGGGTGAAACAGATATTGAAGCCATTTAATCATCTGATTAAATTTTAATCATATTTTCTTCTCCAATTGTCTTGATTGGATATATAATGCACACCTTTATCTCAAATTAAAGGTGCTGCATGGATACTGCGTACGTTATCGACACTCTCTTTGCCCTTTTTTCAATCACTTTGATTATCTTAATGGTTCCTGGTTTCGCAATGCTCGAGGCAGGTTTGGTCCGCACAAAAAACGTTTCCAGTGTTTTAACCGTCAATGTAATGATCTACGCGGTTGCGTCGATGGCATTTATTTTGATCGGATTTCATTTGGCATTTGGCGGAACAGAGACGACTAGCATGAGCAAGTGGGCTTTTTTTATGTTCCAGATGGCCTTTGTCGGTAAGGCGATCAATATTATGAGCGGTGGAGTCGGAGAACGAGCCAAGCTGTTGCCGTTGACCTTGTTTACGATTATTATGGGTGCACTGATCTATCCGACAGCGGTGAATATTAGCTGGGGAAGCGACTGGATCAAAGATACGATTTTTGATCTAAATTTTGTTGATTTGGCCGGTTCAACCGTTATTCATTCGACCGGAGGATGGGCGCTGCTTGCCGCTATTTTAATCATCGGACCGCGTAAAGGGCGCTATGTTGGAGATCAAATCCGTGTTATTCCCGCGTCTAATATCCCGTTGGTTGTTTTGGGCGCAATGCTTCTTTGGATCGGATGGTTCGGATTTAATGGCGGTTCAGTCGGCTCAATCGCTACCAAAGAGGCGGCAGACAGCGTTGCATTGACGATTTTTAATACCAATGTCGCGGGATTGGCGGGTGCGATTTCGGCAGGTATTATCATTTATGCACGCTATAAACTCTTTGATATCACGATGATTCTCAATGGGGCGTTGGGCGGATTGGTAGCGATTACCGCAGGTCCTCATTTGTATACATTATATGATTCTTTGGCCGTCGGTTTGATCGGCGGAGTGTTGGTCGTTCTTGCGATTCCGATTTTTGACCGTTTCCGAATTGATGATCCGGTCGGGGCATTGTCGGTCCATTTGGTAAACGGTATTTGGGGCACGTTGGCAGTCGGGATTTTCGCTTCAAATGCTGAAAAGGGGATAACGTTTTTAAATCAGCTCAAAGGGGTTGCCGAAATTGCTGTATTTGTATTTACCGTATCATTTGTAGTGATTTATGCAATCAATAAAGTGGTGGCATTTCGCGCATCGGATGAAGATCAGCTGCAAGGGCTCGATGTCAGTGAATGCGGGCTTGAAGCCTATCCCGAATTTAAACGGGCTATTTAATACCTTACTTAACACTTTTGTAACACTTCTTTATTATTCTTCTACGGGGCTTTTTGCCCCATAATACACTCTTTTACTGTTCACATTGTATAATCGGTTATTGTTTAAACGAAAGGTTTTTATGTCTATTTATCGTGAATATGATATCCGAGGAATTTATGAAAAAGAGCTCAATGAAGAGACGATTACCCGCTTAGGGTATGCTTTGGCGGCTCAGATGACAGAGTACGGTGAATACGTCGCCGTTGGATACGATGCGCGCTCCCATTCTCCGATTCTTTTTGAATATTTAATCAACGGTCTCAATGCCGGAGGGATGAAAGTTTTAGGGATGGGAATGGTACCTACACCGGTCAATTATTTTTGCAATTATCAAAGTTTTGAGGGTATTACACCGTGTGCTTCGGTGATGATCACCGGTTCGCACAACCCGAGTGAATACAACGGATTTAAAATCACGATCAATAAAGCCCCTTTTTTCGGCGAATCGATTTATGCTCTCGGGCGTATGATCGAAACATCGCCGTTTCCTCCGAAAACAGAACGTCAAGTGGTAGAGATCGATGCCCTGAGCCGCTATAAGACGTTTATGGTCGAATCGTTCGGACATTTGCGCGGAATGAAAGAACGGATTGTGTATGACTGCGGTAACGGCGTAGCAGGTCTTGTAATTGAGGATATTTTTAATGCGCTTGAGCTGAAAACCCAAGGGATTTATGTTGATCCCGACGGAACTTTCCCGAACCATCACCCCGATCCGAGCGAAGAGCACAACCTCGAAGACGTTAAAAAACTTTTGGCCGAAGAGGGTGATATTGCTTTTGCCTATGACGGAGATGCGGATCGAATTGCGGTATTGACCCCTAAGAATAACATTAAAGGGGACATGATGGCCATCTTGTTCGCTTTGAAGATGAAAAATCCTACCGTAATCGGTGAAGTGAAATGCTCGCAAGTGATGTATGACACCCTGCGTGAGCGCGGAGCGACTGCCGTCATGTACAAAACCGGGCACTCGAATTTGAAAGTCAAAATGAAAGAACTGCATGCCGATTTGGCGTGTGAAGTGAGTGGTCACGTCTTTTTTGCCGATCGTTATTTCGGCTATGACGATGCGATTTATGCGACCTTGCGAATGCTTGAACTGATCCAAGAAGGTATTGATTTGGATGCGGAGATCGCGAAACTTCCACAGGTATTTTCAACTGAAGAGATCAAAGTAAAAACGACGGAGCAGGAGAAATTTCCGCTTGTCGCCAAACTGAAAGAACTTTTGCAAACACCTCCGGCAGAATTTCCCGCTATTCGTGATATCATCGAAGTGGACGGACTAAGGGTCATTTTTGAAAAAGGGTGGGGTTTGGTACGTGCCAGTAATACAACCCCTATTCTCGTTACCCGATTTGAATCGACAGAGCCGGCGGAAGCGGTTCGTTATGAGGAAGCGCTCAACGCTTTGATTCAAGAAGCTCAACATCAGTTAAAGGTATAAAAATGAAAACAATAACGTTAACCATGCCGTTGGATATGCATCTGCACTTACGTGACAATGAGATGCTCGAAACGGTTGCTCCACTCACCTCGTATAGTTTTAGCGGCGCACTTGTCATGCCGAATCTTGTCCCTCCCGTAACGTCTAAGGAGATGGTCAAAGAGTATAAAAAACGGATCAAACATGCGATTGGACGGGATGATTTTGAACCGTATATGACCCTGTTTTATCAAAATTACAGCCGAGCTTTTTTGGAAGACGTGGCGGAAGAGATCACCGCGATCAAACTTTATCCCAGCGGTGTAACGACCAACTCGGAAGGGGGGGTTTCAAGTTTTGATATTGAATCGATGCGCCCAACACTTGAAGCGATGGCCGATTTAGGGATCGTTCTGTCAGTACATGGAGAGACAAACGGTTTTGTCATGGATCGTGAAGCGGAATTTATGTCTGTTTATGAGATGCTGGCATCCAATTTTCCAAAATTGAAAATTGTAATGGAACACATCACGACGGCGGAAGCGGTGGCCATGTTGGATCGCTACGCAAACCTTTATGCGACCATTACGGTACACCATTTGATGATTACCCTCGATGATGTCGCGGGGGGGCTGCTTCGACCGCATCTGTTTTGCAAACCGATTGCAAAACGTCCGGAAGATCGGGCCGCACTTCTCAAAATTGCACTTGATGCCCATCCGAAAGTGATGTTCGGATCCGATTCCGCACCGCACCCGAAACACACAAAGGAGTCGTGCGGATGCGGGGCAGGGGTATTTACCGCTCCAATCGCATTGCAGCTGCTGTGCGAAGTGTTTGATGCACACGATAAACTGGATAATCTCCAAGCCTTCGTCAGTGACAACGCACAACAAATTTACGGGATTTGCGCCGAATTTAAAGAGGTTGTGTTAATTAAACATGATTTTGTCGTTCCGGAAATTTATGGCAGTGTTGTACCGATGAAAGCGGGCGAAACACTCCGATGGGCGATTGAGCGTGTCGACTAAAATTTTGCTTCTCGAAGACGATTTGCTGTTCGGTGAATCGATTATGGACCTCCTTGAAGAGGAGGGATTCGAAATGGTTTATTGCCGTAACGGGCAAGAAGCGTTGGATGAAACGTACAAAAACCATTTTGATCTTTATCTTTTGGATATTAATGTTCCGCTGATAGACGGTTTGTCGCTTTTAAAAGAGCTGCGCCGTGCAAATGACACCACACCTACGATCTATCTGACGTCTCATCAAGAGATTGAAACACTTTCACAGGCATTTGAAATCGGTGCGGACGATTATCTCAAAAAACCGTTCAATACCGATGAACTCTTGGTTCGTATACACGCTTTATTACGCCGAAGCAAAGGAAAAAACCGTTTGTGTATCGGAGAGTTGTGTTTGGATGAATTGCACAAGTGTATTTTGTTAGGGGGAAAAGAGATCCCTTTCTCGCTAAAAGAATACCAGTTGATGTCCCTTTTTATACGCAATGCCGGAGAAATTGTGACGAAAGAGATGATTATGGATACCCTCTGGAGCCCTTCTGAGATGATCAGTGACGGAGCGATACGGGTTTATGTGAACCGTCTCAAACAAGAGATCGGCAGTGAGTCGATTGTTAATATACGCGGGGTAGGATATCGTCTTGTTTCGTAGTTTCACCATTGCATTGGCTTCGCTATATGTGACGACAACCGCTATTTTGATCACCGGAATCTATTACGTTCATCAGATATTGGGTGTTCAGCATTGGGGAATTATCGTATTTGTTTCTTTGATTATAACTCTTGTTGCAGGGGGTGTTTTGGCTAAAATCGCGATCACACCGTTGAGGGAGCATTTTGAGCATTTGGAACGATTTTCGAAAGAGACATTGCATGAGTTGAATCTTCCGATCAATACGATCACAGCCAATGTCCAAATGCTCCGTAAAACGCATGATGACGAAAAGTCTTTAAAACGGCTTGAGCGTATCGAGACAGCGGCAGAGATGTTGAAAGAACGATATAACGAACTCGATTATTTGATCAAAAAACAGACGGAACGTGAACAGATCGAATCTTTTGAACTCCGTGATGTGATAGAGGAGCGTTTGGGATTTTTGCGTGCTCTTTATCCTGCCGTGGAGTGGGAAGTTGTTTTGGAATCATGCGACGTCAGTCTGGACCGAATCGGATTTGGGAAAGTGATCGATAATTTAGTCGAAAACGGCGTTAAATACTCTCCTCACAATCCGCATATTACTATTACGCTGTACAATTGCGTTCTGAGCATTTGTGATCAGGGAATCGGTATGGATGAGATTACTTTGATGCGAATCTATGATCGTTATTTCCAAAATGATACTACAATACCGGGATATGGAATCGGGCTGAGTCTTGTGAAACGGTATTGTGATCGTCATCATATTAATCTGCATGTTTCTTCCAAAGTTGGAGAAGGGACATGCGTCAAACTTGAATTCAAAAAAAAGGAAAAAAATGGAAAACAGTAGTTGGCTGGAGTTTGCACATTCGGCTGTGGATTATGGGATTATCGGCATATTGGTACTCATGAGTATCGTCTCGTTGTGGCTTTTTATTGAGCGGATGATGGCATACGGAGCCGTTCGTGTCGGAGATTATGAGACGAAAGAGGAATTGGAACTGGATTTAGGGAACAATGTCAGTACGATTGCTACCATCGGATCGAACGCACCTTATGTCGGACTGCTTGGAACTGTTTTGGGGATTATGATCACCTTTTATACCCTCGGTGATGTCGGTGCGGTTGATCCGAAGAAAATCATGACGGGGCTTGCTCTTGCGCTCAAAGCGACTGCAATGGGTCTTGTCGTTGCAATCCCTGCTATCGTGTTTTACAATATTTTGCTCCGTAAAATGGAACGTCTTTTAGCTCAGTGGGATATCAACGCTCACCAAAAACGAGGGTAATTCTATGAGAATGAAGCGTATCGATACGATAAATGTTATCCCGTTCATCGATATTATGCTGGTCCTTTTGGTGATGGTTTTGACTACCGCTACGTTTATCCGAACAGGACTTATCCCGGTCGATCTTCCCGAAGCCAAAGGGACGGCAGCGGAGCATAAACCGAGTGAAATGAAACTGACGATCAAAAAAGACGGGACTTTGTGGGTCGATGAAAAAACGCAGGTAAGTCTGGCAGAATTTGAGAAGCGTGTGAGCGAAGGCGGAAAGAATATGACGGTGGTCCTTTACAGTGATAAAGAAGCGGCATTTCAAAATTTTGTCGGAGTCATGGATGTCTTAAAACGACTCGGACACGAGCAGCTTTATATCGTCACTGACAAGCAGAAATAGTCGTGCATCAAATCAGCAACTACGTTTACGCGCGGGATGAATTGCTTGCAATGGATATCCCTACCAAGCGACTTCCGAATCCTTATCATGATTTCCCGTATATGGTTATCGAGGGGGTTTTGAGTCCTGCCGAATGTCGTGCCATTACCGCAGCGGCATTAGAGGATAAAGAAGCGGTTCAGGCAGAATTACGGGGACGTTCACTCGATACTGCTATTCGTAAAACCGATATTCATACACTTTCATTGGAACATCGAGCTGTGTATGACTGCCGTTTTGAAGCGGTAAGAAAAGAGATTGAAGATTTTTTTGCCCTTTCCCTCAGTACTTCGACCGATGTCCAAGTATTGGGGTATGAGAGCGGATCGTTTTATGTCAAGCACAGTGACGATGCGAGCGAACTGCAAAATCGCGATGGACATACTGTCGGATTTCATACCGTTGCCCCTGAGCGAAAACTCACGACGGTATTATTTACCACCTCCTACACCCCCAATCCTACGGATACCGATCATTTCAGCGGAGGCGAACTTCTTTTTAACTACCTGTGTGACGAGGGAGGAAATACGATCACTTTGCGCCCGGAAGCAGGGGATATGGTAGTGTTTTTCAGCAACCCCTATTTTTCTCATGAAGTCCTACCCGTAAAATCAGGATACCGTCTCAGCCTAGTACAATGGCATAATGCCCACAGTTAAGCTATAATTTCTTATCTTTTTTTGAAGGGCATTAATGCGCTACTTTTATACTTCTTTTATTATTCTTGCTATCGGATTGATAGCGGGGTATTTTCTGGGGGGGTTCGAGGGCGTTTATATCGCCGCGTTATTGGTTGTACTGGAAATCTCGCTTTCGTTTGACAATGCCGTAGTAAATGCCAAAATATTGGAGACGATGGAACCGGTATGGCAGGAGCGGTTTATCCTTTTCGGTATGCCGATAGCGGTGTTCGGGATGAGACTTTTATTTCCGTTGGCAATTGTCTCGATTGTGACGGGAATGGGGCTTTTTGAGACCCTTCAGGTAGCCATGGATGAGCCTCACCGGTATGAAGCAATCCTTAAAACAACCGAAACGACCATTTTTGCCTTCGGGGGCGCATTTTTGCTCATGGTATTTTTGGATTTCTTTTTCCAGGAACATGATGTCAAATGGGTCACCTTTGTAGAGGGTTCCAAGATGATGGAGCAGTTTTCCGGAGTAGCGAACATCGAGCTGATTACCGCAATTATGGTTGGAATCGGGTTAGGTCATCTTACGCAAGACTTCGGAGTCGTATTGGCCTTTATGTACGGGGTTTTGCTCCACTCGCTCCTCAATATGCTCGATCACTTCCTCTCTTCCGATACGGTCAAAAGCGGGATCGCCGGGTTTATCTATTTGGAAGTATTGGATGCGAGTTTCAGTTTCGACGGTGTGATCGGGGCGTTTGCCCTTAGCAGCAATATTTTTATCATTATGATCGGGCTAGGAGTCGGAGCGATGTTCGTTCGGAGCATTACCCTCTATTTTGTCGAGCATAAAACCCTTTCACAATTCCGCTATCTCGAACACGGCGCCCATTACGCGATCGGGATTTTGGCCATTATTATGCTGATGAAAATCACTACTCATATTGACGAAGCGGTGACAGGTACGATCGGTATCGGATTGATCTCAATTGCCTTTTTACATTCGATTTGGGAAAACAGACAGGCGAATACAGAAGAGTAATTTTTCCCTGCCGTCTTTAGACGGCATCCTCTCCCTTTTTCTTCCCTTTATAGTATTTTATTATTCCGTATATGCTAATCACTATCCATGTAGATTCCATCAGAAATGAGGAAAGATTCCAGTTATACAACAGTGAAATGATAATGAGAAAGGCTCCAAGTGTATTTAAAACGGAGAAACCTAAATCTTTTGCATCCATTTTCTCAAATTGCAACAGTGTATAAGCGATGATGATAACGATTACACCGAGGATGCCGAAGAAGTCGCTAAGTGTTACATGCATAGGGAATTCCAATTTTAGGATGATTAGAGAAGTGTAGCGAATAAGAGTTAAAGAGAGAGTGTTACAGAAAATATGATTTTATTCGCTTAAAAAATACATTATATAGACCATTCTTTCCACGATATGATACAATAGTTGCATTATGATAGTTTTGTTTTTTTAATAATTCTCTCAAATTGAAAGTGGAAGTGTAGAGTGAAAATTGTCCATTCATCGAAACGTATCATATCCCTATTATTGGCACTGATCAGTTTGATAACTTTGATTTTTTTGTATATGGGGCATCTACAGCACATACTGGTTTTGGAAACGATTGTAGAAAATGAGAAAGATATTGGCGGTAAAATTTATACGAATACTTTTAAATTGGTGACCGAACATTATGAATCGGTCGCAAACAGTCTTTTATTGAATGATGACATTACAAATGCTTTTGAGAAACGCGATCGGAAGAAACTGTTAGCCTTGACGGAACCGATTTATAAACAGCTCGTCGCTCAAAATCCCTATCTTAAAATTATGCATTTTCACACACCGAAAAGTGTGAGTTTTTTAAGGGTTCATCAGCCGGACAAATTCGGAGATGATTTGAGCAGTTTTCGATACATCGTCAATAATGTCAACGCACAAAAGAAAAAGCAAACCGGGCTGGAAGTGGGGCGCTATGGGATCAATTATCGGGTTGTCGTACCGGTTTTTAATCATCAGGGAAAACATTTAGGCTCATTTGAATTCGGCATCGACATCGATTATATTTTCAATATTTTCCATAAAGATTATGGGCTTGAAAATATTCTTTTCGTCAATAAAGAGGTATTCAAAATCATTCACGGAAATAATAAAAAATTGAAATATAAATCTTTTTCCGATAAATATTATGTTTTGGAACCTTCGGATAATTCGATCAGCAATATTATTACTCCGTCGGATCTTGCTAAAAACTACTTTTTTGTTAAATACAAAGGGATGGAAAATCTGGTCTTTACCGTAACGGAGATGAAAAGTGTTACGGGAGAAGAGATCGGGGAAATCGTGTTTGTCAAAAATATGAACGCGTATGATTCGCAGATTACTTTTTTACGAAATATCTCGGTCGCCTTGGGATTGTCACTTGTATTTTTATCGTTTTATCTACTGAGAAAAATCTTCCATCATTATACCCATGCGATTGATACGTATCAAAGTCAGTTGGAGATTAAGAACAGAACACTTTCCAAACTCAGCAATATAGACCATCTGACCAAAGCACATAATCGACGATCGATTGAAAGAGTCTTGAGTAAAGAACTAAATCGAGCCAAGCGTTACGAAAAACCTCTCTCCATCATCATGATAGATTTGGATAATTTTAAACATGTGAATGATATACATGGGCATAATGCAGGGGATACGGTATTAAAAAATACAGCAAAAATAATACAGGGGATGATTCGGGAATCTGACTATTTCGGTCGATGGGGCGGAGAAGAATTTGTGCTTATTGTTACCGAAACACCGATAGAAAAAGCCGCTATTGTTGCTGAACAAATCCGAAAAGCGATCAATACACATGATTTTTCCGAACCTTCCACGGTGACATGCAGTATCGGTATGGCACAAATGCGTACGGGTGATAATGCAACAGAAGTAGTCGCAAAAGCCGACAGTGCCTTGTATCAAGCAAAAAACAGCGGAAAAAACAAAGTGGTTTTGTATAAAGAGAAAGGAGAATAAAAGGGATTTGTTTGGTTTTGTTCGCCGAAACACCAAGCAGTTGGTGTTTCTTGAGGCGAACTTACATCATACCCGGCATACCGCCGCCCATGCCGCTCATGTCCGGCATAGATGGTTTGTCTTCTTTGATTTCATGGATCGTTGCTTCCGTTGTTAGAAGCATACTCGATACCGATGTTGCATTGGTCAATGCAACGCGCTCAACTTTGAGCGGATCGATGATTCCCGCTTCGTACATATCGACGTATTCGCCGGTAGCTGCGTTGAATCCGATGTTTTCGTTGGTCGCATTCGCGATTGTGTTGACGACAACACCCGCATCGTATCCCGCATTTTCAGCGATTTGTTTGACCGGTGCTTTGATCGCACGGAGGATGATTTCCCAACCGATTTTTTGATCTCCGCTAAGATCGTGAGTAATTTTTGCCGCCGCACGGATCAATGCCGCACCGCCTCCGATAACGATACCTTCTTCAACTGCTGCTTTGGTTGCTGAGAGAGCATCGTCTACACGGTCTTTTTTCTCTTTCATTTCGGTTTCGGTCGCCGCTCCGACTTTGATAACCGCAACACCGCCTGAAAGT
The DNA here is from genome assembly GCF_028681615.1 of Sulfuricurvum sp. Taxonomy (NCBI): domain Bacteria; kingdom Pseudomonadati; phylum Campylobacterota; class Epsilonproteobacteria; order Campylobacterales; family Sulfurimonadaceae; genus Sulfuricurvum; species Sulfuricurvum sp. Next base: position 263,948 of record NZ_JAQUHV010000002.1, read on the forward strand.
TTCGCAAGACGCTCTTGGAGTTTTTCTTTATCGTATTCGCTGGTTGTTGCTTCGATTTGAGTACGGATCTCTTTGATACGCATTTCAACCATTGCTTTTTCACCTGCACCGTCTACGATGGTCGTGTTGTCTTTGCTGATAACAACGCGTGACGCTTGACCGAGGTCTGCTACGGTTGCGCTGTCGAGCGTACGTCCGATCTCTTCAGAAATAACTTGTGCACGAGTTAATACCGCGATGTCTTGGAGCATTGCTTTACGACGATCACCGAATCCCGGAGCTTTTACCGCAGTGATGTTGAGTACGCCGCGTAGTTTGTTGACAACCAATGTTGCTAACGCTTCGCCTTCGACGTCTTCAGCGATGATGAGAAGCGGGCGTGAGCTTTTTTGAACTTGTTCCAATACCGGAAGAAGGTCTTTGAGGTTTGAGATTTTTTGATCGAAAAGGAGGATAAACGGATGATCCAACTCTACGGTCATTTTCTCAGAATTTGTGATGAAATACGGGCTGAGGTAACCGCGGTCGAATTGCATACCTTCTACAACGTCGAGCTCATCGTTGATCCCTTTTGCTTCTTCTACGGTGATAACACCGTCACGGCCTACTTTATCCATCGCTTCTGCGATCATTGCACCGATGCGCTCATCGGAGTTTGCCGAGATGGTTGCAACTTGAGCGATCTCTTTTTTATCATTGATAACGCGTGACGCCGCTTTTAGCTCTGCCAAAATCGCTTCCGTCGCTTTGTCCATACCGCGTTTGATTTCGATCGGATTGGCACCCGCAGTAATGTTGCGAAGCCCTTCTTTGAAAATCGCGTTGGCAAGGATGGTTGCAGTAGTAGTACCGTCTCCCGCTTCGTCCGCAGTATTGGAAGCTACTTCACGAACAAGTTGCGCTCCCATGTTTTCAAGAGGGTCTTTGAGTTCGACCTCTTTAGCAACCGATACACCGTCTTTTGTGATGGTCGGTGCGCCGTAGCTTTTTTGGATAAGAACATTGCGCCCGCGCGGCCCCATTGTTACTTTAACAGCGTCGGTAAGTTTTTGGACACCTGCGGCGAGTTTGTTACGTGCGTCGTCTGAAAAATGGATCTCTTTTGCCATGTTAATATTTCCTTCTTAATAGTGTTTGGTTATTTGATAATTCCGAGTAAATCATCTGTTTCGATGACCAAATACGATTTTCCGTCAAGAGTGAGTTCACTGCCGGCATATTTACCGAATACAACAGTGTCTCCCGTAGAAACGTTTTCTACCTCTGTGCTCACAGCAAGGACAGTACCTTGTGAAGGTTTCTCTTTTGCATTGTCAGGGATAATAATCCCTGAAGCGGTTTTGGTTGCCTCTTCAAGACGTTGAACCAAGACTCGTTTTCCAAGCGGTTGAAAGTTCATAGCATTTCCTTTTAAGTGATTTATATGCTCGGGATTGTACACGAGTTTAGGTTAATTGTCAATGTCTTAGTCTATACGACTCAATTAATGTGAGCTTATAGTGTGTATATTAAATTCGGATTTTATTTTTTTTTACTTTTAGTACATCTTTTAGTTTTTAATAAGCAATGGTTGACTATAATTCCGGCCTTATCCAATTCTACTTAAAGATGGCTGGGTAGCTCAGCTGGTTAGAGCGCTGGTCTCATAAGCCGGAGGTCGGGGGTTCGAGTCCCCCCCCCGCCACCATCTGAAAAATCCCTGTTTTACACATCACGAAAAAAAATCTACACTATAATTTACGTATGCAATCAACAGATGTTTTTATCATTGTTATGAAAGTGTGAAGTGAAAAAAAAGATTCAAACAGAGTTTTATACCAATAAATCGTATTTTTATTTCGGTACATTGATCGCTTTGCTGAGTATGTTGCCACAGTTATTCTTTTCTCCAAATTCGGTTCATTCTACTTATTTGCTCATTACGCTCGTTTTGTTGATCATGATCCCGAAGTTCAGCAAGATACTCTTGTCTATTTTTATCATCTTTATCAATCTCAGCAACATACTGATCGGCCATATCGCCCTTCATTGGGGGTATGCATTAGCGGATATCAAACCTCGTATCGAAGTTGCTTTTTTATCTCCGATTTATGAAACCAGAGAATATATGACGCACTATATAGACTACAGGGACTATATCCTCGTTTTCTATACTTTTTTTGTTTTGTATCTTTTATTCAAATTTATACGACATTTCACCCACTCTTACAAAGTTTTTAGAATTATAGGGCTGGGGGTCTTTGTATCGATACTTTTGTCGGTTACTTTTTACATTAATCCGGTCAGGGAATTCGAACCTTTCAGCGTTCCGTGTGAAGTGTGCAGTGTGATGGACGATAAAAAGAAAATTGATCAGATTATGCAAAAAAGAGAAGAATACATAAGTCATCTCAAAATACTCAAAGCCAATAAAAAACATCAGATTTACGACAAAGTGATAGTCGTCATGGGTGAAAGTGCCAATAAAAACCATATGTCACTTTATGGTTATAAATTTCCGACAACTCCCTTTTTGGATTCGCTCCGACAATCTCGTGATCTGTACGTCTTTAATGCTATTGCACCTACGAATCAGACGCGATATTCACTCCCCATCGATTTAACCGAAGCGAATGTGCACTATTATGAGAACCGGTATTATCACTCATGCTCTATACTGACAAATTTCAAAGCCAATGATTATGAAACGTATTGGATTTCCAATCAGGGGCGGGTGGGGAAAAACGATTCATCGATCTCATCAATGGCATATGAAGCGAATTTGTCATTTTTTGCCAATCTGAATTATTTGGAAGCTAAAACCGATGAGGTTCTCTTGGATTATCTGAATAAACTGCGAACAAATCCGGGAAAAGAGATGTATCTCGTACATATCATGGGATCGCATTCGGATTATGTAAACCGATATAACACAGAGACTGCTTTGTTTAAAAATGCAAAGAATATTGTGGAAGAGTACGATAACAGCATCCACTATAGCGACTACATTTTAAGTCAAATTTTTGAGCGATTCAAACATGAAAGATTGCTGCTCATCTATCTATCGGATCATGGAGAAAATATCAATCTTGAAAACAACGGGCATGGTTTTTTGCCGCCGTTTAAAGATGAATATACCGTCCCCTTTGTCATTTACAGCAATGTTAAAAATCCGAGATTAGACGAAATTTATCGGGATAACAAAAAAGGGTATTTCAATTTGGAAAATTTTAACTATATCGTTCAATATCTCAGTGGGATCACCAATCATAAAAATTTATCATTCTCGCATGACGTTATGGCTGTCGAACCAAGCAATATATTCAATTTCGATGAATTGGATTTTTATAATTAATCTTCCTGATTTACGATCCTGGCCCCATTGCATTAGAAGCCACTTTCCCAGTATATTTGAATATCTGCGCTCCATGCATACTGATAGCCCCCTCCAGAACATCAAGTGCTGCAAACAATTCCTCTGATTTGTCCTTTAACAGATGATATTTCTTTTTGATTTGAGAAGAAACGGATAAGATCGGATGCCACCACAAAACGATTTTTTGGATACCGAACATCATTTTATTTTGCCCCTTGCCGGATTTCAATGCAAGAATGTCCAAATATAAATCATGCAGTTCTTTATGGAGTGTATCGACCGTTGCAAATGAAGTATAAATTTTGGAATTACGATCGAGTGATTTGAATTCACTTATAAGCCATTTTCCAAGTACGCATTCTGTTGCGGATGATTCGATTAGCGGCGAATCGGACAGAGCGTTTCCGACCAGATCTTCAACCCTGCTGATCCATCTAAGATGTGCTTTTTTTGCGTCATGCAATCCGACTATAATTGCTTTTTGTGTCATTGCAATTCCCTATTTTGAATTCCAAATACGATGATAGATTCTATCGATCCTTTCTTTAAAATATAATAATAAAAAACCCAAATAATTAAAAATAAGTTGTTTTTAGAAACAAACGCATGGAATAAACTCGTTGTAAAATAGATTCTCGAAAGGGTTGAGACTAAAAAAAATTAACTGTATTTGGTACTGATGAATTATATTTTTTTGGTAACTTTTCTGAACGATTCATGTGTTATAATCTATGAAATTTGCACCTAAAAAGGATGCGGAACGATGCTATTAACACTTATTCTATTACCGATAGCAACGGCTTTTTTAACACTGTTCTCCTCCAAACGTATGCAGTATTTTTTGAGTGGGGCTGTTTTAGCGATCGGGAGCTATCAATCGATTGTACTTTTTACCTCCGCAGAAAACATGTCGTTTCATCTCTCTTCTCTTTTTAATACCGTTATCATTGCCGCAGATATTATTTTATTGCTCTATTTTTTATATCAGGGTACGAAACACAACAGCTCGAAAGTCATCGTGTTAGCTGTCGTACAGTTAGTGCTGTTTCTATACATTGAGCATGCTGCTTCATCAGGACATTCAGCACAGGTAGTGGTTGATGGGCTCTCTAAATATACAATGGAGTATGATATTTCCTCTGGACATTCGGCAGAGATAGTGGTCGATGGGCTCTCCAAATTTATGTTTCTTATCATCAATATTGTGGGTGGGATTATCGTACTGTATTCCGTCCGTTATATGGAAGATGAAGAGGCAACACTGCGCAAAAAACAGCTTTTTATTGCCGGAATGTTCCTTTTTCTGTCGGTCATGAATGCTATTGTCTGCGCAAATTCTCTCATGCTTTTCTTCTTTTTATTCGAGATGACTACGTTGGCATCGTATCAGCTTATCGCTTTTCGCAATGATGAACTCAGCCGTACAAATGCCCTCAGAGCGCTTTGGATGAATCAAATCGGAGGAGCGGTGATCTTAGCAGGGGCACTAATCGCGCTTCGCAGTGCGAATACTTTGATGTTTGACACGCTGCTTCAGCATTCTGGAGGGATGTTGCTTCTTGCTTTGGCGCTGTTAAGTATGTCGGCATTGGTGAAAGGGGCATCGGTTCCGTTTGATAGCTGGCTGTTGGGAGCTATGGTTGCGCCTACCCCGGTGAGTGCGATGCTCCATTCGGCTACGATGGTCAAAATCGCTCCGTATTTGATTTTAAAACTTGCACCGGTACTTGGGACGACGCTACTCGGAGGGGTTTTATCCATAATAGGGGCTCTGGTATTTGTCGCCGCGTCGTATCTGGCGTTGTCTCGTTCGGTTTTCAAGGAGATATTGGGATATTCTACCGTGGCTCTTTTGGGGTTAATGATGGCTTTAGCGGCAATCGGTACGAAAGAGACGATGATGCTTGCAATGGTGCTGATGCTCTTTCATGCCCTCTCCAAAGCGCTGCTTTTTTTGGCGGCGGGAGTTTTGGAAAAACAGTATCATCTCAAAAGCATCGAAGAGATGAGTGCACTGGTGCATCGTGCTCCCAAAACGGTCGGCTATATCGTGCTGGGGTTTGTTTCGTTGACGTTGCCGCCGTTCGGTCTCTTTGTAGGGAAACTTTTTGCCATTACTTCGGTGGCATCGCTTCTGCGGGAACGCCCTTTGTTAGTGATCGTACTGGTCTCTATGGTCGTCGGGAGTGCATTGCTGGTGCTTTTGTATTTTAAAGTCTCTTCGGCGCTTCTCTCCAACCCTTCCGATACGCTCTCTGCTGAAAGGGAACGCATACCCTATGGCTATAATATTCCGTTGATTTTTTTGACTCTTCTGATCGTGGGGTCCGGTGCCGGATTCATCATTATCCAGCACAATGTATTACTTGCATTGCTGGCGGTTCCTCTGACCTTCGTCTTTGTTTTGCCGAGGGTTATGCGGGGGATGGAGCGATATGATCGGACTGACCCTTACCACTGCGGAGAAAAAGAGCCTTTTGATGCGGCCTTGGTCTATTTTGAACCTTCCGTTCGAGTAAAACGGATGATTTACTGGAGTTTTACCCTGCTGTTTGTTTCGGTAGCGGTTATTGGAGGGCTCTCATGATCTGGGTATGGATTGCACTTGCACCGATTTTGGGTGGTTTGGTTTACGGAGGCGAACGGGTACTGCGGGCTCGGATGCAACGGCGTCAGGGGCCTCCGGTCTTGCAGCCGTTTTATGACATGTTTAAACTTTTGGATAAACGGACATTGATCGTCCATGCTCCTCACGCACTGCTGGGGGTTGCCCATTTTTTTGTCCTTTGGTTTACCGTCGCGGCGATCTTTTTGGGATGGAATCTTCTCTATATCGTGTTTCTACATCTGTTTGCCCAAATGCTGCTGATTCTAGCAGGCTATAGCGTGCGATCGGCGTATTCGCACCTGGGTGCGAATCGGGAGCTTTTGATGCTGATCGCGTATGAACCGATACTGATTTTGGTAGCGGTCGGTTTTTATCTGCAAAGCGGAAGTTTCGATATCGCACAGATCGTCCGAGGGGGAGGATATTTAGTCCAAATGCCGCTGCTGTTTGTCGCATTAGCGATGATCGTTCCGATCAAAGTGAAAAAATCGCCGTTTGATGTCGGTGAGGCGCATCAGGAGATTGTCGGCGGAGTCGAGATCGAGTACAGCGGTCTGTTTTACGAGTTCTTATATATGTCTCGCTTTCTCGAATATATTTTTATCTATAGTTTTGTTTTTATCTTCGCAGGAGTATCGTACGGTCTTGGAGCAGCTTTGGTTGCAGGGGTCTTTTTGTTGGTGAATCTGGTTGATAATGCAACTGCCCGTGTACGTACAATGCATATGGTTAAAATCATCTATGCGGTGGCTTTGAGCCTGTCTATCGTCAATATAATGTGGATCGTGCTATGAAATTCTTTACCGCATTTCGTAAAAAATCACCCTGGATATTGCATTACAATGCCGGAAGCTGCAACGGATGCGATATCGAGATCCTCGCGGCGCTGGGACCGAAGTTCGATTTGGAACGGTTCGGGGTGATCAATACGGGGAATCCGAAGCAGTCGGACATCTTTTTGGTGACGGGGCCGGTGACGTACCGCTCCCGCGAACGTCTGGTAGAACTTTATTCACAAATCCCTGAACCAAAGGTGGTGATAGCGGTGGGATCATGCACGGCCACAGGGGGAGTATTTCGGGGGATGTATAACGTCGAAGACGGAATCGATCAGTACATTCCTGTAGACGTTTATGTTCCGGGCTGTGCTTCGACGCCTCAGCTGATCATTGATGCGATCGTCAAAGCACTGGAGATTTTGGAAACAAAAAGCAAAGAGATCGAAAAACCGTTTAAACTGTTCGGCGCCATTGCTATGGTCGGTAATAAACTGAGCCGGCTTAATATGGCAACAAGGGTGAAACATGATGAAATATGAGATAACATTGGCCACTCTGTTGGCCGATATCGGTGCGTTTTATGAACCGAAAAAATGGCATTTTCTGACAGTTAACGGAATCGATTTGGGGGAAGGGAAAATTGAGCTGCAATGGATTTTTTCCAAATATCATGTCAAAGACGAAATTGTCATCTATTATGCTATCAGCGATTATGAGACGCCGATCCCTTCAGTCGTTTCGTTGATTCCGTCGGCGTTTATGGGGGAGCGGGAGATTGTCGACATGTTCGGGCTTACTGTAGAGGGGGCGGAAAAAGGGCTTTACCTCGATGAGGACTCTCTGCCGCATCCGCTAAGGGGTGAATCATGAAAAAAACGATTCAGATTCCTTTGGGATCTCAGCATATTTCGCTGTTGGAGCCGATCCGGTTTAAATTCGAATGTGAGAACGAAAAAATCATCGGTGTCGATGCCGATGTCGGGTTTGTTCACCGCGGTGTCGAACTGGCCTGTACCCGCAGTTTTGAGTTTAAGCAGGTGGGATATGTCGTAGCCCGTGTCTGCGGGCTTTGCGCGATAACCCATTCGCTCTCCTATACCCTTGCAGTCGAAAAACTGCTCGGCTATGAAGCGAATGATCGGATCAAATATCTGCGGATGCTGATGGTGGAACTCGATCGCATCCATTCGCATATGCTGTGTCTGGCTCATACGGCGGAAAATGCAGGATTTGAAGCGCTTTTTATGCAGATTATGGCCGATCGGGAATTGGTGATGGATCTTCAAGAAGCGATCAGCGGGAACCGGGTTCAGTTCGATTTTATCGCTATCGGCGGGGTAAACCGTGATCTAACACCTGAACTGACATCACTGATACATAAAAATCTCACGTTGCTCTCCGAAAAAATCGATACGCTGATAGGACTTTTCGACAACAACTGGTCATTGTCGCTTAAATATAAAGGAGTGGGTGTATTGAGTTTGGAGGATGCCTATACCTATAACGCTCTGGGACCGCTGGCCCGTGCAACCGGTCTGGCAACGGATGTGCGTGTCGAGACAAGCGATTTTCCTTATGAGGCGATAGGATATAAAATGGTTCTTGAATCCACAGGAGACATATATGCCCGTAATTTTGTCCGTCTTCGGGAAATTGTGAACTCGATTGCCATGTGTAAAAATATCGCCGATAATCTCCCCTCAGGAGAGATACTGGAGAAGACGAAAGGGAAACCGAAAGGGGAAGCGGTTGTGCGAGTCGAGGCTCCTCGCGGAGAACTCTTTTATCTGGTGCGCGGTAACGGCGGAAACATGCTCGAGCGGGTTCGTATCAAGACTCCGACCTTTTCGGGCATCCCTGCGATGATGGAGGTGTTCAAAGGTTCTGAATATGCCGATGCCCCTGCCATTTTGGCATCGTTTGATCCGTGTATGTCTTGTACGGCGAAGTAGGAGAATAGTATGTTTAAGTCGATGTTTGAAGCATTGATGAATCTCTTTAAACCGGTACATACGCTAAACTATCCCGCCGAAGAGATGGTTCTTCCAAAAGGGTACCGTGGATTGATCGAATATGACAAAGAATCGTGCATTTTCTGTGACAAATGCGAAAAGGTATGTCCTCCCGGAGCGATTTTGTTTTATCAGCCGCTAGAAGGGGAAAAAGAGTATCGCTATAATCCGTGGCTTTGTATCTACTGCGGAGAATGCGTACGTGCATGTCCCAAACCCGAAGAGGCATTATGGCAAAGTGAAACAAAACAACGCTCAGCCGTGAAAGAAGACGGGGCAAACGAGGGATGGTTCGCGTGGGAAGAAGCATGCAAACAAAGCCGCGAAGCGTATAAAGCGCTCAAGCAGGCGGGTAAAATCCAAAACAAGAGTGAGGAGTAAAGAATGCGTATCGTAATTGTCGGAGGCGGGATAGCCGCTGTATACATTGCCAATACTCTTATGGAACAAAATAGCGGATCTGAGGTGGTGATCGTTTCGGATGAGGAGCATCCTCCGTACGATCGGATTCACCTGTGTAAATTGGTAGAAGATTGTAAATGTGTCGATTCCATAGAGTTGGAACTTCACCCCGCCGTTCGATTGGAATTGAACCAAAAAATCATCTCTATCGATTCTGCAGAGAAACGCATTTTCAGCGAAAATGCCGCATTCCATTACGATAAACTGATCATCGCGACAGGTTCCCGTCCTAAGGCACTTTTTGATATCTCCGGCATTGAAAATGCGGCAACGTTCAGAAGCCAAAAAGATTGTGAGCAGATTGCGCAGGGGATGATCGGCAAAAACGTCGTGATTGTCGGAGCGGGTCCTATCGCATTGGAACTTCTTGACACACTCATGCGCAGCAGTGCTCCGCAGAGCATCACCCTGCTGGTCCGAAAAAACTATCTCTACTCCGCCTCGATCAGTCGTGAGGGGTTGGCGCTGATACGTGAAATTTTCGAAGCCGATCCCCGTATCAAAATCGATTTTAATGACGCGATTGTTGATCGGGAGATTGTCGGATCGGAAATTAAGCGTATCTTGACCCGTAACGGGACGGAAATAGATAACCCATTCCTCATTTTCGGAGTCGGAATCGATCCGAATATCCCGTTTGCCCGTGACGTACTCGAATGCGATCGGGGCATATTGGTCGATGAGCGGATGCGTACTTCCGATGAAAATATCTACTGTGTCGGAGAAGCGGCACAGCTCCGAGAGGGGGGATTCATCGCCGGACGGGTGAAAGAGTGCACGATAGAGGCCGATGTCGCCATTGCCAATATCTTGGGCGATACGAGTAAAACTTTCAAAGAAGAGGTTTCCATCGATGGGCTTAAAGTGGGATCGTTTTTGTTTGCCGACGTTACCGCAACCGATTTTGACCCGAATGACCAAGAGAACGAAAATATCCTGATCTCTCACGGAGACCGTATTGATCAGTACATCGTCAATCACGACAGGCTCAAACGCTTTATCGGGATCAATACCAATATCGATCTGCTTGCCCTCAAACGTCTAATCGAAACCGATGCGCCGATCGATGCGGCGTATCTCTATTCGAATCGTCTGATGTCGGAATACGGAAAACTCGTTTGCAGCTGCGAAGGGGTGCATGAACTGGAACTGGTCGATATCATCCGCGAGAACGCCATAACGTCGTTTGCCGATCTCAAAGAACACTCCAAAGCGGGGCGTACCTGCGGACGGTGCAAACAGGATGTGTGTGCGATCATCTCCGCAACTCCGGTCGATCCGGTAGAGGCGGCGCGTCTGCGTGCCGAAAAAGAAGCGGCGGCTCAAGCGGCGGAACTGGAAAAAGTACGTGCGCGGATCGAAAAATACAATCGTCTCCATCCGAGAAATCAGTTGAATGCCGAGAATTTCCACGAGGCGTTGGAATCGTTTGAAATGAGTCGCGAATTCAACCGATGGGTATCGATGATTACCGCATCGATGCATCTGCACCCTCAGTTCGAGGAGGTTGTAGAAGAGGGGGTGACACAGCTGAATAAAATCCCGATCATTTGGCTGGAACTCGCCGATTGTACGGGTAACTCTGAAGCGTTTATCAAAACCTCCCACCCCAAAGTGGATGATCTGATCCTCAAATATATCTCGCTCGATTATCATGAACTTCTGATGGCGGCATCGGGGGATCAGTCGGAATCGGCACTGGAGAACATTTTGCGTAATGACAGCGGGAAATATCTTCTGATCGTTGAGGGGGCGGTTCCCCTGGGGATGGACGGCAAATTTTTGCGAATCGGTCCGAAGGGGGAAACGGGCGTTGATTTATTGCGCCGCGTTGCCAAAAATGCCGTAGCCGTCATGGCGGTCGGATCATGTGCGTATGACGGAGGGGTTGTCGCAGCCGCACCGAATCCGACAGGTGCCGTCGGAGTCGCGGAAGCGTTGGGTAGAGACGATATCATCAACCTCCCCGGATGTCCGACGAATCCGATCAATATCGTCGGAACCCTGCTTCAATACATCATGTTCGATGAATTTCCAAAACTCGATTCCAAAAACCGTCCCGAATGGGCATACGGGTTCCGTGTCCATGATAACTGTGAACGCCGCGGTCACTACGACGCAGAAGAGTTTGTTCGCGAATGGGGAGACGAAGGGGCGAAGAAGGGGTGGTGTCTTTTTGAAATGGGGTGCAAAGGGCCCTACGCCGATCTCAACTGTTCACTCGTAAAATTCAATGAAGGGACGAGTTGGCCGGTACAGGCTGGTCACGGATGTTTTGCCTGCGGACAGGGAAAAATCGCGTTTGACAGCTACGCCAATAATCGTAAATTACCGGAGGGAAGTCATGAGTAAAAAGATAATTATTGACCCGATTACCCGAATCGAAGGACATCTGCGGATTGAGGTTGAGATCGATGAGAATAACATTGTAACTGAGGCATGGGCATCGGGGCAGCTTTTTCGCGGGATCGAGACGATTTTACGCGGACGGGATCCCCGAGATTCGGGATTGATCGCTCAGCGTATTTGCGGTGTTTGTACCAACGTCCATTACCGTGCCTCGATCAGTGCGGTGGAAGCGGCCTACGGAATTGAAATACCTCATAATGCCGAGATCATCCGTAACCTCGTCACCCTCTCGTTGTTTGTTCAAGATCATATCGTCCATTATTATCATCTCCATTCACTCGATTTCGTCGATATTACCGGTGCTCTCGCCGCTGATTGCACGAAAGCCGCCAAAGATGCCGAGAAATGGTCGGATCATCCGTATCGTAACTCTGACGGTCATCTCGAAGCAATCAAAGAGAAGCTGGAAGGATTTGTCAACGCGGGACGGTTAGGGTTGTTTGCCAACGGCTACTGGGGACATGACGCCTATCGATTGAGTCCTGAGGAGAATCTGGTCCATATGAATCATTACTTGGAAGCGTTGCGGATTCAACGCGAGCTTTCTAAAGCGGTGGCGATTTTCGCAGGTAAAACCCCCCATCCTCAAAACCTCGTCGTCGGCGGAGTGACGAGCGTCGCCGATATGCTCAACCCTCAACGGCTGAACGACTTCTTGTTCATTATCAAAGAGGTACGGGACTTTATCGAACGTGCTTATATCCCCGATACTCTGATGCTCGTTAATGCTTACCGCGATTCAATAAAAGCGGGAGAAGGGCGTACGGTCGGAAATTTTATGTGCTGCGGCGGATACCGATTCGGAAAAGACCGGCATCTGTTTGAGAGCGGTGTGATCAAAGGGCACAATTTCGAGAGTATCGAGCCGTTTGATGCGGCTAAAATCACCGAAGAAGCCTCTCGCTCATGGTATGAGAACGATGCACCGCTCTCTCCGTATGATGGGGAGACGACACCGTTTTATACCGATCTCAATGAAGATGGTTCGCTTAAAACCGAGGGGAAATACACGTGGGTGAAAGCGCCGAGATATGATGGCAATGTCATGGAAGTGGGACCGCTGGCGCGGATGATCGTCGGGTATGCAAAACACTCTCCCGTCATTCGCCCTTATATGGAGCGGTTTATGAAACGTTCCGAGATGGAGCTGATCGATTTTTCGACAACGGTGGGACGAAATGCGGCGCGTGCGATAGAAGCACAGATCTGCTGTGATTATCTTTTCGATACGATGAGTGATTTGATCGAGAATATCAAATACTATGATGAGACGACATGGACGAAATATGTGTTCGAAGAGTTGCCTCAAGAGGCAAAAGGGGCGGGGATTTTCGAAGTACCGCGCGGGGTACTGGGACATTTCGTCCGGATAGAGGATGCTAAAATCGCCAACTATCAGGCGGTCGTTCCGACGACGTGGAATGCTTCTCCCAAAGGTGCGAAAGAGGGACGCGGAGCGTATGAGGAGTCGTTGATCGGCATAAAACTCTCGAATCCTTCCGCTCCGCTTGAAGTGTTGCGTGCGGTTCATTCGTTCGATCCGTGTTTGGCATGTGCCGTTCATGTGATCGATGCAACGGGACGGGAATTGTCACATTATAAAATTCTGAATTAGTATTCGCTATAATTATGAAAACGAATGCGTTCTACCTCTGTTGAGGGGAGGGCAGGTAACGGACTTGATTCCGTTACGATTCGAAATCATAAACGGTAGGAATAGAAAATTTGGCACGATTAACGAAAGAAGAACGTAAAGTTTCCATCATGACGAAAGCGTTGGAGCTCTTTTCCAAAGAGGGGTTTTATCAAACTACAATGCCCTCTATCGCTGAAAAAATCGGAATGAGTGTCGGGAATCTTTATAACTACTTTACCTCGAAAGAGATGTTGGCTAAAGATTTGATCCTTTATATCGCCAATATTTTGGGGGAAGAGATTCGGAAAATCAATGAAAGCCCTCTTAGTACAAAAGAAAAAGTCGAAGCGATTGTCCATATGTATTTTAAAATCGCACAAGAGCGTCCTGAAACGATCGAGTACTTTTTACGGGTCTATCTCTCCAATCGCGAAGTATTTCAGAACTGTTGCGAAGGGATGATCTGCGTTTCGGCCTTTGTGACCGAACTGATGATATTTTTTGAAGAAGGGGTGCGTTCTGGCGAACTCAAAGACCAAGACTTTTTCAGTGCATTCGGCCTTTTTATGGGGTATTTGGGTGGAATGGTATTTATAAACGGGGAAAAAATCCTCCCTAAACCGTTGGAGAGTTATGAAGCCTCCATCAGCGATAACATCTACAATGCCCTCAAATCCCGCTAAACTCAAGATGATTTGGTTGCAGGGGATCACCTGCAACGGCAACACGCACTCATTTTTAAATGATCCGGCATTAGAGACTCTTCTGGAATCCTCTGAGTTTATTCATCATCCGCTTTTACCGTGTTCGATGAATTTGCGCCAACTGGTAAAAAAACTTCCCAAATCCGATATTCTTATTTTCGAAGGGGCGTATAAAGCTGATTTTGAGCGTGCCGGTATGAGAATGGAAGAACTGTTAAATACGCTTGCTTCCAAAGCAAAACATATTATTGCGATGGGAAGCTGTGCGAGTTTCGGCGGTATCTTTAAAGAAGCAGACCCTGAACATATAAGCGGCATTTTGTTTGATAAAGAAAAAGAGAGCGGCCCTTTGAAAGAGATGCGGGAGAAAGTGATTACCCTCAGCGGTTGCCCCGCTCACCCGAAGTGGCTAAGCTTTGTTATTGAAATGATGCGGTTGGAAAAAACAATCGCGGTAGATGAGTTTCGTCGCCCGAAAGAACTGTATGCCTATCTAGTCCATAACGGATGTTTGCGTAACGAATATTTTGAATGGAAAGTCGATTGCGACACATTTGGAACCAAAGAAGGGTGTCTTTTTTACGATCAGGGGTGCCAAGGTCCCTTTACCCACGGCAGCTGTAACAAGATACTGTGGAACGAGGTGAGTTCCAAAACCCGTTCCGGTACGCCGTGTGTCGGTTGCACCGAGCCGACATTTCCAAAACGGGAACTTTTTACGACGAAAACCTATATGTCGATTCCCGCTGAGATGCCTCTTGGGGTACCAAAACGGAGCTATTTGGCATTGGCCGGAGCAGCAAAATCGTTTCATATCAAACGCCTTGAAGGGAAATTGATCGATGATAACGCATGAACTGATCGAGCGGATCGAAGGAGAAGCGGTACTCGATTTTAAAACCGACAAAAGCGGTCACGTTCAGGAAGCATCTATCCGGTTTCTCCATTTTCGTGGGATGGAAGCGATCTTAGAGGGGCGTAATGCGCTGGATGCATTAGTCATCGCTCCCCGTGTTTGCGGCATTTGCGGACATTCGCATCTGATTGCGGCGGTTCGTATGTTGGAAAATCTGTATGCTTCCGCAGGTAGTGCTGTGAAGGTAACTCCTAAAGCGCACGCACTCCGGGAAGTGACGAGAGTGTGCGAATTGATGCAGAACCATATCAAGTGGCTTTATCTTGTAATGCTGCATGAGAGCGGTAAGCTTTTAGGAAAGGAACCTCAGGTTGCCCTTAGAGCGCTGTACGCTTCTTCTCAGATTAATCAAATGAGTGCTTTGTTCAGCGGACAATGGCCTCATAGCTCATACGCCCATCCGGGCGGCGTCACATGCGATCCGACCCATATTGAAGTGATGCAGGCGTTGAAACTGCTATCCGATGTCGAACGTTTTATCGAAAAGGATGTTCTAGGGTGTAAAACCGAAAATTTTGAAGCGAATATGGATGTCGAATCGCTGCTTTTGATGGAAGGGGATTTCGGAACGCTATTGCGTTATTTTGAGCGGTTGGATTTGTTAGATTTAGGAAAAAGTCACGGACGATTTTTGGTGCTGGGTGAAGATGCGCATGAGATTACCCCTAATGAACGCAGCTATGCACACATAGATTTTGTGAGTGAAGATGATTCACAGACATTTGCTCACGGAGGGAAGACCTATGCAAAAAATGCACTGTATCGCGGAAAGTTTTATGAAACCGGCCCTTTGGCTCGAGCCATCAGCACTGAACGCTCTGGGGTGAGTGCGCTGTATCAGCAATACGGCGATACGGCATTGACCCGGATTACGGCCCGAATCGATGAGGTAGTTTCCCTCATAGCCTATGTACGTTTGCTCCTCACTTCACTTGATTTCACGGAATCTTCCTTTATTCCTCCCGTATCGATTGAGAGTATCAGCGGGAAGGGTGTAGGGGTGGTTGAAGCACCCAGAGGTTCTTTGATCCATCGCGCAACGGTTGAAAAAGGGAAAATAGCCTCTTACTCCATTATCACTCCGACACAGTGGAATCTCGGAAACGGCACCTATGATTCGCCCGGGATTGCCCAAAAAGCAATGCTCGGAATTGAATCTACGGCAAAAGCCTCTCTTATTTTTCGAACTTTCGATGTCTGCTCTGTCTGTACGACACACTAAAATAACTTTTTAGAAATTAACTTTTTACACATCAATAATATTTATTTATGTATATCTGGGTAGAAATGATGCCGATATTGTCCCATAAATATATAAGAAATTATATTTTTCAATAAATTTTATGCTTTAAATATTCGTTTAAGTTATCCAGACGTACAATACTGAATGATTGTTCATAAATATTTGAGGAGGGGACCATGTCCGATAAAATAGAAGCGGTTAAAAAACTGTTTACTTCGAAAAGTTCGCGCGTTGAAACGAACAAGGGTGATACGTATTACCAAGACTTGTTTGCAAAATGTGAAGCGCGCTTAAATGAGATGCGTGCACAAACGCCTGCCAATAGACTCGATTTTTCAGAGCTTTTAGAAGAGAATGGAATTGATAGACGAGAGTTTATGAAATGGGCGAGTGCGACGACGGCCATGTTGATGCTCCCTCCGATGTTTACACCGCTGGTCGCTGATGCTGCGGTCATGATGAACCGTGCCCCTGTTATTTGGCTGGAACTTCAAGACTGTGCCGGTAACTCTGAGGCACTTTTACGTGCAGACGGGCCAAAAATTGATGAGATCGTTCTCGATATCATCTCTCTCGAGTATCATGAGACTTTGCAAGCTGCAGCCGGTTTTCAGGCCGAAAAACAGCTTGATGAGGCGATGGAAACATTTAAAGGAAAGTATCTTTTATTCGTAGAAGGCTCTATTCCGATGGGAATGAACGGGCAATACGGGACGATTGGTGCAGCAGGTGAAACATTTCATGACCACTTGATGCGTTGTTCTGAAAATGCAGCGGCGATTGTTGCGGTCGGTGCATGTGCAACATTCGGCGGTATTCCGGCTGCTTCACCGAATCCTACCGGTGCGGTTGGGGTTATGAATGTTGTCAAAAATAAACCGATTATCAATATTCCTGCGTGTCCTGCAAATCCGGCAAATATGGTCGGAGTTATTTTGCATTATCTATTGACAGGACAAATTCCGGAGCTTGATTCACTATTGCGTCCTAAGTTTGCGTTTGGATACCGTATCCATGATAACTGCGAACGCCGTGCACACTTTGATGCAGGTGAATACGTAGAAGAATGGGGTGACAAAGGGGCTCAAAATAATTTCTGTCTTTATAAAATGGGTTGTAAAGGGCCGATGACATTTAATAACTGTTCTATTGTCCGCTATAACGAAGGGATCAACTGGCCTATCGGAGTAGGACGCGGATGTATCGGATGTTCTGAACCCGATTTCTGGGATAAATACGCATATGAGCGTCCGATGGCGGATGCGAAAATCAAAGCACCTACCGGCGGTGTAGAAAAAACAGTTGACGAATTCGGTTTGGGCATGCTGACAGCAGTCGGTATCGGTATCGGTATCCATGCAGCAGCAAGTGCCGTAGCAGGTAAACGAGAAAAATCAGGAGAGAGCCATGAGTAAACATATTGTAGTTGACCCTATTACACGTATTGAAGGGCATTTGCGTATTGAAGCAGTAATTGATGAGAATAACACGATCGTTGATGCATACAGCGCTTCAACCATGTTCCGCGGTATTGAGACGATTTTACAAGGGCGTGATCCGCGTGACTGCGGTTTGTTGGCGATGCGTATTTGCGGTGTGTGTACCGGTACCCACTATCAACGTTCTATCGAAGCGGTCGAAGATGCATTTAAGATCACTATTCCTAAAAATGCACGTATCGTACGTAACTTGATCCAGGGTGCGTTGTATGTGCACGACCACCTCGTTCACTTTTATCATCTTCATGCTCTCGATTTTGTCGATGTTGTTTCGGCTCTTTCGGCTGATCCGGCTAAAACGGCGGCAGAAGCACGTAAATGGGCTGCTGTTGCGGGTGAATCACCGTTTATCGATGGTGAAGGCGAATTTAAAGCGATTCAAGATCGCGTGGCTAAATTTGTGAAACAAGGGCGTTTGGGGATTTTCGGAAACGGATATTGGGGGAATGCCCATTATAAATTGACTCCGGAACAAAACCTTATCGGAGTTGCCCACTATCTTCAAGCGTTGGAAATCCAACGTGATTTGGCAAAAATGCAGGCAATCTTCGGAGGTAAAAACCCGCATCCGCAATCGATTGTTGTCGGTGGAGTAACGTGTGTTCAGGATATTCAAAACCCTGCTCGCATTGCACAATTCAAATCATTGCTTCTTGCCGGGCGCAAGTTTGTAAAAGAGGCATATTTACCGGATGTTTATATGGCGGGTACAATGTACGCCGGTGAAGCAACGGATTCTAAAGCGACATTTACTGAGTTGATGGCTGGCAAAGGGGTCGGTGGAACCGGAGGCGGACTGCTTAACTACATGAGTTACGGCGATTTCCGTCTGGATGATACCGGCTTTTATAAATCAGGGCTCCTTTTCCCAAGCGGTATTGTTTACGGCGGCGACATCAGTAAAGTAGCTGATGTAGACCAAGCAAAAATTGCGGAAGACGTGACTCACTCGTGGTATAAAGGGGACAAACCTCTTCATCCGTATGAAGGGCAAACGATTCCGGAATATACGGGTCTTGATAAACGTGAAGACGGTATTGCTTATCTCAAAACCAAAGAGAAATACAGCTGGATCAAATCACCGATCTATAACGATACCCGTGTTGAAGTAGGACCGTTGGCCCGTATGGTCGTCGGTGTTGCACGAAAAGACAAACGAATTACAAAATATGTGACAGAGTTCTTACAACGCGGAAATCTTCCGATCGCAGTATTGTTCAGTACTGTCGGGCGTACTGCGGCACGTGCTATTGAAACTTCGTTGATGTCTGATGTAATGATTGAATGGGTAGACGAACTAGCGGCAAATGCAGCGGCTGGCGATCTTAAAACGTGGACTGATTTTAATTTTGACGAAGTCAGTATGAGTACCAAAGGTATGGGGCTTGCAGAAGCACCGCGCGGTTCATTGGGGCACTGGGTTAGTATTGCAGACGGAAAAGTAGTTAACTACCAAGCGGTCGTTCCTTCAACGTGGAATGCGGCTCCGCGTGACTATAAAGGACGTATGGGTGCGTATGAAGCGAGTTTGATCGGGACTAAAGTAGCCAATCCTGAACAACCGCTGGAAATTATCCGAACTATTCATAGTTTTGACCCATGTATCGCTTGTGCCGTACACGTTGTCGATACCAAAGGTAAAGAGCTCGCTGTTTACAAAGTAGATACCTCTTGCAGTATCTAAGGAGATAACATGAATCAGGAGTACAAACAAGTCAAACGCATGACCCCGGCCATGCGCATCATCCATTGGTTGAATGCGTTTAGTATGATCGGGGCCATTGCGACGGGTCTTTATATCGGACATCCGTACTATCAGACGTTCATCGCAGATGGTGCAGTCGATAAGTATGTAATGGCATGGAACCGGTACGGGCATTTCATTATTGCCATCATCTTTGATGTGACGTCGGTTGCAATCGTCTATCTTTATTTTTTCAGCCGGTTTGAAAAGCCGTATAAAAAGGTTATTCCAAATGCTAAAAATCTGATTGAGTTCAAAGATGTTGTCGTAAATTTATTGTCATTAAACCGTAAAAATGAGTTTAACTCAACGCATTCGGACAGTTTCAATACGGTCTATTTCACGATTTTCCATTTGCTTTTGCTTTGGATGCTGTTTACCGGTCTTCAAATGTACGTATGGGGATTGGGATCAGGACTAAGTTCTATCGGATCATGGTGGCCGTGGATGCTGCATGTTGCGACTGACTGGACATTATATGTTACAGGCGGAAGTAAAATGGATGTGCGGTTGTCGCATCACTATACTATGTGGTTTATTATTTGCTGGATTGTGTTTCATATCTATTATCAGGTATGGAGAACGATTTTCTGGAAAGAGGCGGATATTGCGATCGTCATCGGCGGTTCAAAATTTGTTAAACAAGACAAAGCTAATAAAAAATAATTGTTCTCAAACAAGCCGATGAGCGTATTGCTTCTTCGGCTTGTTTCATAGTGTTTTCATATATCCCCTGCGGGGGATCGATGAAAGAACTATCGACTTAGTATCATGAAGGATTCTTATGGCATTTACATTAGAGGTCATGACCTCTTTTTCTCAACCGTATATTAAAAATTATTTGATTTCTACAATCCGTTCTTTTAACATCAAAGCCGTTGTCCATCAGCAAAAATCAAAAATTATTTGTGCTTTTGAGAGCAATCATGAAAAACTTCAAGAGTGTATCGAGACGATCGGGAACACATTGCCGGCTTCATGTTTCATGAGTGGCTCACAACATTATGACATTGAGGGGGAACCTGAAGCCTTGCCTGACTTTGATGTTGAGTATCCGCTTGGCCTCGGATTGTGCCCGAGCTGTCAAAAAGAGATGTTCGATCCCTCTTCAAAGCGGTATTATTACCCTTTTACCCAATGCACCCATTGCGGCGGACAATACGCGTTTTTCGAGCACTATCCGTACGAGCGGAGCAATACGGTACTTAGTTATGTACAACCGTGCCCGACGTGTGAAAAGGAATCGAAAACATATGGCCGCCGTGAAAAACAGGTGTTGAACTCATGCCATGAATGTGGTATTCCGGTAAAGTTATTGCATAAAGAGAAAGAGCGTTACGCCAATGATGCGGGGAGCTTTAGAACGATGTTCGAAGTTGCTGCCAAAGCGTTACGCGACGGTAAGACACTCCTTATGAAAACGACGCTGGGATACCGCCGTTTCTACCGGGCGGAGAAGCTGGAATACGGGTCCGTTTTGATGTTGGTCAATGCGACGAAAATCACCGACTATTGCTCTTTGATTAATGATGAATTTAATGCATTGCTGAGTATCGAACGTCCGATATTGCATGTCGCTCTTAAAGACGAAAGCCTCAGAAACACTTTTGGAACCTCCATTGACGTCAAATATCCCGATGAGGGATTTTCGATTTTGCTGGGAAAAGAGTTGACACAGCTGGGGTTGGACTACATTGCGTACGAAGCGTTGGAACATCCGTGCGAAGCAGATTTTGTGATGGAATTTGATCTCAATATCCAGCATCAGAGCGATATGCGTCTCTTCATCAACAAAGATATCAAATTCATTACCTCCGGTGAACGGGTTTCATTTCCTTCACGTTTTCCTGTCGGAACCGATACCTTGAGTATCGCACACGGTCTGGTTGGGATCAAAGATGAGAAAGGGATGCTGTTTGATCAAATGGGGCGATTCACCTCTGCCTCAACGGTAAAAGTCAATCAGCTCGAAACCGAGACACCGGCGGTTGAATCAAACAACTTTCACACGATGGCCGAAGATGAAGCCTCTTTTATGTCGGTCATTGCGGAACACGGCAAATTCGGAACCAAAGTGGTCGGAGCCTATTTTCAGGAAGAACCCTCATTTTTGTATTATGACGGTAAAAAAGTGATTCGTGTTGTCCCTCCCCATACGTTCAGTGCGGCAGGATTGATCGATCAAATGGCTACTCTGCGTGAGGGCTCGGATCGCTTGGTTGAGAATATCAAAAATAAATTGCCGCATATGTATGAATTGCTTTTGGAGCTCGAACAAAGTGATGCGACTTTGTTTGAAGTGACTGCCATGATTTTGGGCTTGGAAGACAAAAGCTACGAAGGGGTCATGCGAGAAGCTCTGAAATTTATCGGTAAAGGTGGACTCCAAATCGATACCAAAGTCCACGACAATCGATTTAATCACGTCGCCTTTTTATCCAGTATCATCAGCTACCAAATAGCGGGTGTAGATTCAGTATATCTAAGCTATTCTATCTTCGAATCGTTCGGAGACTATTTCAGCGAATTGTTGAATGAAATCAAAGGGAAAACCAAAGCGACGGATATTGTACTCTGCGGCAGTTACTTCGGAGGGCAATCGCTCTATAGCCGGTTGCAGAGAAATTTGAAAGCAACACCTCCGCTGCTGAATGTGAACTATCCGATCGGGAAGGAAAATTGCGTTGTCGGTGGGGTCTTTTTATAATCAAAATGTACGTATCCTAGTTCAAGGATTAGTTCAAGGGGTTGGATTCCGCCCGTTTGTCTACCGAATGGCAAAACAGCATCACATTAAAGGAACCGTTTGCAATACCCCTGAGGGGGTTGTGATCGAGGCTCAGGGGGTATATTGCGATGCGTTCGTAGATGCCCTGCGTACGAATCTTCCCCCAAGAGCCCGTATCGACTCACTGAGTGTCAGTGAGGTAACTGATAGTATTACCTACGATGATTTTGAGATTTTAGAGAGTTTTATGGGAGAGGGGAGCGTCGCTATTCCCTTGGATAGCGCTTTATGCTACGCATGTGAAGCCGAGATGGACGATCCCTCCAACCGCCGCTACCAATACCCCTTTATCAACTGCACCGATTGCGGTCCCCGATATACGATCATCCAAATCCCTCCGTATGATCGGGTACGCACTTCTATGAAACATTTTACGATGTGTCCGGAATGCGAGGCGGAATACACCGATCCCAATTCCCGCCGTTATCATGCCGAACCGATCAGCTGTCCGCAATGCGGTCCGAAGTTGAAAATGATCGATAATCAGGGGAACCTAATCGTGGGCGATCCTCTCGAACTGGCTGTAAAAATGGTGAAAGAGGGGAAAATAATCGCCCTTAAAGGGCTGGGCGGATTTCATTTGATGTGCGATGCCACTTCCGATATCGCCGTGGCTGAATTGCGTCGCCGCAAACATCGCAAGGCCAAACCGCTGGCTGTGATGTTTCGCTCTCTCGAAGATTTGGAACGCTATAGTGAAATTACCGAGGATGAGCGAGCACACATCGCCGGCGCGCTTAAGCCGATCGTGGTCGTACGTGCAAAAAAAGATACGGATCTTTCTCAGTATGTAGCACCTACGATCGATCGGCTAGGGGTTTTTCTCCCGTATACCCCATTGCACCGTCTTCTCTTCGAGCAAATCGATTTTCCGCTTGTCGCGACCAGTGCCAATGTAAGCGATGAACCTATTATTGTCCGAACGGATGAGATCGTGAGCCGATTGGGAAATGTGGTCGATGCCGTTTTGAGCCATGATCGCACTATCATCAACCCTCTCGATGATTCCGTACTTCAAATCGCAGAGGGAAGAGTCGTCATGCTCAGAATGGGTCGAGGGTTCGCACCTCGTACTTTTCCATTGACACAAACGCTTGAACAAAGTGTCATGGCAGTAGGCGCACACCAAAAAAGCGCTATTGCCCTCGGGGTACAAAACAACATGGTGTTGAGCGGACATATCGGTGATTTGGGAAGTGTGGAAGCGGATGGTTATTTTGATCGCACCATCCAAACGTTCAAACGATTTTATGAGACTGAACCCACGGTGATTGCCAGCGATTTACATCCGTTTTACAGTTCGACTCAATATGCCGTTGCCGCAAAGAGAGACCATATTACCGTACAGCATCATTATGCCCATATCCTTGCCTGTATGGCCGAGTACAGTTTGGAAGAAAAAGTGTTGGGATTTGCATTTGACGGGACCGGATACGGAGATGACGGGAACCTTTGGGGCGGTGAAGTCCTGATTGCCGATACGCATGGATATGAGCGGATCGGTTTTCTAAAACCGTTTGCCCTTTTAGGTGGTGACAAAGCGATTAAAGAACCGCGCCGAATCGCACTCTCACTGTTGTTTGACTCCTATACTCTAGAAGAGGTTCTGGAGCTGAAAACCCCGACAACGGAAGCTTTTCTGCCTCACGAGATACGGACGCTTCATCATATGTGGCAGAAAAACATCAATGCTCCCCTGAGCAGCTCGATGGGTCGGCTGTTTGATGCCGTAGCCTCATTGGGAGGATTTATCCAGACGCTCGATTATGAAGGCCAGGGCGGGATGATTATGGAATCATTCGTCGATGAGTCGATCACGCAACCGTTTGAATTTAGTGTTGAAGAGGGTGCGGTAGATCTCTCAGACATGGTAAAAGAGATCATTATCCTCATCGCTGAAGCGGATTCGAAACGGCTCATTGCCAGCCGATTTATTGCTACGGTCGAGGCCATCATGCTGAGATTTGCTGCTCTGCATCCGGAATTGCCGATCGTTATCGGAGGAGGGGTATTTCAAAACCGTGCGTTGATGGAACGATTG
This sequence comes from Sulfuricurvum sp., assembly GCF_028681615.1. Taxonomy (NCBI): domain Bacteria; kingdom Pseudomonadati; phylum Campylobacterota; class Epsilonproteobacteria; order Campylobacterales; family Sulfurimonadaceae; genus Sulfuricurvum; species Sulfuricurvum sp. The sequence continues at coordinate 288,144 of NZ_JAQUHV010000002.1, forward strand.
TACCACCGCTTCGGTAATGGAGCGTTTTATGCCCAACAGCAAACGCCGATTAATGACGGATCGATTGCATTAGGACAACTCTATTATATAATTCACAATACTAAAGGAAAAGAATGAACGCTAAAGTCGCATTGATCGGTTCGGGAAACGCATTTTTTATGGATGAAGGGATCGGTTTGTATGCCGGAAAATATCTCAAAGAAAATTTTACGTTTGAACCGGCACTGGATATCGTGGATGGCGGAACTTTGGGCTTTCGCTTGATGCCGCTGCTGCAGGAGTATGAGAACGTCGTCATTGTAAACACCAGTTCCGATGACACGAAAGAGGTAGGAAGTATCGAAGTGTTAAGCGGCGATGAGTTGATTGCCAATCAGGGGATCAAAAAAACGGCGAACGAAGTCGAGATCACCGAGATGCTCCAAATCTGCTCGATGGCAAACCACTGTGCCGAAACGACCATGATCAGTATCGTTCCCGAAGATATCATCAGTGTTGCTGTCGGAGTGACTCCCGCCCTTCGATTAAAATGGTCGGAATATATTGATGTGATTGTGGATGAACTCGAAAAATTGGGGATCAAGAGCAGCAAAAAAGCCGAGATCATGTGTCTGGATGAAATACTCGAACAGTTCGCCAATCCAAGCATCGAACACGGCAAAGGATTTTAAGGTATGTCTATCGTCGTTTTAGGTGTCGGAAATGTCCTCGAAGAAGATGATGGCGTCGGTATTTATGCGGCGGCGTTTCTCAAAGCAAATTTCACGTTTAATGATCGTGTCCATATCATCAACGGGGGGGTAGAGGGGATCAACCTGCTGAACCTCTTTTTGGAAAATACCTATATCATTATCCTTGATACGATCAATCTGGACGATACCCCGGGGAGTATTTACAATATCCCCTCCTACGAACTCAGCGGTTACGGTCTCAACAGCGGCGGTGCTCATGAAGTAGGGGTAATGCAGTGTCTGGATATGATCGAGCTGATGGGACATCCCCTGCCCGAATCCAATGTGATAGGGATCGTCCCCAAAAGTATTACGTTTCATATGGGGCTCAGTACGGAATTGGAAGAGCGATTCGAAGCCTATATCGGAACCATTATCGGTTATCTAAAATCATCATACGGTATTGATTTTGTTAAAAAAGAGACGTCGCAAAGTCTTTTAGACATTATTGAAACGTTTAAATATCCGAGTCATCAAAATCAACCGTTAGATTTAAAATAGAGTACTTCAAGAATCTCCGCGCGTCGCTGTTTTGGCGTATTGAATTTAAATTCCGCCTCTTTCAGATAATAGGGAAAGTGGTCGTTACTGACCCCTTTAAAAGGTGTAATAAACTGTTCAAAATAGTGCCAAAACTTGGTAATCGCATTGTCATGTTCGGATATTTTGATGATTTTACTCATACGCATAAATTTTGAAAACTCTTTATAATACACTCCTTCGAGATTATCTTCCACAAATTGTTGTTTATACATTACCAAAGAGGGCATGAGGAGCGTATACACTTTTTCTCCGTAGCTGAATGTCAGAAAATTATGGGAATCAAAGATAGCCGTTTTATCACGCCGTTTGGATTTTTCGATGTAGAGATACTCTTCGTATTGGCTCTCGTTCGTACGGTGGAGATGGTAATGATCTTCACAATACTCTGCGCAAATGTGCCGGAATTTCTGATAGTATTTTGAAACGGTCACGTAAGTTATGTTCAGAGATTTGGATGCTTCGAGGGCGTTTTCGTCATTGCAAAAAAGTTGGATAAGCGTTTTGATCTGATTAATACGTACCGGGCTGTATTTTTTTTTGCATTGACTGCATTTAACATATCCCTCTCTGAGATGATAAAGAGGTGAAGCACAGTAAATACAAGTATCAGAGACTTTCATAAGGTATATTGTAGCAAATCATTATCATGATGGATGTTTTTAGTCATGATAATAAAAATTTATCTACCTTTCTGCCGTTGAAAATAAAATTAGTTCTAAAAATATATAAGAAATGAGATGTTTTAGCTTCTTTTTACCCAAAAGACCTATAATCTCTTATTCTGAATGATTATTCATAAATGGGAGCAATAAAATGGAAATTGGTTTAATGATCATTTTTTGGTATGGTATATTGCATGCATTCGGCCCGGATCATTTGACGGCAATTACCGATTTCTCGATCGGTAAAGAAGCGAAAAAAACATTTATGATTGTCGGAGCTTTTGCGGTTGGACATGGAATCATGCTTTTCATGTTTGCAAAAATCTTGCAGTATTATACGATCCCTGCCGAGTTTATGGCGTACGGGGATATTATCGCTTCGAACGTGATTCTCTCGATAGGGCTCTATCTGCTTTATATGGTATATGCCAATAAAATTCATTTAAAAACCCATACACATGAAAACAAAAAACATGTCCATATCTGGTTTGGAAAGGAACATCAACATGAAACTTCTACAACGACATCGGCATTTGGTGTAGGGGTATTGATGGGAATCGGCGGGGTGCGCGGTATGCTGGTTACCTTAGGCGTTTTGCATGGACAAACGGTTGATTTTACGATGATTCTTGCTTTTATCGCGGGCGTTATGGTAGTCTTTTTTAGTTTCGGTTTGGTCATATCATGGATTAATAAAGATATTTTGACCAATATCAAAAATGTGCGTCGGGTTTTTGCCGCGGTGGGGACTGTTTCTGTTCTTGTGGGCGGAAATATGCTTTTAGCTTAATTGAATAAAAAATAAAATTGGAATACAGGAGATTATAAATATGTGTAAAGACTGCGGATGCTCTATTACCGATCATCATCATGACGACCACGACCACGAGGGTCATCACCATCACCACGATCATGAAGGTCACCATCATGACCATAGCCACGATCATTCCCACACGCATCAGGCAGCGCATGAGACACTGCACCATAACCCTCAGCTCAATGACACGAAAACGATTGCGGTGATCAAAAAGATTTTGGATAAAAACGATCAGGAAGCGCACCACAATCGTGAGCATTTCAACGAATACGGGGTGCTGGCGATCAATCTGATGAGCTCACCCGGCAGCGGAAAAACGACTTTGCTCGAAAAGATGGGCAGCTTGGCTCCGTTTAAATTCGGCGTGGTCGAAGGGGACTTGGAGACATCGAGAGACGCCGACCGCCTCAAAGCGGTGGGAATCCCTGCCGTGCAGATTCAGACGGGAAGCGCATGTCATTTGGACGCGTTTATGGTTCATAAAGGGCTGCACGATATGCCGATTGCCGATTTGGATGTGTGCTTTATCGAAAATGTCGGAAACCTCGTCTGTCCGGCGAGCTATGACGTAGGTTCACACCTCAATATCGTCCTTGTCTCTATTCCCGAAGGGGAAGATAAGATCGCCAAATATCCGGTGATGTTCCGAGCGGCTGATCTTATTTTGATTACGAAAACCGATTTGCTCCCGTATTTCAAATACGATATCGAGCGCGAGAAAGCCGAAGCACGCAAAATCAAACCCAACGTCGATATTTTGGAAGTAAACATCAACGATGAGGACTCTGTGAAGCGGGTTATCGAATGGATAGAATTTAAACGAAAGATGAGAGCGTAATTATGTGTTTATCCATACCTTCAAAAGTGGTCAAAATTGATCCGGAACTTAATATCGCAACCGTCGACACTATGGGAGTCCAACGCACTGCAGGACTGGATTTGATGGAAGAGGGGTCTGTCAAAATCGGAGATTACGTTCTATTGCATATCGGTTTTATTATGAACAAGATCGATGAAGAGGATGCGCTTGAATCGCTGAGGGTGTATCAGGAGATATTAGAGAAACTCGATGAAGAAGAACGCAGAGTATTGGTCCTCGAAGATGATAATTGCGTCAATAGAGAAGCCCCATGAGCTCACTCGAACTCAAAGACCTCTATGACGGGTTCCGTGACCCCGATGTGATCAAAGGGTATCAAAAACTGATCGCAGCAGAGGCAAAAAAACTTGATCGAAATGTCAATATCATGGAGGTGTGCGGCGGACATACCCATACGATCATGAAATACGGCCTTACGCAGCTATTGCCAGAAAACATCAATTTTATTCACGGACCCGGATGTCCTGTATGTATCATGCCCAAAGAACGGGTTGATCATGCATATGTACTTGCCATGCAGCCGGATGTGATTTTACTGACGCTGGGAGATATGATTAAAGTCCCAGGAAGCCACGGTTCATTACAGGATGCCAGAGCCAAGGGTGCGGATGTCAGATACGTCTATTCCCCGATGGACGCGCTCAAAATTGCTGAGGAAAATTCGGATAAAAAAATTGTTTTCTTTGCGATTGGTTTTGAGACGACGACACCAATGACAGCAGCTTTGCTCGACGTCGTGATCAAACGGGGAATCAACAATATCTTTTTTCATATCAATCACGTGACCGTGCCCGAAGTGATGAAAGAATTGATCGACAGCCGTGATGAACACGTTAACAGTTATGACCACAGGATCGATGCGTTTATCGGCCCATCGCATGTCAGCGTTATCAGCGGTTCAAAAATTTATGAACTGTTTTCTATAGAATATCATATTCCCGTTGTCGTTGCCGGTTTTGAACCGGTCGATGTCATGGAAGCTATTTATATGATGATGAAGCAGTTTAATGAAGGGCGCAGTGATTTGGAAATCCAGTATAAACGGCTTGTTACACCGGAGGGAAATCTCAAAGCACAAGCGCTGATCGAACACTATTTTGAAAAAGTGAGCCTCTTTAAGTGGAGAGGGATGGGAAATGTACCGAACAGCGGATTAAAACTCCGCGATGAATTTGCCGCCTATGATGCGGAGGTTTTATTTGAAAATATTCTTCCGTATGATGAAATCGACGATCACAAACTTTGTATCTGCGGAGATATTTTACGCGGTTTTGCAAAACCGCAGGAGTGCAGTGTATTTGGAACGGCATGCAAGCCGAGTTCCCCGCTGGGAAGCTGTATGGTAAGTTCGGAAGGGGCATGTGCCGCCTATTATAAATACGGGAATCTAATATGACGAAAAACATTGTACTGGCACAAGGAAACGGGGGGCAGGAAAACGCTGAACTGATCTCCAAGATATTTTATAAACATTTTAAAAACGAGATTCTGGAAAAGAGTGAAGATGCGGCGATCATCGACGGCGGACGGTTGGCGTTTACGACCGACAGTTTCACCGTCAGCCCCATCTTTTTTGACGGGGGAGATATCGGAAAACTCAGTATCTGCGGTACCTGTAACGATCTGGCGATGATGGGGGCAAAGCCCGCTTACATGACGTGTGCCGTGATTGTGGAAGAAGGATTTTCGATCGATGATCTGGAAAAAATCGTCCGTTCGATGAAAAAAGAGCTGGAAGTAAACCAAGCACTCATCGTTTGCGGGGATACCAAGGTCGTCCCGAGAGGAAGCGTCGATAAGATTTTCATCAATACGACAGGGGTCGGAATCGTTCAAAAAAGCGGTATTTCCTCCAACTGTGTGAGCGAAGCCGATACGATCATCATCTCAAACCAGATCGGTCGTCACGGAGCAACGATTTTCGCTAACCGTGAGGGAATGGAATTTAGTTCTGCGCTGCAAAGCGACTGTACCTCGTTGTGGCCGCTGGTCGAAAAACTTCTCTCGGAAGGTATCCGAATCACGGCAATGCGTGACGCGACACGCGGCGGTGTTGCGGCGGTACTGAATGAATGGGCGAAACAGTCCGCGGTATGTATCGAAGTTCAGGAAGAATCTTTACCGGTGAGCGATGAGGTGCGCGGGATTTGCGAAATTCTGGGATTTGAAGCGTACAACCTCGCAAACGAGGGGACATTTGTATTGGCCGTAAAAAGCGAAGATGCCGCCAAAGCGGTAGCAATATTGCAAGAATTTGAAGAGGCACGCTATGCGTCGATTATCGCGGATGTTACCCATCAGTATGACGGACGGGTTGTACTCTTAAGCGCATGGGGGTCCAAACGGTTTATGGATTTACCTACCGGGGAACTGTTGCCTCGGATATGCTGAAAAAGTAGAAACAGTTGCGTATTTTATTGGTCGTTTCGGCGTTTAATTCATTGAGCCAGCGCATTTTTTGCGATCTTCGAGATCGAGGGGAAACGGTGGGCGTAAGTTTTGCCATCAATGACGCTCAGCTTATCGAAGAGGCTGCCGAATTTAACCCCGATCTTATCCTCTCTCCTTTTTTAAAAAAGAGGATTCCGCAAAGTATCTGGAAGACGATCCCGACGTTTATCATCCATCCCGGAATAGCGGGAGACCGCGGAGCGCATGCTCTTGACTGGGCAATTATGAAAAAAGAAAAAACCTGGGGTGTGACGATCCTCCGGGCTAACGGCGAATACGATGCGGGGGATATTTATGCTCACGGCACATTCACGATGCAAAGTGGAGCTAAAGCCTCCATTTACCGTAACCAAGTGGGGACCCTTGCATCGGCCTTGGTGTCCGAACTGCTCGAATCGTTGAATGACCCGATTTTTAGCCCGATGTCCCAACATGAACATAGCTTGCCCGGATCGGCCCATTTGGTGATGACCCAGCAGGAGCGCCGTATCGACTGGGAACAAGACGGCACGGACGAGATTATTAAAAAAATCCACAGCGGCGACAGTCACCCGGGAGTCGCCGATACGATTTTGGATTTGGAGTGTTTTTTATACGGAGTACATAAAGAAGCAATACTGAGAGGCGGGATCAAAGAGGTTTTGGCAAAACGTGAGGGTGCTATCTGTATTGGTACGCGTGACGGAGCCCTCTGGATTTCGCATCTCAAAGAGCGGCATACCCCCGGTATCAAGCTTCCTGCAACATATGTATTGAAAGATCGGCTCAAAGGGGTAAGGGAAGAGCGTTTGCCGCTCTTTGTCGAACCCGGGAGGGAGACGTTTAAAGAGATTACCTATTTTGTGCGTGATGAGATAGGGTACCTTGGATTTGATTTTCATAACGGTGCGATGGGTGCGCACCAGTGTGTACGGTTGAAATATGCGTTTGATCATCTCAAACAGACGGGGATAAAAGTGCTGGTTCTGATGGGCGGAAGCGATTTTTTTTCGAACGGGATTCATTTGAATATTATGGAAGATTCGAAAAAACCGGATGAAGACGGCTGGTCGAATATCCATTCGATGAACGAGGTCGTCAAATCTATTTTGATGTGCGATGAGGTAGTGACGGTGAGTTCACTGCATCGAAACGCAGGTGCGGGAGGTGTCTTTTTAGCTCTTGCAGCCGATCATGTCATCACACGTGAGGGAGTTGTTCTGAACCCGCATTACCAAACGCTCGGCTTGCACGGGAGTGAATATTGGACCTTTACTCTGCCCCGACGCGTCGGAGCAGAAAAAGCATACGCACTGACGACAGAATGTCTGCCGGTGAGTGCGGCTAAAGCGGCCCAAATCGGTTTGGCGGATGCACTTATGCCAGAAGACGATGCGAACTATTTTGAAGAATTGCATCGCTATTGTATGGGCTTGGTCGCCGATGAAGACCGATATTATGAACTGATCGAGGCCAAACGAGGGAAAATCAATGATCCGTCCTTTGCGCAGGAAATCCAACAGCACCGTGAAAAAGAGCTGGAAGAGATGTATCCGAGTTTTTACGATCCGAACAGCGATTTTAATCGTCTGCGCAAAGCATTTGTTTATAAGCTCTGCCCGATTCAGACACCCCATTATATAAAAGGAGAACGCTATGCATGAGTATTCGATAGTGCAGGCATTATTGACGCAGTGCGAGGATATCGCAAAAGAAAATGAAGCCGAAGCGGTAACGAAAATCATCGTCAAAATCGGTAAAATGTCCGGAGTGGAACCGCATCTATTGGAAATAGCATTTAATACATTTAAAGAAAAAACGGTGTGTGACGGAGCAGATTTTGTCCTTAACGTACAGCCTCTGGTGATCGAATGCAAAGAGTGTGGAGTACAGACAACCTTGGATGAGATTTTTTACAAATGTCCAGCGTGTGAAAGTTTGGATGTCAAAGTGATCGATGGAGAAGATATGTATTTAATGACGTTGGAAATGGAGTAGAGTATGCAAGAATATTGGGAATTATATATGAAAACAATCGATGGCAACATCGCATCGGTTTTGGTGAACGCGGGGATTTCGGCTGAACTTCCGAGTGAGGATAAATTTTATGTCGGATTTATCAAGCTTGCCATGAATACACCGAATGACAAGGGGCTTGTTTCCGAAAACGAAGAGGCACAGCTCAATTTTATCGAAGATAAAATCGAAATGGAATCTCTCAGATACCGTATCGGCAACTACGTCGGCAAGATTGTTTCAAACGGCGAAATCACGTTTATCTATTATCTGAAACACGATTTTGAATGGCCGGATGTCGTAGCGGCTGCAATGAATGATTTTGAAGGGTATCAATATGAATTCGGTTCAAAAATGGATTCGGATTGGGAAATTTATAACAAACTACTTTTCCCGACACCGATCGAGTGGCAGATTATTCACAATCACAAAGTATGCGACAACTTAAAAGCCAACGGCGATTCTCTGCATTTACCGAGAGCAATCGAGCATAAAGCGTATTTTGAAACCCCTGAACAGCGGACGGCTTTTGTGGAACGGATCGAATCGGAAGCATTTAAAGTCAAAGAGCTGATAGATGTGAACGAAAATACACCTATGGTCGGGCTCAGTTTTTACCGTCAGGATAAACCGTTTTATTACGATATTGATACATTAACTTTGCATTTGATTGAGATAACATACCAATGTGAAGGGCAATATGACGGCTGGGAAACGAGTGTCGTAAAAATATAGTAATAAATCACTGAAAGTTCATTCACTTTTAAGATACTTTAATCTATTCACAGTGATAATAGACATAGAAATGTAACCGAATATATGAAAAGGAGTTTAGAATGAATTACGATGAGATTTTTAAAAAAGTAAAAGAGAACGAAAGCCTCTCACGGCGTGATGCGTTAAAAATGATGGCACTGTCGCCGGTAGCCGCAGCTGCGTTGGCAAGTACAGGTGCTCCTGCTACAGCAAATGCCTCTTCATCAGACGCGAGGGGGCGAGTCGTTATTGTCGGAGGAGGCTCAGGTGCATTGATGGCACTTTCACGTTTACGAAGAGCCCTTTCTAAACCCGATATTACCATTATCGCTCCGAATGAAAAGCATGTCTATCAGCCGGGTCAGATTTTTGTCGCTGCGGGTGAATACGATCCTGAAGATATTATTTTCGATAACACGGGCTATATCGGTGACGAGGTAAAATGGATTAAAGATGAAGTTGCTACCTTTGATCCTGATAATAACAAACTAGAAACTAAAAAAGGGACTGTTGTCGAGTACGATTATCTTATCGTAGCAGCGGGAGTTCAATACCACTATGAGCAAATCGAGGGTCTCACGGTTGATATGATCGGGAAAAACGGTATTTCAAGTGTCTATTTGAATGATTTGGCAGCAGGAACGGCTGAGGGAGGAACGATTACACGCGATTGGTTTAAAGCACTGCATGAAGCGGCTAAAACCTCTAAACCGCGTGTTATTTGTACTCAACCGTCCACTCCGCTCAAATGCGGCGGTGCACCGCAAAAAATCCTCTATCTCAGCGATGACTTCCTCAAACGTGATAAATTGAGTGCTGAGTTTACGTTTGCGACTGCGGGTGAAAAATTGTTCGGTCTTCCGGAGATCGATGCGGCATTGCATAAAGTTCAAGATGGATACGGCAACATCACCAATAAATTCGGTCATGAACTTATCCGTATCGATGCAGAGAAAAAAATAGCGACGTTCCATCACAAGTATCAAGTTCAAGGGGAATTTGATAAAGACCTTAACGAATACGATATGATCGATAAAGAAGAAGATGTGGATATGGAATACGACTTTATCCATATCGTTCCTCCGACAGCGGCAGTGGATGCCGTTGCCAACTCTTTGCTTGGATGGCAAAAAGGGACGGCTAAAGGGTGGTTGGAAGTGGATCGTGAAACGCTTCAGCACCGCCGTTATAAAAATGTCTTCGGGATCGGAGACGTGTGCGGTATTCCGATCGGTAAAACGGGGGGAAGTGCACGTCACCAAGGGCCGATTGTAGTGGGGAATCTGATTTCGGTTATGGAGAAAAAAGAGCCGACCTTGAAATTTGACGGTTATACCGTCTGTCCATTAAAAGTTTCATACGGTGAGATTATTATGGCGGAGTTCAACTATGACGGTTTGGCACCGTCTTTCCCTCTTGATCCGGCAAAACCTCGATGGATATGGTGGGCGTTCGATCTGTATATGCTACAGCCGATGTATCGATATCTGATGCTTAACGGATTGATGTAATCGATATTTCCTCGGGAGTAATCCCGTAGGATTTGAGCAACAATGCCGCACTGTTCACGTCGCCTTTCTCTAATTTGAGAGTAGCGGCATAAATCCTCCCTAACATTCCGGTATGTGTCAATAACGCATCTTCGATCTCCTGATTCGGATGAAGTGTTTGGAGCAGACTCTCCATCGGAACATTCATCAGCCCTTCTAAGAGTGAAAGCATCGCAATCAATTGGATTTGTTCCAGTTGATGTTCCGTAGGATGCGGGGTACTTTTTTCCAATAATGAGATCATCCGGTCGATTCGGTTCTGGGCAAAAACGGCATGTGAGTTTTTCTCATCGATTGCCCGAGTTCCTGATTTGGAATAGATGATCAGCAAGAGCCACTGCATAAGAGCGTTTTTGCCGAAACGTTCGATAATCTCCCGTATGGAAATCGCCCCCTCAATGTATTCCGGATGTGCCGAACGGAGGAATTGGAATAGTTGCAGTGCGAGGATACCCTGATATTTAAAAGAGTCACATACCTCTTCCATCGGGGCATCGTCCTGAAGCAGGGTAAAAAGCTCCATAACATCCATGTATTGCGGATCGATCCGGCGTCCGGTAATGAGGTGGGCATGGGCAAAATAAAACCCTTGAAAATACTCGAATCCAAGAGCTTCATACGCTTCAGCCATTTCGTAAAATTCCACTTTTTGAGCTATGAGTTTCATTTTCCCATAGGGGTTCGGTGCATGGTTAAATTGTTCGATATCCGTCTGGGTCACATCAAATTTTGCAAATTCCATATACGGAAAAAGGGGTGAAAAGGTTTCGATGTAGTGTGGATTAAAAGATGCATTGTCCAGTGCAAACCGATACCCGAGGGAGTGAAAATGGCGTATGGCTTCATGGATACGGGCTGTAATTTTTGCGGATTCGGAGAGTTCAAAGACAAATTTTTCTTTGGGCAAAGTTCTCAGAATATCGGTGAGAAGCAGCGGCCCGTCGGTATTGATGAAGGCCAAAGATTCACCGAATGCCGAGGTTGAACCGACTTGATTGAGGAGATTGACCAAAACCGATGCGGTAGCATGTCTCGGATCATCGATTACACATTCTCCGTAACTGTCACGATAAAAGAATTCATAGCCGATAATGTTCTCGGATCGGTCTAAAATAGGTTGTCGGGCAAGGTTCAGACTATTGTGCATCATTGTGACTTTATATTTTAATGTCTTAAGTGTACCGTAATTTGAGTATTATTTCAAAAAACCATAAATGGATAAACTATGCAAGATCATAAAACGATTTATTTTAAAGATTATCAACCCAGCGCATATACGGTTGAGACCTGTTCGCTTGAATTTATTATCGAAAACAGCTCGACCCGGGTTGAGAACATTATGGAGATCAAACGATGTGATCCCGATTCAAAAGAGTTGAAACTGGATGGTGAGATGCTGGATTTGGAACTCATCTGGGTGGATGACGTTCTCTATACCGAAGAGATGTACATAAAAACCGAAGAGGCTTTGACCCTTCCGCTCGATTGCGACAGTGCCCGTATCCGCATCATCAACCGTATCTATCCGGATCAAAACACCGCATTAGAGGGATTGTACCGTTCCGGCGGTATTTGGTGCACGCAAAACGAACCGGAAGGGTTCCGCCGCATCACCTATTTTATCGACCGTCCCGACGTAATGGCAAAATTTACCACGAAAATCATTGCCAACAAAGAAACGTGTCCCGTTTTGCTCAGCAACGGGAATTTGCGCGGAACGGCAACATTGGACAACGGCAAACATTTGGCGCTTTGGGAAGATCCGATCCCAAAACCGTGCTATTTGTTTGCCCTGGTCGCAGGAGATTTAGGCTCTATTACGGATACCTTTACAACGATGAACGGTAAAAAAGTCGATTTGGCAATCTATTGTGACAAGGGCAATGAAAACAAATGTCATCATGCGATGCGCAGTTTGAAAAAGTCGATGGAGTGGGATGAATACACCTATGGACGCGAATACGATCTCGAGGTCTATAATATTGTGGCTGTGGACAGTTTCAACATGGGGGCGATGGAGAACAAAGGGCTTAATATTTTTAATTCCCATTATGTCCTCGCCGATGAAGAGACGGCAACGGACACCGATTTTATGGGAATCGAGAGTGTCATTGCACATGAGTATTTTCACAACTGGACCGGTAACCGTATTACTTGCCGAAACTGGTTTGAACTCACACTGAAAGAGGGGTTGACCGTATTTAGAGATCAGACTTTCAGTGCCGATATGAACTCAGAGCTCACGCAGCGTATTGATGACGTTCGTGCACTTCGAGAACGCCAGTTTGTCGAAGATGCGGGACCGACCGCCCATCCGATCAAGCCGGACCATTATATGGAGATCAATAACTTCTATACCGCTACCGTTTATGAGAAGGGTGCGGAAGTGATTCGGATGATGTATACCGTTTTGGGTCGGGAACGTTTCCGTCGCGCGATGGACCGATATTTCGAGAACTTTGACGGTCAAGCGGTGGGGACGGAAGATTTCCTATGGGCAATGGAGTCAGAGAGCCCGGTCGATTTGACGCCGTTTAAACGGTGGTACTCTCAGGAACGTACCCCGACATTGAAAATTACAAGCGAATATCATCCTGACTCGGCGATATTGGTATTACATATTATCCAAAGCGTTCCGAAAAATACACGTCATCAAGAACAGCTTCCGTATGCATTTCCGTTGACGATCGGACTTTTGTCCGAGTCTGGCGAAAATTTTGATCTGATTACGTCCGATTGTATTTTATTGAACAAGACAACGTTATGGATTACCGATCAGGTTAGTGAGATCACATTCAGTGCGATTCCAACACATCCTCGTCTCTCGTTAAACCGCCATTTCAGTGCTCCGGTGATTATCGAGTGCGATCAACTTGATTATCCTTTTTTGATGGCACATGATTCGGATGGATTCGTTCGTTATGAAGCGGCGAATCGGTTCGGTATCGAAATATTGGAGTCGATGATGTCGGGTGGTGAGGTGGATGAACGATACATTGAGAGCTACGGCGAGATTTTGGTCGATGATTCGATTGATCCGATGTTGAAAGCGCAGCTTCTTGAACTTCCGACCATTACAACCCTCATGCAGCGTCAGGAGGTTATTGACGTCAATGCCATCGCCGAAGCGCAAGAGCGCCTAAAGCAAATATTGGCAAAACGTTATTTTGATCGATTAAAGAGTGATATTCAAGCGCTGTATGAACCTACAAACGCCGGTATTGACGGACGCAGTATGGGCAAACGTGCTTTGAAGAACCGTTTGCTCGGAATATTGATGAGTTTAAACGATCCGGCAGTGAGCATAATGTGTCAGGACCATTATTATGAGGCCCATTCTATGACGGAACGTATTGCAGCATTGGATCTGCTGGAAAACTATGCTCCCAATGATGTTGGAGAAGCGTTAAATGATTTTTATACTCGCTATAAAGATGAAACGCTGGTTATGAACAAATACTTTGCGGTATGCGCATCGTCTCGTCGTGAGGGGACGCTTACACGCGTTCAGGCATTGCAAAATGATCCGGCGTACGATCCCAAAGTACCTAATCTTGTCCGCGCGTTGATCGGTTCGTTTGCCCGAAATCCGGTTGCTTTTTATGATGGCAGCGGAGAAGGATTTAAATTTGTAGCGGACAAAGTGATCGAGATTGATGCTTTGAACCCGCAAATCGCTTCGGGCCTGGCAGGTGCGTTTAAAAATTACGGGAAACTCTCTGCACTGCAAAAAGCGCAGATGCAGACGCAATTAGAGCGGATTAAAAATCATCCTAACCTTTCGAATAATGTATTCGAGATTATTACAAAAATTCTAAAAGTATAAAGTTTTAATAGCCATAATTTTTATAAAGATATTCAGCTATAACGGTAGCTTCTTCTTTGCTTAGGCTCCCTTTTTGTGAGGGCATGAGCCCGAAACGTTGGATCGATTGTTTCATGCATACGGCTTTTGCGTGCGACGGATCAAAGATATAATCGACAATGAAAGTGACTGCCTCTTCTTTGTTTGCTTTGGCATCTTTTACGTGGGTCATAACCCCCATGATCGGTGGTGCAATCAAGTTTTTCATCTCTTCGTAAGCCGGTCTTTGTTTGAGATGACATGCGGCACATTTTTCCTCGAATAGGGTTGCGCCTTTTTCAGAGGCCAACGAGGAAGTCATCCCAAGAGTCATCATAAGGGTTGAAGTTAAAAACGCTAATGTAAGTTTTTTGTGATGCATAGAAATTCTCCTTGGGTAGTGTGTCTGGATTTACATTCCGGGGATACGGGGAATATAACCCATTTTCGACATTTTGTAATACCATCCCCATCCGATTTTCAGCCAATGTCCGATGATCGGCATCGGGATAAGCAAAGCTTTTTTATCGTCACGGTAGACGAATCCGGCACCGTTGCCCATATCCATAACACAGAGGATATTGAGATGATCGCGATAGCTTTTTTTCTCACCTGATTTGAATCCCCATGCAAGGGCACTGTTATGCGCCGCATTGCGTGCCATTACTTCGGCAATATGCCCTTGTTTCGCTTTCCAATCCGGTCCTTCGAGTGCACTCGCGTCACCGATGGCATACCATCCTTGGACGCCGATGATTTCACAAAACTCATTAATGCGGATGAAACCTGCAGGGTTGAGGGGAAGATCTGATTCTTTGATAAACGGCTGGCCGTCTCCGGCAGGGATAAACATCGTCAGATCACTCTCTAAACGGCTTTCATCCTCAAAGACGACACCGTTTTCTTCAAATCGGGCAATTTTTTTACCGTATCGTGTAGCGAAGCGATTACGTTTGAACAGTGTTTCCATCAGAGTAAGCGCTTTTGGCCCCATACGGGCACCGGGTTGAGGCATCGGTGCAAAAAAAGTCATTTCAAACCGGTCACGGATACCGAGCTTTTTGAGATGGTGGTGGAGATTGAAAAAGAGTTCAAATCCCGGTCCGCCGCGCACACCGCTCGGATCGTTAGGATTGCCTCCGAAACCGAATGCGATTTTACCGCTCCCTTTGGTAATCAACGCATCGATTTTTTCTTTGAGTTGTACGGATTGTTCCGGTATACCGCAGATAGAGAGGGTATGCTCGATTCCGGCATGTTTCATCTTGCTCGCCCCTGTCGCGATGACGAGATGGTCGGTTTTACGTTCCCCACCTTTTTCGAGAGTAATAGCTCTTTGTTTCGCATTGATCGAGGTTACTCGGTCGATGGTCAGTTTAAAACCGTGACGTCGTGAAAGTTTTTCGAGAGGGAAAGCTACATTGTCGAAGGTACTTGTCCCTACCGGAATCCAAATCGCAATAGGATAGATAAATACGTAGGGCCGGTCGCTGATCAGTTCAACCTCAAAGCCCTCTTTACGATAATAAATCGCTGCTTCGACTCCGGCGATTCCGCCTCCGATAATAAGAACATTTTGCATTGTTATACCTTGTTATAATCCGATATACAAATAATAATTATAGCTTTTAACTATCAGTAAGAATTATAATGGTAATGACGGTAAAAGTCAATACAAGAAACAGTTTTATCCGTCAATACGGGAGTTTGAGAGAATAAATAAAAAGGTTTTTTTTTATACATATTGGGAAAAAATGTAACATTGCCTGCTTGTAATTTTTTTTTAGTCTAAAATGCAAGGCTTATTTTAAGGATGTGATATAAATGTGATGTATTGGGGTTATAATCACTTTTTATGGAATTCATCTAAGGAGAAGATATGGCGAGATTAGTTGTCCTCGGCGGCGGAGTCGCCGGACATACTGCAGCGACATTTGCGGCAGATTGGCTCGGAAAAGAA